>JAFXMZ010000003.1 GCA_017529925.1 Clostridiales bacterium
AAGCGATATCAGGAGATGGAACCAACAATTACCCAAGCTTTTACAGAGATTGCTGAACGGCAGCATCACGAGATCTTGGTTGCTTAAGGGACAAGCATTATGCAGGAATTTGAATTTACACACTAATTAGGACTTGACCGATTTCCGGTGGTTTGGGATGAAATCGCAGAAGACTTTTCATCCCAAATGGGCGATTCCCGGCAGTTTGGGATGATATTTCAGAATGCTTTCATCCCCAAAGGGCGGTTTTCGGTAATATGGGATGAAATCGCGGATAGTTTTTCATCCCCAATGGGTGCTTTTCGGCAGGTTGGGATGAAATGACGATGAGAATCTGTATCTTCATCACACTGAAAAGGTCGCCGCCTGCGGGGGCATTCCTCACCACAACAAAAAGGCAGCGGCCGCAATGACGACCGCCGCCATCCTTTAAAAATCTAAGTCTGACTGTCAGTTGCCTGTTACATAGTTTTCTGCAGCTTCATAATAGCAGTACAAAGCAGTTATTACCGCTTCCAGTTCCGGATGGTTTCCGCTGAGTGCAGACTTGCAGTAGCTGAGAACACTGTATGTGAATATATATGTATTATCACCATATGAAACAATCAGCGTTATCGGCTTATCCAGATCGCTTGCCTTGATGCCTCTGATCCTCGCGACCTGATATGTTGAGGTGCTGCCGGTGGTGACGACGTCATAGCCATCAGAGCAGCTGAAGCTCAGCTCATCGCTGCATATAAAGTACAGCGAGAGAGTCGTCTCAGACCTCAGTGAGAGTGTGTAACCGTCAAACTCGAGGCCTTCGGGCAGCATGGGCATAATGGGTTCAACTGCATGGATGTACCTGGGATTAACGGCAGGAACGATCCTGTCTTTATCAGTCATATACGGAGTTGCATTTGCAGCCTCGCCGTCTGTTCCGAAATAAGCCTGAGCCGCAGTACCGTAGTTCAGCATCGCCTTTACGAGAGGGACAGCCTTCTGGTATTCCACGTTCGAATCTGAATTGGCAAGTATGTATTCGGCATATTCCCTGACCGAATAGGTGTACTCATCGCTGATCGGATTCTCTCCGCTGAACATCTGCGCACTTATGGAGGAAGTCATCTCCTTTGCCGCGACACGGCACTTGAATACATAGTAGGGCTCTCCGTCTATAAACTCACAGTGCGTATCAGCGAGAAAGACCTCCTGCGTACGATATTCATCGCTCGAACCCTGAACAGTAAACAGCATATATGCTTCCCCGTCTCTTAAAAGAAAATCGTCCATTTTTATATAGAAATTGATGCCGATATCTCCGTCAAGGCTGAGAGTATAACCCTTGAGTTCTGCAAAACAGTCGTAGTGAGCAGAAATCGTTACATCTCCTGTAATGGTGATCTTGTCGCCTTCTGACATCATCTCATCTCCGACCCCAATTATCCATCTGGTAAAGTGCATACTTGCGGGGGCAGTAAATTCGCATTCGGGTAGAGTATATTCAGTGCCGTAGGGAACCTGAACAGGTGCCATCTGGCCGCTTGCCATACTGTTGCCCTTATCAAATGTCACGGTATAAACGACCGGATCAAACTCCGCAGAGACAGTCACGCTCATTGCCGGCATGACAAAGGTATAATGCGAGTCGTCGGACTTCGTAACCTCAACATCCGCGCCGCTTTCAGTCCTGCAGCGTATCTTTTCGAGATGATATCCGTTATCGGGAGCAACTGTGAGTGTTACGGTCTCGCCCTCATCCGCAATCTCCATGTCGGGTGTGACAGTTCCGTTCTCTATCGTGTCGGAAATGATCACCTGTCCGGGAGCCTTCGTGAATTCAACCGAAACAGTGATCTCGCCTGCGGGCATAACGAAGGAACATTTTCCGTCTTCGCCCGGCACGAGCTCCTCTTCATAATAGTTCTCGTCTATCACTCCGCTTATCACGACGAGATCGACCTGATATCCGTCATCCGGTCTGGGGAATACGTAAACTGTCTCACCGGCCTGTGCCAGATCCTTGTCGGTCGAGACAGAGCCGTTTGTCATATCCAAAGTATCGATATCTACAGCATATGCTCTCTCGTACTGAGCACCTATCCTTATGTCGCCATTAACGGTGATCGAGTCGCCGGCTCCATATGACATACCGTTGTAGCGCCACTCTGAGAACCTGTTTACAAAGGAATAATTGTCGTAATCTTTTCCTTCAGGGAGGATGAATTCCGCACCGTCCGCGACTTCATATGTCGTCTCGACGCTCGAATTATTTTCGAGCAGGGTTACGGTGTGCAGAGGACCTGAGATTCCGCAGGGACACATAGCGCCGGTATGGTCTTCCGTTGTTTCCCATCCGCAGTAAGGGCAGTAGACTCTGTGCTGGATCGTATCATCCAGGACCGTATACTTAAGTGCACTGCTGCCGTCGAGTTTCTTATGGTCGCACTCGCTGATGAGAAGTTCGGTCTTCGAATGACATTTTGATGTACGTTTACCGGCATTCGCGATCTTCTTTTCGTCTTTTCCGTATACGACCTTCAGATACTTGCCGGTCTTGTTATTGCCGGCTGCTATATAGACGGTACCGTGGCACCAGTCGTGATAGCCTCTTCCGATGGCGTCCATATCATTCGAGCTCTTTTCGAGCGTGACGTGGAGGTTGCCGCCGACATATACAGTTCCGCCTTCGCCGCCGACTGCAGCAGAGCCTTCGCATCCGCCGCCGATGCCTGCAGCATCAAGACCGCCGGTAACGTTGACCGTATTCTCTGATTGTATGTAGGCGTTGCTGTCCATATTGCCGCCGTAGCCGCCGCCGATGCCGGCGCCGCCCCAGCCTCCGGTGATATTAACCGTGCTGTTCGCACCGGTCGCGATTGTGATCGTGGCACCGACGTCTCCGAAACCGCCTCCGCCGATACCTGCGCCGTACTCGCCGCCCTGTACCGTGAGCTGCGTCGTATCGCCGTCGATGTAGATGGTGCCGCTGACCTTCTCGTCATCTCCGCTTCCGATACCTGCGCCGCGGTCGCCGCCCGTCGCCGTGACCTTACCGCCGTGGATGTTGATGCCGCCGCCGTTGTCCTTTTTGCGGAGATTTCCGCCTTCTTCGCCCGCGCCGATACCGGCACCGAGATCTCCTCCCTGGGCCGTGACCTCACCGCCGTAGATGAAGACTCCGAAAGTACCCTCTTCGTCACCGCCGCCGATACCTGCGCCGTGCCTTCCTCCGGTAGCCGTTACCTTGCCGCCGTAGATATATGTGCGTGCACCGGGCTGGCAGTCACCGCCGCCGATGCCTGCACCGTCTGTACCACCCGTTGCAGTGGTATCGCCGTTATAGATCGTGATCGTTGTGAGATCCAGATTACGGACACCTCCGCCTTCGCCGCCGCCTATGCCTGCGCCGTGGTGTCCTCCTGTAGCTCTGATATTAACGTTGTGGATGGTGATGTTTCCGCTTGCCTCATCGTCATCTCCGCCGATGCCTGCCGAATAGTCCATTCCGGTAGCAATGATCTTTCCGATGCCGAATTCCTGGCGTTCGGTCTGGCCGCTGAAGATATTCAGCGTGGCATACTCACCGTTCTTTTTAAGCCCGCAGCCGAGGCCCTTCTTAAATCTGACGGTGCAGCCGTTTATGATGATGAGATTGACCGTGCACCCCTTTTTGATAAATACGTGATCATTTATCGTGATATCGTTCTTCACTACATAATCACCGGTAGTAAGTCCGTCCGGATAGTTACTCATGATATCGGACGTCACTTCGGTGTAGACTTCGGTAGTATTCTCTGTTCCTACTGTCGCGCCGGCATCGCTGCGGCTGTATTGAGTGTAGGTGACAGGTGAGTCGATCTGTCCGTTCGGTGCCTTCAGGACACCGCCCGAAAGAGTGCTGTTGTCTTCTACTTCGCCGGCTGTCAGCGACTGTACCAGTTCGCCATCGATATACCTGCCGAAAGGCATCTCGAGCGTTACATTGCCGTTGAAGGAGGAAGCATTGATACTGATCGAATCTATCGTATCGTTGGTGTAATCGAGCGTCACAGATGTATTGGCGCTGCTTCCTGAGCCGTTGCCGATACCGTAGCTGCCGGTGCAGGTGATGTCACCGCCCGTGATAGTGATGGTAGTGACGCCGGTATTTCCTTTTCCTCCGCCGATGCATGCTCCGCTTCCGCCGGTAGTTGTGATGGTACCACCATTGATGGTGATATTTCCGCCTGATCCGTCACATCCGCTTCCGATACGGGCTCCCTGTCCCTGGTTTACCTTTGTTGAAGTTATGGTTCCGCCGCTGATGAATATATAACCGACCGCACCGTCATCGCCTCCGCCGATGCCTGCGCCGTCACGGCTGTATGTTGTTATGGTACCGCCGTAAATATCGATCGTTCCGCCGTCGCCGTATCTTCCTCCGCCGATACCGGCACCGTTCTCCGGGCAGTTTGAATCATCCGGACCGTTTGCGGTGATATCGCCGCCGTAGATCGTGATATAGCCGCCGTCACAATTTCTTCCGCCGCCGATGGCCGCACCTTCTTTTCCGCCTTCGGCAGTTATAGTGCCTCCGTAGATGATGATCGCGCCGCCGCTCTTTCCGTCATTCGTACCGATGCCCGCGCAGTTATCATCGCCCAGGGCAATGATATTGCCTCCGTATATGGTGATGTTTCCGTTGTTGCTGCCGGATTTTCCTCCGATAGCAGCACCGCCTGAAGACGGGTGAGAATAGAGCGTACCGGCATCCTCACCGTCGCTCTGTGCATAGATCGAAAGTGTAGTTCCTTCAGGGACATAGAGTCCTTTTACATCCAGTGTATAGCCGTCACCGAGGATCAGGTTTACGTCTCCGGTGATCGACTCGATGCGTCCGTCCTTTGTTACATCGCTGTCCAGGTAATACCAGCCTGCTGTTATATTGCCGTCGGCAGGAAAAGGCTGTATCGAGGAGTCGGCTGTTTCCTCTGTGGAAACGACTTCTGTGCCGTCCCAGGTGCGGCCGATATAAGTAATGGATGATCCGTTTTCATCCCCTGCATCGCCTCCGACTGCATCTCCGCCTTCGCCTGCATCTCCGCCTTCACCTGCATCTCCGCCTTCACCTGCATCTGCTCCGCCGGGTTCACCATCTTCTTTCGGGTCAGCTGCCTGTTCACCAACATGTGCATCTTCACCTGACTGGTCATCAGCACCGGGCTGAGGATCTTCGCCTGCCTTTGGTTCTACGCCTGCCTGCGCTCCTGCGGCTGCCTGAGCCTCCGCTTCCTTTGCTGCCTGTTCTTCAGCCTGAGCCTGGGCTTCTGCGGCTGCCTGCGCTTCTGCAGCAGCCTGAGCCTGGGCTTCTGCAGCTGCCTGTGCCGCAGCCGCCACAGCCGCCGGATCCTCTTCGGGTCTCTGATCTTCTGCGCCTTCCGGTTCGCCGGGATCCACCTCTGCAATACCGACATCCGCCTCCTCACCGGCAAGGACAGTCATCGGAAGGCTTCCGAATACCATCGTAAGTGAAAGGATAACTGCAAGTATCTTCCTGTTGCTCATATATGTACCTCCGCAATAGCAAAGTGTCATTTTTCTTTTATTAAAATACCATTATAACATGGAAAACAAGCTCCGGACACCTGTGACCGCGGTCCGTGTGACTGTCGGAAGTCGTGAGGGGGCACGCGGCAGCTGTGAGGGGGCAGGCGGCAGCTGTAAGGCGGCAGTTGACCTGACTCCGGCCGAGTGTTAATATCAAAGAGTAACGGATCAATTAGTTATTCGCGTTCCGTTGCCGCGACGCCTTTTCGGCGGGGTTAATAATGATAAGAGCCCTGGAATCTCATCATGAATGACAAAGACCGGCGCTTCGGCGCACTATTTTGCTGTTCGTGAAAGGAGGTTCTATTTTTATGCTTCACGACGATTATTTTGAATACTATGAGAGACTTGCATCATGGAAGTTCGATGAGTTTGACATCAGCTCCGAATGCCTGACGGAATGGGATCTTTATAAGATCCTCCGCTCGCTCGTGTCGGAGGATTCCTGTGTCCTCGATCTCGGAACAGGCGGGGGCGAAAAGGTCATTGCCGAATACCCTGAATGCAGACAGATCATTGCGACGGATTATTCTCCGCAGATGATCGCGACAGCGAAAAGAAATCTCGCAAAGAGCGGCAGGACTGACATCTCTTTCCGGGTGATGGACAACCTGAAGATGGATGTGGGGGAGGAGCTTTTCGATGTGGTCGTGGCAAGACACACGGTGACGGATCCTGCTCAGATCATAAAGTGCCTCAAGCCCGGCGGACACCTTCTGATAAGGGGCGTCGACAAGTATGACTGCTGGGGACTGAAGATGGTCTTCGGGGACGGTCAGGGATACAGCGATCCCGTGCCTCAGAGCATAAGGGATTATGAGAATGTGATCTCCGCCGGGTTTGCGGATGTGACCCTGGTGCCGATATGCGAGCGCGACTATTTCAGGGACCGCGATGCCTTCAAGGGCTTTCTGTCAAAAGTGCCGATACTCGACGGAGTGCCTGATGACGGGCTTCTCGATGAGTACATCGCACGAAACACGATATGCGGCAGGATCAGGCTCCAAAGGCAGTATTACGGAATAACTGCGCGTAAAAATGACCGGTGCCGGAAGTCTTAATAACTCCGGTACCGGCCGATGAAAGCAGTGCTGTATGTGCATGCTCCGTTCACGCTCAGTATATTGCCGGGCGTGCACGGATGTGCAATTAAAACCTCTTACTTCTTGATCAACTTGATGATAAAGATAACGAGGCAGGAGCCGATAACACCGCCAATGATATTTCCGATGATGCCGGAGATGAGGAAGCTTCCTGCGAGCCAGCTGAAGAGTGCGCCGCCCACGATACCGATGATAACATTTATATACCAGGGGAAGGACGTGTTCATGAGCATTCCTGCGATCCAGCCGCAGACACCTGCGATTACGAGTGAGATGATAAATTCGATCATAGTAAACTCCTTTTCGATCCGCCAAAGCGGTTAGTAGGTATATAAAGATTGTACCACAATATGGGGGTGTAAAAGATAAAACGAACCGCACCCGCGTACAGGTCTTGTAAATATCCTCCTGTCTCTTAATACTATCGCTTCCATGCGGTTAAATAGACATATAAAAACCTGAGGGGGAACAGATCATGAAGACATCAAAGATAAGATTCCTTGCCGGCGCCATGAGCGATGAGGAAAAGGCCGAAATGATACTCACGGCTGACGATTTTGCCGATCCCATAATAAGCGGTGAGGGAACTCTTCTCGAACACCTCGAAAAGGTCTCGCCGGTGTACTAGATCTTGTTTTTGAAAATAAGTACAGCGAAGACATCATGTCGGTATACTATTTCTTGATTTTTGGCGATTTAGTATACTGAAAAGCCCGCGCCGGTATACTATTCTTTATCGAAATCGAAAATAGTATACCGGATCCTCGATATTGGTATACCAATTTACGAAAACGTGAAGAATAGTATACCGAAAGACGTCATCTGGTATACCAGATCCGCTTTTTTAAAGATTTAGTATACCGGGCTCCTACCGGGCTCCCAATACGATAAGTCCGCACTGCCCGCCTTCATAAAGTGAGAGCGGAAAGATGCGGGCCCCGAATCCCTCGGTCGAGGAATTCCCTTGAAACGATCCCTGATGGCAGCGCCTTTTCGACGGGAACAACGATCGTGACAACAACAGGTTACCTTATCTGAACGAGTTCTATATTGACAAGTTAGCAATGACTAACTATATTAGTTAGCGACAGCTAACCAATGCGGGCGCGCCTGACTCAAACAGCAGGTCTGCACCCGCTACTCAAAAACACAACAAGAGGTGACCCATGATGAAACTCGTACTCATAAGACACGGCGAAAGCGAATGGAACAGACTGAACCTTTTCACGGGCTGGATGGATGTTGATCTCAGCGAAAAGGGAAGGGAGGAAGCAAAGAATAAAGGCAAGATCCTGAAGGAGGAAGGCTACGACTTTGACGTATGCTATACCTCATATTCCAGCGGAAGTTCCTTTTCAAGCTGGATATGGAGAAAACGAGCTGGCCGGGCTGAAGTAGTTTGTAGACCTTATACAAGCCGCAGGCGATAGTCGGTCGGCGCCCCCTAACTCCACCGCTTACTCAGAAAGGTTAAATACCCTTACGCTCTCTGATCCGCTGAACTGTGAATCCGGAGCAAAATAGAGGGTCGCTGCGACGGCAGCCCCGCCCTCAGATGTTATGAAGGGTGTGAGAGTGTCAAAGCTTACGGATGAGACGCACTTATCAAGATCAAAGTCTTTTCCTTCGCAGTAAGCCCTTATGACCTCTGCCGCCTTTCCTAAAAACTCATCCTCGCCATAACCGAGCCTCTTTGCGACCTCGCTGTCATCAATGGCTGTCAGCGTATCGAGATCAAAATTGAATACTTCGCATGTGAAATAGTCAGAGTAGATATCACTTGCATAGATGACGATGGACACGGTGTTGCCTGTGGTTCCCCATTCCAGGCTTGTCGTATATCCGTCGACAAAATCGTCTTCTATCGTCATCGGATATTTCTCCCGGATATAGTTGCTGATCTCAGCATTGATATCACCTGCCTCCTGGCCGTCCACGATGAGATTGGGCACAACGCTCGTGTAGTCGTAAACGCCGTCTGAGTATGCCATCACTACGACTGTATCGACCGTGACCTCGTGAGTAGGTGCGGGTGCTTCAGTCGATCCTTCCGTCGACTCTTCCGTAGCTGCTGCCGAAGACTTGGCCTCGCTTTCCTTTGATTCCTTATCGTCGGAACCGCTGGAACATCCTGCCACCATGAGGGACAGGCAGAGTGCTGTTGCAAATATCGCTTTTCTTTTCATTTTTCTTTTCCTCTTATTCAACTCGAAAATCATATTCCTGCGGTCCTTCCGCCGGACACAGATATTATAACACAGCCGAAAATGAGGACACCCGCTTACGTGCAAGGCTTAAAAGCGGAAGATGCGCCCGGGTACGAGGTTTACAGCCGCCGTTCCGTGTTAGAACGGCACGCGGCAGTGGTATAATTACCTCATTAAATGATACGTGATGAGGGACGGAAGATCTGATGAAGATATACGTTGATTTTGATGACTGTCTGTGCGAGACCGCGAGGTCTTTTTCGAAGCTGGGCATGGAGATGTTCGGGAAGGATGTTCCCTATGAGAAGATCAGGTTTTTCGATCTGGACAGGTCATTCAGCCTGAACAGTGAGCAGTTCGAAAAGTTCATGGAAAGGGGACATGAGCCGGACGTCCTCCTGTCTTATGAGGAGACACCCGGAGCGTCGGAGGTCATCAATGAATGGATCGCCGAGGGGCATGATGTCAATATCATCACGGGGCGCCCTTTTTCGTCATACGGACCGTCGCGTCAATGGCTCGATGAGCACGGCCTTGAGGCTGTTCCGATGTACTGCCTCAATAAATACGGGGACAGGTTTTACGGCAGGAACAGCTACAGTCTTGAGCTTGAGGATTACTACCGGATGAAGTTCGATCTTGCCGTCGAGGATTCGCCAAAGGCATTTAAGTTTTTTGACCATCTTCCGGACCTGAAAGTCATGGTCTTTGACAGACCGTGGAACAGGGAGTGCACATTTCCGAATGCGAACTATACGAGATGCCGTGACTGGGAGAGCATAAGACGGACCGCAGGCTTATGAGCCGCGGGCAGTGTAAGGTGATCCGCCGGACGCGCAGCTTTAAGCTGATCCTCCGGACGCGCAGCTTTAAGCTGATCAGCCCTCACCCTTAAAAAGACCCTCGAGTATCTCCTTCTGTCTGAAGATCTCATCGAGGTAGGGAGCGTAATCCGCCTGCTCTCTTCTGCGCAGCATCTCCGTGATCTCCACAACGGGCTTCAGAAGAGGCGTCAGTTCGAGATTGCCGAGGACCCCCTTAAGGCTGTGTGCCGCCTCAAAGGCTTTGTCCAGGTCGCCTTCCGAGATCCCCGAAGACAATGCTTCAAAATTCTTTTCTTCAAAGACTCTCGGCACGAGAGCCAGATAAAAAGCCTCATTTCCCATCAGGCGCGAAAGGGCTTCCTCCGTATTTGCACCATATCTCTTAAGATCTTCTACAGTAGGCATGATCATTCTCCTTTATTCAAGAAATCTCTCAAATTCATCAGCGGGGAGAGGCCTCGAGAAATAATATCCCTGGATCATCTCACATCCGGACTCCTTCAGCTTGAGATACTGTTCCTCGGTCTCGACACCCTCGGCGATCGCAGGGACCTCGAGACAGTCGGCGATATCGATGACTATATCGAGCATCTTCATATTTCCGTTCTTGAACGCATTGCGTATGAAGAGCATATCGAGCTTGAGCGCATCGAAAGGCAGCTCGCCGATCATATTGAGCGACGAGTATCCGGAACCGAAATCGTCCATCTCGATGAAGAACCCTTTATTCCTCAGTTCCTCGACGCGGCCGGTGATCATATTCGAATCTCCGACATAAGCGGATTCCGTGATCTCCAGATGAAGGTCGGACACAGCTATCCCGTTCTCCTCCACGATCCTGACGAGTCTTTCGGGCAGGTCCGGATCATACATCTCGGCGCGTGAGATGTTGACGGATACGGGGATCTTCTTTTCGAAGCGGCCGTGCCATTCCCTTATCATCGCCGCCGTCTTCCGCCAGACATATTCATCAAGATCGTAGATGAGTCCGTTGCCCTCGAAAAGCGGGATGAACAGTCCGGGCGAGATAAGTTCGAGCGACGGATGACGCCACCTTACGAGCGCCTCCGCTCCCGCGATGACGGGCTTTTCGCCGGTTATATCGAACTTGGGCTGGAAATAGACCATGAACTGTTCTTCTTCAAGGGCATTGCTGAAATCAGAACAAAGCTGCTCCTCGAAAAGGACCTTCCTCAGGATCTCGTCATCGAATAAGGCCAGGTCGTCATGGTAGTTCCCCTGAAGCTTGTTATATGCCATGCGGGCCCTGACAAATCTTTTCCTCAGGTCGAGCGCCTTGTCCGCCGATCCATAGATGCCCATCTTGAGCTTCACTCCCTTGAAGACGGCATTGACGGCCCCGCTTATCGCATGGAGCCTGTTGCCATGATCTGAGCAGTGGTGGCAGTAGATGAAGAAGATATCCATCTCCTTATGACAGAGGATGGAGTTGAAGTCGGGATACTGTTCCCCGAGCTCGGATGCTGTCAGGGACAGGAGTTCGATACACTTTTCCTTGCCGTAGCGTTCGAGCAGCACATGATAATTATCTATCCCGAGAACGACGGCATCCATTTCCGTGTTGGGATGGTATTTATCGAATGCCTCCGCATATTCATAAAAGTATTCGCCGTTGAGAAGACCCGTGATAACGTCATTTTGTGTGTCGCTTATGATCTTGCGGCCCTCCGACAGCTCGATCGCCCTGTGTATCCTTGCCTTAACGACATCCGGCCTCGGGTAGGGCTTGGGGATGAAATCGGAAGCTCCGGTGTTGAGGCTTATGATCTCCGATTCCTGGTCTGTCGTAAGGACGATAACAGGGATCCCCGAAAGGTCGCTCTGTTTCTTGATATCCGACAGCAGTTCCAGACCGCTCTTTTTCGGCATGATCAGATCGAGGAGTATCAAAGAGACCGTCGTGCTGTGCTGCCTGATGATCTCATATGCCTGCTCACCGTCTTCCGCGGTGATGATGTCATACTCATCCCTGAGCATCTCCGACAGGATCTCTCTGTTGATGAATTCGTCATCGGCGACCAGGATGGTGCGCTTACCGTCTTCGATCATTGTTGATACAGGATTTTTCATATGTTACTCCTTTCACAGGTAGGACTCCAGAGTCTCAAAGAGGAGCTCGGGTTTGATAGGCTTCGTAAGGTGAGCGTTGAGTCCTGACTGAAGGCTCCTCTGAACATCCTCATCGAAAGCGTTGGCAGTCAGTGCGATTATCGGGATCTTCTTTGCATCCTCACGGTCCAGGCCGCGGATGATCTTCGTAGCCGTCAGGCCGTCCATCTCGGGCATCCTCATATCCATCAGGATCGCGGAGTAGTATCCGGGCTCGCTCCCCTCGAAAAGATCGACGGCGATCTTTCCGTTGGCTGCAAGATCTGTCTCGATACCCTTTGATCCCAGGATCATCTTTATGATGTCGGCGTTGACTTCGACATCCTCAGCAAGAAGGATCCTTCTGCCCGACAGATCCTTATCCTTTTTCGATGTTGCCGGCATCGGATTCTTACGCCTGAAGGCATTCTCGAATTCCTCGAGTACATTGCCCGCAAAGAGAGGCTTCGCAAGGAAGCTGTCGACACCCGCGCTGACCGCTTCGTCGAGGATATCGTCCCACTTATATGCAGTCAGGATTATTATTGCGGACTCTTTTCCAACGAGAGAACGGATCTGTCTGGTGGTCTCGACACCATCCATATCGGGCATCTTCCAGTCGATCAGGATGAGATTATAAGGAGTCATCCTGCCGTGGTGCAGCTTGACCTTTTCGATGCCTTCCGCGCCCGAAAGTGCAGTATCCGCAGCTATCCCTATCTTCTCGAGGACGAGCCTTCCATGCTCACAGGCGACAGGATCATCATCTATTATCAGAACGGAAATATTATCCGTAACGGCCTTCGATTCATTTCCCGTCGGTTCTTTCTTTTCCGCATCCTTGAGCGTTATGCTCACGCGGAATGTCGTTCCCTCACCCTTGACGCTGTCGACTTCGATGCTTCCGTTCATCATCTCGACGATACTCTTCGTGATCGCAAGTCCGAGTCCCGAAGAACCGTACTTGTTGGTATATGTCGGATCCTCCTGGGCAAACGTATCGAACATATGAGGCAGGAATTCCTCGCTCATTCCGATACCCGTATCGCTTATCGAAAAGAGTATCGTCGACCTTCCGTCAAATCTTGCCTTCCGCTCGATGCCGAAACTTATGCTGCCGCCAGCCGGTGTGAACTTGACCGCATTGCCGAGGATATTGATAAGTACCTGCCTCAGCTTGATATTATCGCCGACATAGTAATCGTCTATATCGCCCTTAATGTCGCAGCGGTAATCCAGTCCCTTTTCCATGCACTGTCCGCTGAACATCGTATTGACTGATTCGAGCAGCTTCGAAAGTGAGAATTGCTCATTCTTCAGGACCATCTTTCCAGATTCGATCCTGGACATGTCGAGGATGTCGTTTATAAGTCCGAGCAGGTGCTCAGCGGAATCTCCGATCTTCGTCAGGTAACCCTTCGTCTTCTCGGGAGTATCGGGATCGTTCAACGCGATATTGTCGAGGCCGATAATCGCATTCATCGGCGTCCTGATCTCATGGCTCATATTCGAAAGGAATGCAGTCTTTGCCTTGTTCGCCTGTTCCGCGGAGGCAAGTGCATCCTTCAGCGCCAGCTGATGAGCCATATTCTGTCTCATCTCGGAATCTATGACGGTAAAGCCGAGGCCTATCTCCCTGACCGTATCGCTGCCCCTGTCGCTCCTGCTCCTGACGCCTGCGACACGGATCATCTCATAGTATTTGCGGCCTGCACGTCTCGCGAGATAACGGTATGCCAGTATCGACTCGTTCGCAAGACCTTTGCGGATATTGTCAGGATCGACAAATGCGAGGAAACCGTCTCTATATTCATCGCTGACGGAGTTTTCGGCATACCACCTGAAACGCTCGCTGAAGGGGAAGGGTACGCCTTCTGCCGTCTGGTCGGTATCTTCGCTGTCGCCTCTGTAGCAGATGCCCTCATCCTTTTCGAGGTCGACATAGTAAACGCTCCTGTAATCGGCCGACATGGCAGTTATCATGCTGTCCTGCCTGCTCCTCTTCTTTTCCTCTTCAAGGAGTTTCTCCTGCAGGGAGAGGCGGTGTTCCATCTCCTCCTGTTTAACGCGGTTCTCTGCTTCGGAGGTCTCTTTTTCTATTGCAAGAGAGGCATTCTTCCTGATCTGGATGATCATGAAGACGAACATTGCTATAAGGATCAACGCGATCAGTGCCGACTGGATTATGCTCCTGATGATTATCCCGTTTGAAACGGAACTGAACTGGTCGGCGATGACCTTCTCCCTGATGAGATATGTCAGCATCCAGTCGGTTCCCTTGACGGGAACATAGGCGAGCGTCTCTTCGATCCCGTCGTAACTGAATGTCACGGATCCGCGCTGACCTTTGCTGAAGTCATCCAGTACCTGCTGATAGGAGAATCCCTCCTTATACTCTGCGTGCTCCAGAGCCTCGAGGAGATTGTCTTCAACAGCCAGACCGCCGAGGATGGTATTGCTCAGGGCTATACCGTCTTTGCTGTATATGTTGCAGAAGGTCGAGTCCGTATCATCCGATGACATCGATACGCCCTGGAGCATCTCCGCCATGTCGATCTCCATAAAGCAGACGAGGAATTCCTTTCCGCAGAATTCTATTCCGTCAAGGGGGATGGCGATGATGACATTCTTGTCGAGACTTTCGAGATTGAGGACTGAGATCTCGGGCGAGGAGATAGTCTTATGATCAAAGGCATAATCGTTTATATTGTCCTGCGTTCCCTTTGAAGTGTAGATGATGCCGTCGGTGTCAACGAAAGCGAACTTCTCGAGTCTGTAGAGCTTCTTCATCCTTGCCTGGTATGCCCTGAGATGTTCTTCATCGGAAAGGTCGTCCTGAGTCATCAGCCCGACGGCCACATTCAGGTCCTCGATCTCCCTCTGAAGGTTGTTCGAGACTACCTGCTCACGCCTTCCCGCCAGCTCGTCCAGGTAGAAGCTGGAAACGTAATGTACTGCCTTGTCTGTATCATCATGCGCGGCGCCGCCCAGCAATATCGTTCCGATGATGAGGATGGCGATAACGATGATGGCGCCTATTATCCCGACAAAGAGTGCCGGATTGCTCTTTCTTTTGTTTTCCGAAGATGTGTCTTTCATATCGGCATGAAGTCCTTTCAGGAGTACCGCTCCCGTCCTGATGCTGAGTAGGGGAGGCTGCCCGGGAAATGTATGTATTAAAGATATTATATCATGCTTCTTCTTTCTTATTATTACGTTCACGGAATTCTGCAGGTCGGGGAGGGCAGGCTTGGTTTTCCTCTGTGTCTGAATTTTCATCACCTCGAAAAGCACGCTCCCGGCCGGAGAGGCGGTTCTTTTCGATGCGTCCGAAACAGCTCTGAAAATGGGACATTAAAGGGACAATGGTTTGTACTATAATGTAGATGTGACGGATGAAGAGTCCGCATATGAGATCACTGTTTACGGAGGTGCCCCATGAATGATATAAGATGTCCCCACTGCGGCAAGGAATTTCAGCTTGACGATTCGGGTTATGCACAGATCGCGCAGCAGGTGAGGGACGGGGAGTTTCAGAAGGAGCTCCTGCGCCGCGAGAAGGAGCTCGAACAGAGGAAGACGCAGGACGTTGAGATGATGCGCCTTCAGGAACAGAAGTCCTATGACAGGGATCTCGAGAGCATAAAGGAGCAGATCGCGAAGAAGGATATGCAGATCCGCGAACTCCAGTCGAAGATCGATGCCGGGGAGACCGAGAAGGAACTTGCCGTAACGAAGGCTCTTCAGGAGAAGAATGAGGAGCTTTCAAGGAAGACGTCGGAGATCTCTGAGCTGAACGGCAAGCTGAAGAATAAGGATCTTGAGTTCGACCTCAAGGAGAAGAGCCTTACTGAGAGGTTTAATGCGGAGCTGAAGGCGAAGGACGAGCAGATAGATTTCTATAAAGACTACAAGGCGAAGCAGTCGACAAAGATGGTCGGCGAGAGCCTCGAGCAGCACTGCATGATACAGTTCAATTCCATCAGGATGACTGCCTTCCCGAATGCTTATTTCGAGAAGGATAATGATGCGAGGACAGGAAGCAAGGGTGACTTTATATTCAGGGAATCCTCGGAGGACGGCACGGAGTTCATCTCAATAATGTTCGAGATGAAGAATGAGGCAGATGAGACCGCGACCAAACATAAGAATGAGGATTTCTTCAAGGAGCTCGACAAGGACAGGCGCGAGAAGGGCTGCGAATATGCCGTGCTGGTGTCGCTGCTCGAATCGGACAATGATCTGTACAACAACGGCATCGTAGATGTCTCATACCGTTACGAGAAGATGTATGTCATAAGGCCGCAGTTCTTCATCCCCATGATCACGCTCCTGCGCAATGCGGCGCTCAATTCGCTCAAGTATAAGAAGGAACTTCAGGTCGTCAAGAACCAGCAGCTCGATATCCTCCATTTTGAAGAGAATATGGAAGCGTTCAAGAGCGGTTTTGCGAAGAATTACGATCTCGCTTCAAGGAAATTCCAGGAGGCGATAGAGAGTATCGACAAGACGATCAAGCAGCTCGAGAAGACGAAAGAAGCTCTCCTTTCCTCTGACCGTAACCTGAGACTTGCGAATGACAAGGCACAGGATCTCACCATCAAGAAACTGACGAAGAATGCACCGTCGGTAAAGGCGATGCTCGATGAGGTAAGGCAGGAAAAGGAAGAGTGATAACTTCCTCCCGGCTTCATTTTGTTGATGGCCGATTTTACCAATTCTTAAACTCTTCGTGACTCCTCCAATGCTATAATCGTGGATGAAAAGCGGAAAAGCCTCGCGCGCCGCTGTCGCGCCCCGCCCGCCTCGTGCCGTGTGCGCCGCCGGGAACTGAAACAACCGGCCTCGCGCCGACGGGAGAACACACACGCCGCTGTCGCGCCCCGCCAGTTCGCCGCGCCCGCGCCAACCGCGCGCGACCGGCGCACTGCATATAACACTAAAAAGAAGGACTCTACTATGGAAAAAAGACCGATGCTCGAGATAAAGGGATTCTCCAAGTCTTACGGGGAAGGAAAGAAGGCGGCGGACAATGTCAGCCTCACCGTTGAGAGCGGTGATATCTACGGATTCATAGGACATAACGGCGCCGGCAAATCCACCACGATCCGCGCGATAGTCGGAGTGCTGGATTTTTCGGAGGGAGAGATATTCATAGACGGCCATCCGGTCAGGAAAGAGCCGATGGAATGCAAGAAGATAACTGCATATATTCCGGACAATCCGGATCTGTATGAGAACCTGACGGGGATCCAGTATCTGGATTTTATCGCGGATGTTTTCGGGATCGGTGCGAAGGAGAGGCAGAAGAGCATTGAAGACCTTGCGGCGAGGTTTGAGATAACTGAGGCGCTGGGCGATCTTATCGGGTCTTATTCGCACGGTATGAAGCAGAAGCTCGCGATCATTTCGGCGCTCATTCATGAGCCTAAGCTGCTCGTTCTCGATGAGCCTTTTGTCGGGCTCGATCCGAAGGCGGCATTCACGCTGAAGCAGATGATGCATGAGATCTGCGAAAAGGGGACGGCGATCTTCTTTTCGACACATGTCCTCGACGTCGCCGAGAAGCTCTGCAACAAGGTCGCCATCATCAAGCACGGACAGATCATTGCGTCGGGGACGATGGATGAGCTGACGCACGGCGAGTCGCTGGAAGATGTATTCCTCGAGGTGGTAAATGAGTAAGGACCGCATACTGCTCAGGTGCCTGCTGCTTTCGACGAGTTCGAGGAACATCTACAGGCACTGCAAAGATAAGAAAAAGAGAGGGAAGATCGTCGGCGCCATGATCGGCCAGACGATACTCTACCTCATGCTCATGGCGTACTGCGTGCTGAACTGCATCGGCTACGGCCACTTCGGCCTGGCGGGCTCGATCCCCGTCATGTGCGCGACCGTGATCGCGGCGCTGTCGTTTATCTTCACGTTCTTCAAGACGAACGGCTACCTTTTCAATTTCAAGGAATATGACATGATCATGTCCCTTCCGTTCACCTCGAAAAGTATCGTCGCCTGCAAGTTCATCTACATGTATATCAAGAGCCTCCCGTGGTATCTTTCCGTGTCGGTCTCGATGCTCGCGGGATACGCATACTACGTCAGGCCGCCGCTCGCGGTCTATCCGGTCTGGATCCTCCTGACTTTTGTGCTTCCCGTGATCCCGATGATCGCGGCGTCCTTCCTGGGCTTCATAATCGCCAGGATCGGCTCCGGGTTCAGGAACAAGACGATAATACAGACGGTGCTGACGATGATATTCATCATCTTTGTCATGTTCAGCCGCTTCTTCATTGAAGACATGCTCAGGAACGATAAGACGGAGGATGTTCTTTCGTCGATGTCGGCGGCGACGGATTCGGCGGGGAAGGTCTTCCTGCCGATCGACTGGTTCAGGGGCGCCGTCGCGGATCTTCGCATCTCCGATATGCTGCTCCTGATCGGAGTGTCGCTCATCCTTTTCGAGGTGGTCTTCATGCTTGTCGGAAGGTCCTACAGAAAGATCAATTCCGCACTGAGATCACATGCCGCGCGCCGCAGTTTCGTCATGTCGGAGCGAAAGAGAAGGAGCGTCCTTAACGCGATCGCCTTCAAGGAGTTCAAGCGCATGACAGGCTCGACCGTATATCTGACAAACGGTGCGCTCGGAGTGATCATGTGTCTGGTCGGCGGCACCGTGGTGCTGTTTCTTAACCTCGACAAGATCATAAGGCCCGTGCTGAAGGATGCTCCCTTTACGATGGAGATGCTATATCCCGTCATCCCGCTCGTCATCTATTTCCTTATTGGTATGGTGGCCACGACGGCCTTTACGCCTTCGCTCGAAGGGAAGAACTACTGGATCGTGCAGAGTCTGCCGATCAGCAGGAAGACGCTCTATCAGGGAAAGATGCTCTTTAATCTGTACATGACTGTTCCCGTTACGGTATTTGCGACGGCCGCGCTCTGCATCTCCGCTCGCGCCGGAGTCGTCAACACATTGCTCTTTATCTTTACCGGAATTCTTCTCTGTCTTTTTTCGACAGCGTGGGGATGCGTATGCGGCATAAAGCACATGCGCCTCGACTGGGAAAATGAGGTTGAGGTCATAAAGCAGGGTGCCGCAGTTACGATATATCTACTCCCGAATATGTTCATCAATATGGGACTTATGGTAGGTGTCGTCGCGCTCGGGACAGTTGTTTCTCCGATCCTGATATCGCTCGGGCTGATGACAGCTGTTGCAGTCCTCGCCGCTCTTTCATATCTGAGGGTATTGTCGCTGACGCGGGAGTGAGAGAACGGGGCGTATGACCGTTACTTTCCGGCGCCGCGCGCCTTCCGGCCGCCACGCCAAAACCATCATCTGCCGGCGCTGTTTTCCTTTTCGACTATCGCAAGGAACTTGTCCTTCGGCACGGGCTTGGAGAAATAGTAGCCCTGAAGGAAGTTGACGCCCAAAGGCTCGAGGAGCTTTATCTGGGACTCGGTCTCGACGCCCTCGACGAGTATGTTCTTGTTCATCTGATGGATCATGCGGATCGAGTTCTCGAGGATGATATATCCGAGTTCGCTCTTCTCCGCCTCCCACAGGATGCTCTTGTCGATCTTGATGCAGTCGAGGTTCATGGATGCCAGCGCCCTCATGTTCGAATAACCTGTCCCGTAGTCGTCCATGGAGAACATGAAGCCCTCTCTCTTGAGCTCGTTGATGGCATTGTTCAGTATCTCGTAACTGCCTCCCGAGATCGATTCGGTCACCTCGAAATTGATATATTTCTTGTCTATGCCGGCCTCTTCGACTATTCCATTGATATGTTCGACGAAATCCTGCTTCATGAACTGCAATACTGACAGGTTTACATTGATGCAGTCGATGCCCTTCTCGTAGAGACGCTCGTCTCTTATCAGACGGCAGACATCCATCAGTACGTGGTCGTCGATCGCATCGATGAGACCCATATTCTCGGCTACGGGGATGAACTCGTCCGGGTAGAGCATGCCCATGTCATCATCGTGGAGCCTGACGAGAGCCTCGGCACCGTGGAGCTTCAGACCGTCCATCGAATATGTAGGCTGGTAGTAGACCTCTAACTTGCCTTCCGACAGTCCGTGCGTGATGGATTTCTCGACTGCGGATCCGCGGAGGAGGAAGTTCAGGTCATCTCCCGCGAGTATCTTCTTGTCGGTCTTGGAGGGCTTCTCGCTCTCGAACATGTACAGTGCGTCGTTCAGCGTGTCGACCTGACGCGGGATGTCTGCCAGGATGATCGAGGCGGACAGCATGACGAAAGTATCCGTCAGTTTCCACGGCTTGTCGAACCTTGTTGAGACTTTCTGCGCCAGGGCATATGCTTCCTCATCGTCCTTGCCGAAGACCGTCATCGCAAACGACCGCCTTCCAAGCCTGTAGATGTTATATCTCTTATGCACCGTCGAAAGGAAGTCCGCGACGCTCTTTTCGAGCAGCTCGCGGTTGACGGCGCCGCGCTTGCGGGACACGATCTCGGGTGTGTTGATGCGGATCGAGATCACATGCAGTTTGGTCCTGTTGATCATGTAGCTCTCGAGGTCCGTGAGGAATGCCTGCCTGTTGTAAAGGCCCGTCACGTTCTCAATGCGGTCGTCCTCATTTTCGATGATCATCATGATGCCGGTAAGTCCGATCGCCTCAGCGAAAAGCTCGACCTTGACATCGTGGAACAGAAGCTGGATCAGGATGCCCGCAATGGTGATCGACGTGAACATCAGGACGCCCGCCTTGCGCTTGAACGTTAAGACATGCCATGTGTTGGTCAGGTTCTTGATGGCGATCGCAAGGAAGAATGCCGCAGCCAGGTAGATGAGCGCCTCGCCCCAGTTGCGCCTGAACTGAAGATCGCTGTCCAGATAGTAGACCCAGTGGGTGAGCGGGTTCGTCAATGCGAGGAGCTCGGTGATCGCGAACACCCCGTAGTAGATGATCCGTATAGATCGTACCGATCTGATGAAGATACCGCAGACGCTGGAGATGTAAAGGAAGAACAGCGGCGCGAGCATGGTATGGAATACAAAATAGAGATATCTCGCGGCCTGTGTCACAAAGAGCGCCGTCTCGGACGTGTGCTTGTATGGAGTGAGAAAACCCGTGACGGTATTACATATGCCGTTGAGAACAAGGGTGATGAGGATCATCATGAACAGCTTGTTCTGCAGCTTGCCCATCCTGCCCTGTATCCTGATAAAACAGATATTGGCAAGGCAGATGAATGTCGCAGCCAGCGCAAAAGCAAATGACAGGTTATAAAGCTCGTCCATTCTGACCTCCGCACGCATCGAAAAGCGTGTTTCGCATTCGTGCTTCTATTATATCAAATAAGGCGCGCGATTTACACAGGAGAGTTTGGATGTGTTTACTTGCTTTTCGCGATGTGTGATAATGGCACTGATGATACGAAAAGATCAGGAGGAGGGAACAGTTTTGGGCAATCTTGCAAGCGAGAATTCAAAGTGGCTCAGGGAATATGTGAAGAGGACCGAAGCAGCGCATAAGAAGAGCGGCGGCAACAAGTGGATAATTTTCATAATCATACCGGTGATGATAGCCGGTTTTATAGGGATCACGATCGCCAACGGCGACCTGAACGATCCGCAGACGATGAATACCGTAAAGATCCTCGGCATCGTCGGTGGTGCGATCCTTCTTCTGGGCATCCTCATGATCGCCAAGGGCGGAAAGAAGAATGTCACATCCAGGACCGTGGACAACCTCAACGAACTGCTTACGAGCTCCGAAGAAGTTGCTGCTTTTGATGAGCAGATGAGCGCACCGCCCGTCTTCCTCGTCGAAAACAAGGTGAACGGAAGTTTCGGCGCCACGAAGGATTATTTCTTCCACCGATTCTCCGATATGGGCAACGATACATATGAGTTCTGCAGGCTCTCCGACATCGGTTCCTTCAACTGCAAGGGCGGCAAGGGTGACATGATCAACCGTTCGTACTATGTCGACATAAGAGACCGCAGCGGAAATATGCTGATGCACGGTTCGCTCGAGTCGGCCAAGCGCGTCGAAATGCTGAACGACGGCATCCGCTCGCTGATATCTGAAGTCAAGTTCGCGGAGGAGTAAGAGGGCTTCCGGGTCTGAAGCGGCAAGGCATTCCGGCCCTCGGGGGTTCGGGAACTTCGGTCCTGATGAGGCGTTAGGACCTATGAGTCCCGCGGAGGGGCAGGCTCGCCGCGATATATGAATATGAAGAAACACAGAAAACTGATCATCTTTCTAACTGTCATCATTGTTCTTACGGCAGGATTCTTTATCTACTTTGCGATAGGGTACCATCCTGATGCAAAGGCACTTGCTGCTATGCATTCAACCGATACGGTGACAGTCAGCGAGGTAGAGACAGGATGGCTCTTTGACGGGCCGTCTGACACGACTGCATTCATATTCTATCCGGGTTCCAAGGTAGACCCCGAAAGCTACGCGCCGCTGTTATCGCAGATAGCCGCGGGCGGAGCGGATGTCTTCCTCGTGAAGATGCCTTTGAGGTTTGCCCTTTTCGATATGGATAAGGCGGGAGATATCACCGGCTCGTACGACTACGATTCGTGGTTTATTGGAGGTCATTCCCTGGGCGGGTACGCCGCTTCGGCATATGCAGCTGATCACGCGGGAGAGTTTTCCGGCGTCATTTTATATGCGTCTTATATAACAGACGATCTGCCATCAGGCCTGCCGCTGCTCCTGCTCTACGGGACCGAAGACGGCGTCCTCAACATGGATAAGGTCATGAAGTCAAAGGAAAAGGCTGCGGACTGCCGCATCGTAGAGATCAGGGGCGGGAACCACGCACAGTTCGGAAGTTACGGACGTCAGAGGCGTGACAGCGATGCTTCGATCTCCCCGGAGGAACAATGGGACGTTACCGTGCGGGAATCGCTTGCTTTTATGGGGGCGGGTGGAGCCGCGGGTGAAGTCGTGTGAGCCTCAGGCGGAGCCGGCGGGTGAGATTGCGTGAGAGGTTACAGTTGGGGTCGCAGGCGATGTATCGGGCAGGGTGGTCTGATCTGACGCGCTGCTGGTGAATGGACCGTGCGCGGCGGGCGCTTTTCGAAGTGGTATAATCAACATATAGTCAATTGAGTTCAGATCACAGCAGAATAGATTTCCGGCGCGTCCGGAAAAGGGGGTAACACTATGAATCTGACACCGGAAAAGGTCGTGGCGTTCATCGGAGGCTTCGGCGCGACGCGTTTTTCGATACCCTACAACGAGATCAAGAAGATCGAGAAGTGCAGGGTCAGCTTTTTCCCGATGGGCATAAAGTTCTGGAAATACGATGAGAAGAAGGGCAAGGACGTCTGCTACAAGATCGCCGCTTCACATCGAAAGAACATACTCGAACTGCTCGCTTCCAAGGTCTCTCCCGACGTGATCGGGTGACCGGGTGTGTTTTTCCTGCCCCTGGCAGGCTGTTTGTTTTGAGCTGGCCGGACTCCTCTTTGGCGGATGACGGTGGGGATCTTTGTGAATAAATGGATATAATCAGGCTTCGCTACGGCAACACGAATACTTATCTGATATCAGGCGCTTGTGCTTCAGTGCTGGTCGATACTGACTACGCAGGAACAATGCCTGCGTTTTACCGTGCGATAAAAGATGCGGGGGTGCGGATATGCGATATTGACTATGTGCTGGCGACGCATTTTCATCCCGATCACTGCGGACTCATGGGCGAGCTTGCGGGGAAGGGGGTTAAGCCTGTCGTGATGGAAACGCAGATGCCGTTTGTGCATTTTTCCGATGCGATATTCATGAGGACCCCCGCACTGTCATATGTGCCGCTGGACGATGCTCTTATCAGGGAACTGACGTTTGAAGAGAGTCGTGCGTTTCTAAAGGAGTGCGGGATCGGCGGGCAGATTGTATCTACTCCGAGCCACAGCGAAGACTCCGTTTCTCTGATCCTTGATGACGGCACTGCCATCGTCGGGGACCTTGAACCGATTGCATATCTTGAAGGGTATGATGACGATGCCATACATCAGGCTGCGCTCAAGGCTGACTGGGATAAGATCCTGAGCTTTGATCCTCGAGTTGTGCTGCATGCGCATGCAAATGAGAAACGGCTCGGGCCGGATCTGGGCTGATGTGCTTTTTTCTGTGAGGTTTGAGGGTGTGAGGATGTGTGAACCGATGGCCGGCGGCGCGTGTTTCGCGTCGTTTTCGATGTGTTGAAGTGTTGGTCGGCGGCGCATGTTTCGCGCCGTTTTTGTTGTGTTGAAGTGTTGATCGGCGGCGCGTGCTTTGCGCCGTTTTTGTTGTGTTGAAGTGTTGATCGGCGACGCGTGTTTTGCGCCGTTTTTGTTGTAAGGCCGAATAGTATAAACGCCCTGTTTACGCGCGTCAAGGAAATCGCGCAAATTGTCGGAAATTGTCGGAAATTCGGTACAATTGTCGGAACTTTTTTGCGTGCGTCCGATGTATAATCCTGCTATGTAGAGCTAATCATCCCCAAAGGGTCGTTTTTCGCGATTTGGGATGAAAACGCAGAGGGCTTTTCATCCCCCAAGGTCGTTTTTTCGCGATTTGGGATGAAATCGGAGAAGATTTATCATCCCCCAAAGGCTGTTTTTCCAAATCTGGGATGATATAGGAGAAGATTTATCATCCCAAAAGGGTCGTTTTTCGCGGTTTGGGATGACAACGCAGAAGATTTTTCATCCCGAAAGGGTCATTTTTCGCATTGTGGGATGAAATCGGAAAACAAAACACATGATTGACGGATCGAAAGGAATAAAGATGGAC
The DNA here is from genome assembly GCA_017529925.1 of Clostridiales bacterium. GTDB lineage: Bacteria > Bacillota > Clostridia > Saccharofermentanales > Saccharofermentanaceae > Saccharofermentans. The sequence continues at coordinate 24,581 of JAFXMZ010000003.1, forward strand.
AATGGGATCAAAGATGTGATTGTTGCCAGATATGAACGTATTTCACGGTTGGCAGAACAGATCGGGGAACGGCTTAAGCATTATCCCTCCGGGAGGATAAAGATCAGACGGAGAGGAGATTATAAGTACTTTTACCGGAGTGGATTGTCTGGAGAGAATGATGTCTATCTGGGAAGAAAAGATACGAGATTGATAGAGGATCTGATCCGTAAAGGGTATCTTGAGAGTGTACTGAAGGCATCTCTTGCAGAGTCACAGCTTCTAAAGGAAACGATTGCTAATTATCCGCAATATCTAGCGGAGGATGTTTACGGAACACTCTCCGCAGACAGAAGGGACCTTGTGAAGCCGATCATTCTTCCTGACGATCAGTTTATTGCTAAATGGCAAAGCACATCTTATACTCCGAAAGTGTTCGAGGAAAACACGCCCTACTATTCGACCATCAGGGGAGAACGGGTCAGATCGAAGTCTGAGCAGATAATCGCGGACAGGCTTTATGCACAGAAGATCCCATATAAATACGAGTGCCCCCTCACTCTGGGAGACCAGGTGATCCATCCCGATTTCACGATACTCAGGATCAGCGACAGGACAGAGGTGTATCTGGAGCATTGCGGCAGGGCAGATGACCCCAACTATACCGAGGGTATGGTCAAAAGGATAAATCTTTATTCTCTTTCCAATATCATCATCGGCAACAGGCTGTTCCTGTCATTTGAGACTTCCGCGACGCCTCTTGATGTCCGCGTGATCGACAATCTTATCAAGACCGTATTCAGATAGGGCTGTGCGTTCTTAGGGTTCGTTCAGGCAGGGTCAGCTGACCATCGTATCAGTTTAGGCAGGGCCGACTGACCGTCTTCTGACAGCTGCCCCGACTCAGGCACCTCGAAAAGGACCAGCCGCCGGAAACGCCCTGATACCGCGGTATGTAACATTGTTACACCACGAAAAGGACCACAACCCTGCCCTCATAATCTCCTACTTATGGTATCATTACCGTAAGAATGCATAAGGAGGAGAGGGTATGCCGCACGTAGAGATCAAGTGTTATCCCGGAAGGACAGAGGAAGTAAAGAAGAGGTGCGCCGAGAAGGTCGCCGGAGATATCGCCGAATATCTGGGCTGCAGTGCATCATCCGTATCAGTATCGATAAAGGAAGTCCCGCAGGAAAACTGGAAAGAACAGGTATATGATGGCCAGATCATGGCGGACAAAGCGTCGCTTTATGTCGAGCCAGGCTATACATGCGACTGAAGCAGACGGCAGACGGCAAACGGCAACCGCCAGACAGCAACCGCCAGACGGCAAACGGCAACCGCCAGACGGCAACCGGCAACCGGCAAACGGCAAACGCCAGACGGCAACCCCCAAACATAAAAACGGAGCAATCATAATATGCATATAGAATTCAGCAGGACTGACAGGAGTTCCGGCAGGGACATAAAGAGCAGTATAAGAGTCGTGAAGAATAATATCGTCTTCCTTCCCGTTGATGCGGTCGTCAATGCGGCCAATGAGTACCTTGTTGCAGGAGGGGGCGTTTGCGGAGCGATATTCAGCGCCGCGGGCGCGATGGAACTTCAGGCCGCGTGCATGGCCATTGGCGGATGCAGGACGGGGAATGCCGTGATCACGCCCGGATTTGGGCTTGATGCGAAGTATATAATCCACGCAGTCGGCCCGGTCTGGAACGGAGGCGGCAACGGCGAGGAAGAACTCCTGAGAAGCGCATATATGAAGTCGCTTGAGGTCGCGGAAAAGAACCGCTGCAGTTCTGTCGCGTTTCCGCTCATATCATCGGGCATTTTCGGTTATCCCAAGAATGAGGCGTGGAAGGTCGCGCTCAAGGCATGCGGCGACTATCTGAAGGAAGAGGCGAAGAGCGCGATGAATATCGTTTTCGCGGTGATCGATGACGGGCTTTTGCAGGTCGGGCAGATGACCATGGCGGAGCTGTATCCAAAGCAGATCAGTCTCACCGACGGAGGCCTCTTTGGGATTATTTGACGGCAGCGCTTTTTCCGCGGATGTAAAAGGCGAATTCAGCGGCGGAGGTTCATTTGGAAGTAATTGACGGACAGTGGTTTATGAACGGGATCGACTGGGATGACGAGAGGTGTCTTCACAGTCCCGGCGAGCTTTTGGAACTGGTCGAAAAGACCGGTTTTCTTCCGCTGTTCTCCAACGGGATAGAAGGCTTTTCCGTCGAGGAGGTGACCGATCCGCAGTGCTGGTGGACAAGCGACGAGGACACGGATCCGTGGGAGTGGCGCATGACGCTGGCGAGGACGGGGAAGGTCGCTTATGGGAAGTTTTTCGGGAACAAGGCCGGATTTATTTCGAAAAAGTGGTTTCCTTATCTTGCCAACTTGCGCCGTGACGGCTACGACTTTGATGCCGCTTATGAGGACGGAAAAGCGGGCTACCGCGAGAAACTGCTGATGGATCTTTTTGTCCCGCAGGGCGCCGACATGTGGGATATCACGAAGAGCAGCCTGAAGAGGAGCGGCTGCGCTGACCGGCTCTTCACATATGAGATGAAGGAGAAGGCCGGTTTTGGCAAAGACGGCGAAAAGAATTTCGACGGAGTGCTTACGCGGCTCCAGATGAAGACATATCTGATACCATGTGATTTCAGGCCGCGGCTCAACAAAAACGGCGAGGCTTTCGGATGGTCGGTTGCGGTCATGACGCCGCCCGAATATCTGTGGGGATACAGATTCGTGACGGGCAGATACGGCGAGCCGCCGGAGGACTCTCTCCAGAAGATCGTCTCCCACATCGAAAAGCATTTCGCCGCGGACGCGAAGACAATCAGAAAACTCCTGAAGTAACAGACGCGAGCCGGACAAGGCAGGACTTGAAGACTGGGTCGCACAACTCGAGTCGGGATCACGGCATGGGATCACTTCTTCTTTTTCTGTTCCAGAAGGTCGCTCAGTCTTCTGCCGTAGAAGAAATCATGAACCATCTTATCGAATTCCTTCCACATGGGAAGTGTCTTGCATTTTTTCCTTCTGCTGCATTCATAGTTCTTGTCGGCAAGGCATACGACGGATGACAGTGAGCCCTCCATCAGTTCGAGTATCTCGCCGATCTTATACTTCTCAGGCTTTCTGGTGAGCTTATATCCGCCGCCTTTTCCGCTGGCCCCGGTGATCAGGCCTCCGGCTACCATATCCTTGACTATGATCTCAAGGTATTTCTTGGATATCTCCTGTCTCTCTGCGATATCCTTGAGGGGGATGAATCCTCCGTTATCGTTCTCGGCCATATCTATCATTACACGGATAGCATAACGTCCTTTTGTAGATATCATGGTGCTGATCTCCCTATTTGATTTTGACCTATTATACCGAAGGGTAACAGGGTAAATCAAGATGAAATAACAACTGAATGCTCTTATATAATAGGACAGGAATGCGCTATATACCGTTATTACATAAAACCTATTGACACGGTAGGTGAATAGGGATAAAATCTCACCACTCAAAGCAATAATGTCTGCGGCAGGAACGGATATGCCCGTATGAAGTCTGCAGGCAGAAGATATCCTGAGAGGGAGAATTGTAAAGATGACTAAAGTGTTTGAACTGGAAAACGTATATAAGACATACAGAAACGAGGGTGTGGATTTTCCCGCGCTCAAGGATGTCTCGCTCTCCATTGAGGAGGGGGAGATCTTCGGCATCATCGGAATGAGCGGTGCCGGTAAGTCGACGCTCGTAAGGACACTCAACCGTCTTGAGGAAGTGTCTGAAGGAACGGTTAAGTATTACGGTCAGGATCTTAAGGCGCTCAAGGCCGGAAAGCTCCGCGAAGTCAGGCATTCCATCTCGATGATATTCCAGGGCTTTAATCTCCTCGGCCAGAGGACAGTCCTTGAGAATGTCGAGCAGCCGCTGAGGATAACGCGTGTCCCGCGTAAGGAAAGAAGGGCGAAGGCGCGCGAGATGCTGAAGGTGGTCGGCCTCGAGGATAAGGAGGATTCATATCCCGCAAGACTCTCGGGTGGCCAAAAGCAGAGAGTAGCGATCGCAAGGGCGCTTGCGGGAGATCCGAAGGTGCTCCTCTGCGATGAGGCAACAAGTGCCCTCGACCCCAAGATAACGGGCGAGATCCTCGACCTTTTGAAGAAGATAAATGACGACAGAAAGATCACGATAGTCATCATCACGCATGAGATGTCCGTGATCGAAAAGATCTGCGACAGGGTAGCCATCATAGACGAAGGCCGTCTCGCTGAGATAGGCGAGGTGAAGGAAGTCTTCCGCAACCCTAAGTCCGAAGCGGCAAGAAAGCTCGTCTTCCCGGCCAATCCTTTCGATGTGTCGGAACCGGACGGGAAGGTCGTCAGGATCGTTTTCGACGGGACGAGCGCGAACGTTCCTTTCATTGCCAATCTTGTCGAAAAGACAGGCCGCAAGGTCAACATCCTTTCGGCGAATACGAAGAGCGTCGGCGGCATAGGATACGGTCAGATGGTCGTCGAGCTGCCGCGCGAAAAGGAAGAGCAGGATATCATCATAGATTTTTTCAGGTCGGGCGGTCTGACCGTAACGGAGGTGTGACATGAGCGAATATCTTATCGGAGTTATAGAAAAAGGAGTTTGGGAGACACTGCAGATGACGTTCTTTTCGTCGTTGTTCTCCTATCTGATCGGACTGCCGCTCGGAGTTATCCTCTATGCGACTTCAAAAGGTAGGCTGCTCGAGAACAGGCCTGTCGGATTCGTCCTCGGGACGGTCGTGAACATAATGCGTTCGCTGCCGTTCCTGATTCTGCTCGTGCTGATAATACCTTTTACGAGGCTGGTAGTCGGAACATCCATAGGAACGACCGCTTCGATCGTACCGCTTACGGTAGGTGCGATCCCGATCGTCGCGAGGATGGTGGAGGCGTCGCTGTGCGAGGTCGGTCCCGGTATCATCGAAGCGGCACAGTCGATGGGAGCGTCACCTCTTTATATAATCATCCATTTCATCATTCCTGAGGCAACTCCTTCTATGCTTCACGGTGCGGCTATCAATATCGCGACTATCCTCGGATACTCTGCGATGGCAGGTGTCATCGGCGGCGGAGGACTCGGAGCCATCGCACTCCAGTACGGCTATTACCGCTACCAGGCAAACGTGCTCTGGACGACGGTCATACTCCTTGTCATCATGGTCATGGTGATACAGGAACTGGGTATGTTGCTGGCAAAGAAAAAGAGGAAGAACTAAGGCGCGATAAGCGCTTTTCACCGGAGATAAAAAACGCTTATCACAAACCTATTGACATGGTAGGTGAGTACCAATATAATCATCACGATCAACTACGAAAGGAGACGCGAAGATGTCTATAACATTCAACCGGATGACAACCATGATGTGTCGAATGCTTAACTCCCGGGCAGACAAAATGGCTCGAGCGGAGGGGACGGCTTCCCTGCGCCTCACAAAGGATCGATGTTGACGATCTAAAGAAGAACTAAACGCCATTTGCCCGGGAGCTTAAACAGAAAAAGCCCCCGGTTTTTTTGAGCTTTTTCGAGCAGAAAGACCGGAAAGAAAAATACTAAAACGGAAACAGAAAACAACAATACAAAAACACAAAAACACAAAAACACACAAACACACACAAAAGGAGAACAAAAAAATGAAAAGGAACATAGTAAAGAAGATCATATCAGCAGTACTCTCGGCAACACTTCTGGCATCGCTCGCAGCATGCTCGGATAAGAACAATGCATCAGAGGACGGAAACAAGGTAATAAGAGTCGGCGCGAGCATCACTCCCCATTCGGAGATACTCGAGCAGGCAAAGCCCATCCTCGCAGAGAAAGGGATCACTCTCGAGATAGTACAGATCGAAGATTCCATCACACCTAACACCGGAGTCATCGAAGGAAGCCTCGACGCAAACTATTTCCAGCACGTACCTTACCTCGATCAGTTCAACAAGGAAAACGGTTCTGATCTCGTATCGATCGGTGCAGTCCACTATGAACCGTTCGGCATCTATGCAGGCAGGGTAAAGGACCTTAAGGATCTTCCCGACGGAGCACTCGTAGCTGTCCCTAACAACGTAACTAACGAGGCAAGAGCACTTCTCCTTCTCCAGCAGGAAGGCATACTCACGCTCAAGGATGACGCAGGCATCAACGCAACTGTAGAGGATATCATCGACAACCCCAAGAATATCCAGTTCCAGGAAATCGCTCCCGAGCAGCTCGTAGCGTCCCTCCCCGATGTCGACATCGCAGTCATCAACGGTAACTATGCGATCGAGGGCGGCCTCCACGTAAGCCAGGCTCTCGCAGTAGAGGCAAATGACGGCCTTGCAGCACAGACATACGGAAACATCGTCGCAACGAGCGCTGACAAGAAGGATGACGAAGCTCTTAAGATCCTTGTCGAGGTGCTCCAGAGCGAGGAGATCTCCAACTACATCAAGAACACATACGACGGTGCTGTCGTACCTCTTTACTGATCAAGGCTGCAGCATCTCGAAAAGAAGACGGACCTGAAGAGACGTTCACTTTTCGGAGGGTGAAAAGACTATGAAGACACTGCTCGCATTCGGCGATTCAAATACATGGGGTTTGATCCCGGGCTCGGTCCCTGGGCAGAGATATCCTCTGAACGTAAGATGGACAGGACTCCTGACGTCTGCACTTCCGGATGTGAACGTGATCGAAGAGGGGCTTTGCGGAAGGACAACGGTCTTTGAGGATGCTTTCCGCCCGGGAAGAAAAGGACTGGACTCCCTGCCGGGGATCCTCGAAAGCCATCAGCCGATCGATACAGTCCTTCTGATGCTCGGAACAAATGACTGCAAGTCGATCTACGGCGCGTCGTCCCACACGATCGGAATGGGGATCGAGCGGTGCCTGGACAGGATAGAGAAATACGTTCCCGCGGACAGGATAATCCTGATATCACCGCTCTATCTCGGCGAAAATGTCTGGCGCGACGATAAGGACCCCGAGTTCAACAAGAGGTCGATCGTCATCTCAAGGGAACTTCGAGATGTATATTCGAAGATCGCAAAAAGGAGAGGACATAAGTTCCTGGCGGCATCCGACCATGCGGTTGCTGATCCTCTTGATGACGAGCATCTCAACGAGATCGGACACAGGATATTCTTTAAGGCCGTTCTTGAATTCCTGAGGGATGAGGAGCTGGTATAGAGAAACATCAGTCACTTCATTCCGGCCGTCGGAACGCGCTGCGGGATCCTCCGGTCAGAGAAACCGGTATAGAGAAGTATCCGCCGCCTCATAAGGCAGATAATAATGACCTCCCGGTCAACTGTGATATACTCATTCGTATGAAACAGTTTTTTCGCTGAGGCGAAAAGCCGCAGATCGGGAGGTATTATCATGGGTTTTTTTGACAATCTTAAGAATGCGATGAGAGACGGCGCTGCTGCCGCCAATGCATATATCGAGCGCGAGAAGGCTAAGGAACAGGCCGGCACATTGAAGCCCGGTGCAAAGATGCCTTCTTCGGGTGCGGCACGTCCGCAGGCCGGAGCTGCTGCAGGTGCATCACGTCCTGCGGGTGCGAAGAGCAATCTCCCTGAAGGGGTCTTCAGGATCTCGCTCATGGATTGGGAACCCGTAAGTCTCGGAGTCGAGAAGGACGGCAAGGAGGTCCTCGTCAATGTAAGAGGCATCGTCAGGGCGAAGGCTGCTGAGGCGTCTGCTTCCGATGAGGCATCGCAGAGGGCTGAGGTCCAGAAGATAATCCGCGACTGTCTCGAAAGGGATCTCCCCCTGAAGATCAGCGATGTTACGGATCTCAAGTCATACCTCATGGCAGCCAACTCGATGAACCCGGCTATTCTGGCCGAATTGAAGTCAAAGGGATATCAGGCGATGTTCGAGATGCCTCTGGTCATCAGACCGCTCTGAGGCTGACCGGCTGATCGAAAAGCTTATATAAAGAGCGTCTCACAGGCGATGTGAGGCGCTCTTTTGGTGTTGGCCTTTTATGCTGAATGCGATTTCATCCCAAACTGTGGGAAATCAGCCTTTTGGGATGAAAAACAAACATTGCTTTCATCCCAAACATCGAAAAAACGGCCATTTGGGATGAAAATGTTTCTTCCATTTCATCCCAAACTTCGAAATATCAGCCATTTGGGATGAAAAGTCTTCTGAAACATCATCCCAAAACCCCGGAATCAGCCCTCTTGGGATGAAAAGACATTTCCAATTTCATCCCAAAACGATATAATCGGCCATCTTGGGATGAAAAGCCTCCACCTCCGCTGAAGCGGAACGGGACGCGCCCGCCCTCGGGACGCCGCCCGCGGGGGGCTGCTCTTTTTTTATCCGGTCTCACGTCGAAAAGGACCTTTCCCACCTCCGCCGCCGATCCCGGCCTCAGCATGCCGTCAGCCCCGTTTTGCGGTACAATAAGAAAAGAAAAATGGCGGAGGCAAGGCATCACAAAATGCAGACAAAGAGCAGGCGCATTCTCTATATATCGCTGACACTTTTCTTCATAGCGACCCTGACAGCGGGCACATTCCTCGATCTTCAGATCGCGGAGTCGGTCTATATCGAGTACGAGACATTTTCGGTGTTCTTCACCATGCTCGGCGTGCTGCTCTTTAACGGATCATTCGTCTTCCTCGACGGAGCGCTCATGAGGAAGTTTCTCTCAAAGGAAATGACGGTCCCCAAAAAGATCCTCGCGTCCGTCATCTGCATCTATCTTGCATTCTCAACTTCGGCTCTGGGTTCCGCATCGATCCTGAACGGCCTGAGGACAACATTCGGGTCATCCATCGTCGCGGGTCTCATCATCTACGGACCCCTCTTCATCGGCGGCTTCATCCTCAACAGGAACAGATATGACAGGTCGGATGTCATAAGGATAATCCTGATCCTCGTCATTATAACGGTCGCATTCTTCTTCCCGTGGCTCGTCAAAGCACTCGTCCTCCGCCCGCGGTACCGCGTCACGCTCCTCGGCTACGAAGGCATCAGCTTCGTCCCGTGGTACCGCTCTTCGGGCGTCACGGACGACATGGTCGCAGCTCTCGGCCTCTACGGAAATGACGTCTATTCATTCTTCTCCGGCCACGCTCTCCAGGCAGTCCTCAACATCATAATCCTGCCCTCATTCGCATGTGTCTTCGGTCATTCTCCCCGCCTCGAAAAGGCGCTCCTCACGACCGCCCTCATCCTTGCTCCTTTCATCATGGCCTCAAGGATGATCCTTGGTGATCACTACTTAAGCGACATCTCTGTAGGCGCACTGGTCGGAATAGTTTTGTGTCTCATGTATGAGAGGCTCGCGGACAGGTTTATCATCGGCCCCGGAAGGGCACGCCAAGAGTCTGAGAAAACATAAGCACTCTTTATAATGGTATAATCAGGAAGGCTCTGTAATGATCTTTATCTGAGCCTGAGAACAGAAGGAGGATATAATGCTCGCTTACGGATTCTTTGTCATGGCTGTAGTCTTTCTCATAGCAGCAATAATCAAGATGAATGATAAGGGCTGAAGGTGCGATTTTTCAGGCCCCGCAGCTGCTTTTTATTTATACCCGCAGCTGCTCTTTTCAGGACCGTCGATCCCTGATTCGTAGTGTGCGCGGAAATCCATATTGATATCTCTGATCTCGCGTTTCCCGTCAATATAATCCTGATACATTTCCGCCAGCCCGGCCATGCATCCGTCGCAGGCTCCGCTGATGTTGCCGATCGACTCGGCAACGATCCTTTCGCGCTCTTCTCTGGTTGTATCTTTTATGAGTATCGACATATGGTTATTCTCCTGTGACGGCGTGATATTCTTTTCAGTTCTAATGTAAACCAATACTGCCATTCTAGGCAATGCCGTTTTTGCTGATCGGATGGTATCATAAATACAAAGTCATATGAGGTTATTACTATGAGTTCTTTGTTTGTTTCAAAGTGTGATGACGGAAAGTACGCCGTTATTGACGGCAGGAGCGGCGGTATCTTCTCCGTTGATTTTGTGAAGATGATCTTCGACACGGAGGATGAGGCGCAGGCAAAACTCCGCGAGTTCGAAGAGTGCCGTGAGAGGGAGAATAAGGCGGAGCCCTTTTCGATGGAGGAGGCGCAGAAGTATGCCGAAAGTCACGCGTGGAAGTTTGCGTCGACATATGCGAAGACGGCACCGCATGAGTATCTGGTGAAGTCGCGGCTGGCGGCGGAGGATCAGCTTTTGTATGAGCGGTTCGTGGCGACGATGCGGGCGAACTTTGTCGACGGTTATTTTTACGGGCATAAGAATCAGTATCTGATACTCGGGAAACACTACTACTGGTATATGCCGCTCCCTGAGAACTGTCCGGTGGATCTGATCAACAGGACGACGACGGATCATCTGGAGCTGCGGGACGGGGTGTATTACTATAAGCCTTTGAAGGCCTCGGAGGATAATGATGAACGGACGTAAGACCGTGAACGTCGTGGCGGCTGTCATCAGGGACGGGCAGCGCGTTTTCGCGACGCAGAGAGGATATGGCGATTTCAAGGACGGATGGGAGTTCCCCGGCGGGAAGATCGAGCCCGGCGAAAGTGCCGAGGCGGCGCTCGTGCGTGAGATCCGGGAAGAGCTCGATGCCGATATAGTCATTGAGGGACCGCTCATCACCGTCGAGCATGACTATCCTGAATTTCACCTGGTGATGGAGTGCTTTTGGGCAGTGCTCTGTGAGGGCAGCCGCATGAGGCTGCTGGAGCATGAGGCGGCCAGCTGGTTCGGCGCGGATGAACTTGACGGCGTCGCGTGGCTGCCTGCGGATGTGAAGGTTGCACAGGCTGTCAGGGAAGAGCTGGAGAAGGGATAACGTTTTCTCCGGAAGGGCGGAAGGCGCTTTTCGAAGTGATAAAGGAAATCGGATTTCTTTAATGTTATAATCAGAAAAGTATGGGCGCGCGGCTGTTGAGAGTTGAGTTTTTCGACAATGTGTGTGCCCCGGGGTAAAAGAAGGAGCTGAAGGGCGAGTATCTGACCCCTTCGAAAAAGCGCGTCAAGGAGCGCGGAGCCAAGTCTTTCGGCGTCAGGGGAAGCAATACGCTCGATGAGATATTCGAGTTTGTTAAGAAGTATAAGCCTGACGTTATGAAGATAAAGAACGGTAAGGTAGAGGAGTAAAGCGGGCGTAAGGTCCGCGAGGGAGAACAAATGAAACTGGTAGATATGTCGTGTCCGCACTGCGGCGCAAGGGTCAGGGTCGATATCAATCTTCGTTCGTGCACATGCATGAGCTGCGGAAGTCCGTTCCTGATCGACAACGAAGTTCAGCATGTCCGGTACGAAAATGCAGCGGAAGCCGGATATCAGTTCGAGAAGGGCAGGCAACTGGCTAAGGCTGAGGCCATGCTCAGGAACTCGACGGCTGCTTCTGCGGTGAAGGCTGCCGCGGAAAGTTCTCCCGCAAAAAGGTGGCTCTGGATCATTGGCTGGCTCCTGATCTTTCCCCTGCCGCTGACGATACTGATGCGCCGCAAGACATATATGGACCCCGAAGCGAGAGTCGGGATAACCGTCGGCGCGTGGGTCATTTATATCGTCGGCATCCTGTGGATCATCAGTCTGTTTAAGTGATGGCTGTGATCCAGATCTGATTTGAGAGATACTTTTAGGGAACTTTCTACCTGATTTAGGAATAAAAAGTTCCATGAAATCGTTGCGTTTTAGGGAACTTTCTGGCATATTAAAGACATAAAAGTTCCCTAAAATGGAGGATCGGATGAGCAGGATCGATAGAATAAACATATTGATTAATGAGAAAGCCGAAGCCGAAGCGAGGCTTAGACTTATACCGTATGACGGTTCTCCTGAAGTGAAGGAGAATAAAAGCGGTAAGTATCTCTATATCAGAAAAAGGATAGCCGGAAAGTTGACTTCCCAGTATGTAGATGTTTATTCAGATGATCTGTATCAGCTTCTTCTCCGCAATTCAAAAGAGTCGCGCGAACTGAAAAAGAGGATACGATATATAAACAGCCAGCTTGCAGAGCTTGGATTCACTCCTGGCGTACTGTCTCCTGATGTATTGTTGAATCTTGATTTTGCACGCGCAAATATTAAGAATGTGATCTATGATCAGGCGGTCCTTGAGGGAGTAGCTACAACGTTCCCCCAGACAGCGGATATCATTGACAACGGAACAGTCAACAATATGACCGTTAGTGATGTTCAGAAGATCTTGAACCTCAAGCATGCATGGGAATTTATTCTTGATGAGGATATCATCGGAGCTGATCATGACTACTACATGCTGTCTCATATTGCCAAGCTCATAAATGAGGGTTTCTATACAGATGGCGGAAGGATCAGAAGCGTGCCTGTAGCTATCGGCGGGAGCAGTTATATTCCACCAGTTCCGGTTGAAGCGGACGTGAAAGACAGTATCCGTTCTATCATTGAAGAATCTAAGGACAGTATAAATATTGCAATAAAACTTTGCCTTTATGTTATGAAGACACAGATTTTCATCGATGGTAATAAAAGAGCTGCAGTCATATTCGCAAATCATTATCTGATATCGAAAGGATCGGGACTGCTGGTCATACCTGAGAAGGAAGTACCTGAGTTCAAGAGTCTTCTGGTGGAATACTATGAAAATGATCAGATAGAAGAGATAACTTCATTTATGAAAGAAAAATGCGTGAGGAAAATGAAGGAGTGACGGACAACATAAATTGGCCATATTAACATACTAAATCATGACTTTGAAGAGTTGATCGGTAAAGGGGATGCTATGTAGCGTCCCCTTTTTCCATAGGCAGTTAATAGAGTGTGAATTGTTTGTAAAACAATCTGATATCCTACGTTTATCAGATTGTTCACTCCTTGTTGAGGAGTGAACAAATATGATCTATAGAATCTGATATAGATTAATTATGCATAACGAAACGGAGGGGTAGAAGAATGAAGATCATTCCCATGAACTGCACTAATTGTGGACATACTGTTGATGTTGATTTTGATAATCCTTGTACTTTTTGCGCATATTGCGGTTCGAAGCTAATGCTTGATGTCGAGGCAATTCAGAATCTATTGATAGCTAAAGAACAAACTAAACAGAATGCTAATGAACAGGAAACAAAACAAAAAGAATTGATGCAAAAACAAAAGAGGTTCGCATTAAGGAAGAAGCAAAGCTAGAAGCGATGAGAATTAAAAAAAAGTCGGAACATTCTTCAGATTTTTTTATATTATTATTAATTATATTATTTATAATGGTTGGTATTATTCCGATTGTAGTAATGTCGTGCAATGAGAATAATCGGAAGAATCAACTTAAAGAGTTGAGCCTTGAAATTGAAGAATGTATCGAGGATGGCGATTATGATGAGGCTAACAAGCTTAACCGCGAACTTAATCAACTAGCAGGTGAATTGTCTGGGAGTGATGAAGATAAGTGGAAGGAACAGTACAATGATTATAAGTACTTGATTGAAAAAACAAGGCGAGAAGATCTTGGAATTGAAGCTCAAAAGATAACAATGACAAAGAGTTCATCCGATATCCGTAAATACAATAGAGAGCAGGCAGAAAGGTATTTTGAGGATCTGGGATTCTACTATATAACTCTAGTTGAGAACGATCCGATAATAAACATATTTAAAAAAGATAGTATTAGTGATGTCAGTATAGATGGTGAAAAAAGCTTTGAAGTAGGTGATGTATTCAGTGACGATGATGAAGTTTGCATATATTATTATCCTGATTAAATAAACTAACACAAATTCAATAGGTGCGTGTGAATAGAAATAACAATTAGCCGGCTTGAATCCATAATACAGATCCGCATGCGCTGTCAAGGCCGACGCCGCAAAGGCGGTGGCGAAGCCAGCCTTGACAGGAAGGCACGGCGGATCTGTTTGCTTTTATACAAGCCGGCTAATTGTCTTTTATTCATATTTCTATAAAGAGTATCGCTTCATTAATGATTGTTTGCTCCATTGTGATAAAATCACTTTATGGTGAATAATCATTTTAGGCGTTTTATTTTACTGACTGCAGCTGTCTTGACGGCAGGTGCTTTGTTTTGTTCATGTTCCTCTTCTAAGGTGGCGCTGACGGCCGAGGAGGTCCAGGAGACGATAGACTCCGTGAGGTTCTCCGTGCAGGGGACAGGGGAGATCGCGATCATAAGTGATGATTCCGGAAAGAGATATGTAATACTGCCGTCCTATGCGGATGTGAAGTCGACGAGCGTCGGTTTTGACGGCGAGGTCCTGAATATAAAGATCGGCGATGAGACGCTGGTGTCCGGACAGGACATGCCTGAGCTCGAGTTTGGGAAAGAGTACCTTTTCGAGGTGGGCGGAAATGCTGCGGGAGTCATCACTTTTGTGAAGGCGCGCGATGCCGCAACGCTGTTCCTGACGACTGATGGCGAAGAGTTGGGTAAGGTCAACGAGGATCCCGGGCATGAGGCGGATGCGCGTGTGATGCTGTATGGCGTCAACGGGGCGCTCGAGTGTATGGATACCGAGGCTTCGATCGGGCAGTGTGTTGATCGGGCGGCGAGCGCAGGCGGCGAGGCGCCCGGCGGGAGATCGTACGATATCTGTCTGGATGAGGCCGCGGACCTGTTCGGGATGGGGAAGGCCGACACATGGTGCCTTCTGGATGTGTATGTGGCTGAGGATGCGGCTTCTCTGGCTGAGGAGACAGCTTCGGCCGACAGGTCGTCCGGAGCGCGCGGCCTGGTGGATGTTTATTCGAACGGAGTGTATCTGGGACTCTTCAGATTGAGCAGCTGCGAGTGACCTGCAGGGGATCTGCTGAGATTTATGTGGCGTCGGTGATCCCGGCGGTGTTTTATTTGGACAGAATCATGTCGAAAAGGGTGAATGGCGGGGGCGGTGCGGTGTTTTTGAAGGTGAGTGGTGACATTGCCGGAGAACTGCGCCGTTAAGACGTTTGTAACATTGTTACATGGCTTCGGAGGAAGCAGATGCATCCCCAAATCGCATTTTTCCAAAATGGGGATGCATAAACAGAGGACAGATGCATCCCCAAATCGCATTTTTCCAAAATGGGGATGCATAAACAGAGGACAGATGCATCCCCAAAACGCGTTTTTCTAAAATGGGGATGCATAAACAGAGGACAGATGCATCCCCAAATCGTGTTTTTCCAAAATGGGGATGCATAGGCGGAGAACAGATGCATCCCCAAAACGCGTTTTCCTAAAATTGGGATGCATAGGCGGAGAACAAATGCATCCCCCAATCGTGTTTTTCTAAAATGGGGATGCATGGGAAGGGAATAAATGCATCCCCAAAGTGCGATTTTCAAAATTGGGGATGCATTGTGGATTATATCCCCATGAATCCGGCGCAAAAAAACGTAAACTCGAGGTTGTTTGCGATCCCACACTGATCAAAAGGATTTCTGCTTACTGATGACCATGCTGACAGCGATCATATGACCGCAGTCATATTAGATCGTGACCCGGGTCAGTTTCGATGTGCACGCAATTCGCGTAGGATGGAGGCAGAAACGGAAATACAGCGGTTCTGACATAGGATTAGAAGAGGTGCGTATATGAAAAAGATGAAGACGGCAAATGGCACGAAGACATTGAGGAAAAGCGTGAAGGCGCTGCCGGCAGGCGTGGCCGTCCTTATCATGTGCGCCGCACTTGCAGGATGCAGATATGTTTCGAGCTATAAGGCGCTGTGCCTCGTGACTTCTGAACATTCTGACTCAGGGTATATGTCCTTTTCCAGCTTTGAAGGGACGAAGGTCTTCACTTTTAATGTTGACGAGGATGAAAAAATCGATTACAGGATCAAGGTAACGGAAGGCAGCCTGACGCTCAGTTATGACAGTGACGGAACGAAGAAGGAGGTCGTGACAGCTGGTCCCGGCGATGTGATCGACGGCTCCATCGAAAAGCCCGGCGACGGCAAAGTCTACGTCATTATAGAAACGGACGGGGAGTGCAGCGACGGCAAGGTCGAGTTCGAAGTGAACTGAAGTTATTGAAGACAGGAAACAGTTCAGCTGCAGGAGGCGGCGGAGCGGTGTGGCCTTAAGAAAGCGATTCTCCTGCGGGGGATAAACGGCCGCGCCGGCACCACCGCATGACGCGGGATGTTTCGGCGGGGGTCAACCGGCCGCGCCGGCACCACCGCATGACGCGGGATGTTTCGGCTGGGGTCAACCGGTCGCGCCGGCACCGCCGCCTGCGCCGGGCGCAGGGACGTATCCTCCGCTTGCCGAGATCTCGCGGTATTTCTTCTTATAGTCGCTTGGTGACATCCCGAAAAACTTGCGGAAAGTCTCCGACATATAACTCGTTCCGCCGAAGCCTGTCATGGCGGCGATCTCGGTCAGGGTTCCGCTGTTGCTGCGGAGGTGTTCCGCGACTTTCCTTGCGCGGAAGCGCATGAGATAAGTGACAGGTGATTCGTTTACATAGTCCTTGAAGATCGTGTTGCACAGTGAACGGCTGATGCCGGCGCTCTGAGCGATATTATCGAGGGTGACCTGACCCGCATAGGACTCCGTGATGTATCTGTTCATCATCTTGAAGTAGCGCATGTGGGGATCGGATGCAACTTCTTTGGTGGCGCCGTAGCAGGCAGACTGCTTCCTGATAAGGTCCCATATCCTGAAGAAGCTGAGTGTAATCTCGAAAGGGTCGTGACGCTTCTCGGGCAGGGAATGCATGATATTCCTGACGGCTTCGGTGAATTCATTCTTATAACGGAATCTGATATAAGGGATGTCGGGGTTGTCGATGATGGGGCGGATCGCCTGCATCTCCACGGGGACCGATGACATCAGGATGCTCGGGTGGGCGACGAAGATGACATATGTCGCGCTGCCGCCGTCGATGCAGTAGTTGTAGTGGATCTGGTTGGAATTGATGAAGATCGTGTCTCCTTCGTTCAGGAGCAGGTTCTTGCCGTTGACCGAGTACATGAGCTTGCCGGATTTGACGGTCATCATCTCGATATCCTCGTGAAAATGGGGCACGCGCTCCCAGGGGGCGTTCGGCTCTATCCAGCCGTCGTATATATAGGAAGGGAACGACTGATCGTCGTAATTGACTATCTCGGAACCGTCGTCGCGCTTTACTATGAGGCCCATCGCATCTCTGTTCATAACAATATCCTTCCTGTGGAGAGTGAATTATAACTATTTTCCAGTTCTGTGGAATATAGTTATCAAAATGTGCTCTAAATGGTGTTGAACAGCACCTGTAATTACAATATACTTGATATCGAGAAGGAAAACAACAGATATTTCACATCGAAAGGAAAGAATATGGGAAACGAAGCGATCATTATGAAAAATGTGTGTAAGGACTTCAAGGTCCTTAACCGCCATGAGGGACTCAAGGGTAGCATCAGAGACCTCTTTTCGAGGGATTATAAGACGATCAGTGCCGTAAAGGACGTGACACTCACGGTCGGAAAAGGCGAGATGATCGGATATTTAGGGCCGAACGGCGCGGGCAAGTCGACGACGATCAAGATGATGACGGGCGTTCTCGAGCCGACGTCGGGAGAGATACTGGTCAACGGCGTGGTGCCGTATCAGAACAGGACGAAGAACTGCGAGAACATAGGAGTCGTTTTCGGACAGAGGAGCCAGCTGTGGTGGTCGCTGCCGCTCATCGAGTCGTTCAAGCTCCTGCGCGATATCTATATGGTCGACGAAAAGGACTATCAGGACATGCTCGACCTCTACAGCAGCCTCGTCGACATCGAGCCGATCCTGCATAAGCCGGTCAGGCAGATGTCACTCGGACAGAGGACGCTGAGCGATATCCTTGCGGCGTTCCTGCACAATCCGGACATCGTTTTCCTCGACGAGCCGACGATCGGACTCGACGTTTCGATGAAGTCGAAGATCCGTTCGCTGATCGCGGGCCTCAACGAGCAGAAGAAGACGACGGTCATCCTGACGACACACGACATGGGCGACGTTGACGCGCTCTGCAAGAGGATCATCATCATCGACAAGGGAATGAAGATCTACGACAACGACATCGAAAAGCTCAAGAGCTACTTCGGTGCGTACAGGACACTGAAGCTCATTTTCGAGGACGGGTCGATAGAAGAGACGGTCATCGACGAGAGCAAGACAGACATCATGGATGTCATCAAGCAGAACGACAGACAGAAGAAGATAAAGGATATACAGCTTATCGAGATCTCGACCGAGCAGGTCATCAAGAAGATCTACGAAGGAGGAGACATATGAGCAGCAACGAAACAATGACCCAGGGCAGGAAGCGCCGGACGAACAACCGTCTGTGGGCCCTGACGCGTGCGGGCATAATGGAGTCGCTGCAGTTCAGGCTCGGGACTTTCGTCACGCTGTTCGCGAACCTCATCTACCTCGTGCTCGTATACTACCTCTGGAAAGCGATCTACGATTCAGCAGGCACCGACGTCGTTAACGGCATGTCCTTCAACGACACGATGATCTATCTGATCCTTGCGACGGCACTTTTCAATTTCCTCGAAATGTTCGTCGTCTGGGACATGAGCCGCGCCATTCAGTCGGGCAAGATAATACTCGATCTTTTAAAGCCCATGAAGTACCGCCGGTACACATTCTGGAGCTACTCGGGCGCACACGTAATGCAGTTCATCCTGTCGTTCGTACCGACGTTCATCGTCGTCATGATAGTGACAGGCGGCGCCATCCATATCGGCCTCAACATGATATGGTTCATGATCTCCGTGATCTTTGCGCTGCTGGTCAATTTCAACATCGAAATGATCGTCGCCACCATATGTCTTTACACGGAGTCGACATGGGGCATAAACATAGTGAAGGAAACGATCGTCCTGCTCCTGTCAGGTGCATCGATACCGCTGGCATTCTTCCCGGATTCGCTCGCGCGGATCGTGAAGTATCTGCCGTTCCGTGCGGTCTACGATACTCCGCTTTCGATCCTTCTCCAGAAGAACGGATCGGATGAGTGGCTCGGACTCTTTTCGCTGTGGGGACAGCAGATCATATGGATCGTCATTCTGTCGGTCGCGGGTACGCTGTTCTGGAATCATTCGGTGAAGAAGATCACCGTGAACGGAGGTTGACGTATGGGTGATGATAGGATATTGAATGCCGGTTCGGGCGGCGGTGTCAGCGGTTTCAGCGGCGGCGTCGGCAACGGCGAAAAAGGTATAAACGGCGCAAACGGCGGGAGTGCCGGAACTCTTGCGGAAGGCAGGAGGAGAGGCCTCGGTTTCTACGTGAGGATATACAGGAAGATCCTTGTGCAGGATCTGAAGAGCAAGATGAGCTACAGGGCTGATTTTATAATCTCGACGATCGGCATGATCATGACCAACCTGGCGGGATTCCTGACGTTCATGATCCTGTTCGGACGCTTTCCGTCGATCAACGGATGGGACTACCATCACATGCTGTTCCTGTATGCTTTTTCGCTGATCGCGCTGACGCCGGTGCAGTGCTTCTTCGACAATAACTGGAACCTGAGGTTCATGGTCCAGAGCGGTGATTTTATCAAGTACTGTTTCAGGCCGGTCAACGTGTTCTTCTACTTCATGTCGGAGGTCTTTGACGTGAAGGGATTAGGGCAGCTGGCGTTCGGTGTCGGTACACTGATCTATGCCTGGAACAAGATCGGGCTCGGGGTGTCGGTAGTCATCATACTGAAGCTCATCGTGTATCTTATGACGGCATCGCTGTTCATGATCGCGATAATGAATGCGGCTGCGGCGACCTGCTTCTGGATACAGGGCTCGGGCTATGTCATGGTCATCATGTTCCGCTTTAAGGATTTTGCGAAGTACCCGGCGAGCATCTTTTCGAGTGTTTTCAAGTTCGTGTTCACTTTCATAATCCCGATCGCGTTCATTGCATACTACCCGAGCCTCGTGCTGCTGCAGCCCGACTCCGTGCCGCTGCTGTCGTGGCTGTCGCCGCTGATCGGTCTTCTGTTCTTCTGGCTCAGCTACAAGTTCTGGATGCTCGGCGTCAGGAAGTACGACTTCACGGGTTCGTAAGACGTCATCGTACGGCGTCATCGTACGGCTCACTGTATGGCGTCATCGAAAAGGTGTCATCGCGAGGTGTCATCGCGAGGTGGCATATGATATATAATCATCAGTGAGGCCCGGCAGTTCAGGCCTCACATTAAGTTCAGGGGGGAACGGAAATGAAAGATCATTATGTATTGGCAAATGGTGTAAAGATCCCGAGCGTGGGATTCGGTACGTGGCAGGCACCAGACGGTAATGTTGCCGTTGATGCGGTCAAGGCCGCGATCGCAACAGGGTACAGACACATCGATACTGCCCAGGCGTACGGGAACGAGGCGAGCGTCGGAAAAGCTGTTGCAGAGTGCGGGGTCCCGAGAGAGGAACTCTTCATCACTACAAAGCTGACGAACGACAATCATTCGTACGATCTTGTGATGAGCTCCTTTGAAGAGTCGCTCGCGGATCTGGGGCTTGACTATGTCGACATGTTCCTTATCCACTGGCCGAGTCCGAAGCCGATCCGCGACCACTGGGAAGAGGCGAATGCCGAAACATGGCGCGCGATGGAGGAGCTTTACGATCAGGGAAAGATCAGGGCTCTGGGCGTCAGCAATTTCATGCCGCACCACATCAGGGCGCTCCTCAAGACGTGCGGGGTGAAGCCGGTCGTCGATCAGATCAGGCTGTGTCCCGGAGATGCACAGGATGAGGTCGTTTCATACCTTCGAAGCGAGGGGATACTCGCCGAGGCTTACAGCCCTCTTGGAACAGGGAAGATCTTCGATGTCCCGGAGATAAAGGCCCTGTCCGAAAAGTACGGGAAGAGCGTTGCCCGGATCTGCATAAGGTGGAGCCTTCAGATGGGATTCCTGCCGCTCCCGAAGTCAGTGACGCCTTCGCGCATCGAGGAGAATCTTAAGGTATTTGATTTTGAACTGGATGAGGATGATATGGCCCTGATCGCATCGCTCAAGGGATGCGCAGGGACCGCGCCCGATCCGGATAATATGCCGTGGTAACGGGCAGGACGAGTCTCGTATTTCAGATCAGCTTTAAAGTTGGCAAAAACTTGGCTTTTAGAGGTCGGTTTTGCCAACTTTTTGCCAACTCTAAAACAATATTGATGCCTGGTGAACAGGATCGTTATCAGTGGTGCAGGGCAGTAACTCAGACATCAGGCTATCTTAGATGTGGCAAAAATGTGGGTTTTTAACCCTCATTTACCCACACTTTTATCCACATTATGCGGAAGTTGGCTAAATATGTGGGAAAAGCAGGCCAAATTACCCACATTTTTCCCACATCTCAAAAAAAACTGACTGTTGCGTGTGCGATCGACGCGCAGGAGGAACTGCGTCACTCCTTAGCCGCGAGCTTGATCTTGTGCTTGAAGTAAAGTCCCTGGAAGCGCTTCGTGAGCCTTGCGATGGCGGGGCCGCTGACGGGGATGGCGACGAAAGTGAACCAGCCGAGCTTGCCGCCGAGGATGAATCCGATAACACCGAGGGACAGGTCGAAGATGAACTTGACGATGCCCATCTTTTTGCGGGTGATGTCAGTGAGCCAGAGCACGACGCCGGTGAATGCATCGACGCCGATGTCGATGGCGATGTAGACAGACAGTCCGACGATAAGAAGCGCCAGACCGAGGAATGCGACGGCAGAGCGCGCGATCAGACCGTCTCCCGGAACGAGCCATTCCATGAGGAGCGTGCCCCAGTTGGCGAATGCGCCGTAGACGACGATATAGATGATGGAACCGAAGCTGACATATTTGCGCGCGGCAAACCACAGGAAGACAGAGAGCGCGAAGCATACGATGTAGGATGCGGTGCCGATCTGGTCCTGCGACAGCGAAAGTGTATTTCTTATGCCGTCATAGAAGATGCCGACGGCGTCCATTCCCTGTGAGCCGTGATTCATAAAGCCCTGCCCGAGTCCGCAGAGGACCGCGCCGGTGACGGCGAGCATCGTGTCGTCCAGGGACGGAAGCTTAAGGTTGGCTTTCATGTCAGGTCTCTTTTCCGGGCCGGCGCGGGCAGTCGCAGAGAGGTGTCCGGCGCGGCGCCTTTTCGAAATGATATTTCTTAAAATATTATACAACTTTCGTAGATTCTTAAACTATAATTCCGGCGCGGCGACAAATATAATAAAAGAGTGAAGAGATGCGGCCCTGAGGCATTTGCGACGCGCATTCGAGACGTGTTCGCAAACTATGTTCGCGAAGTGAGTTCGCAGCAGGCGTCCGGGGCGGTCACATAATAAACGCGAGGAGGAATAGCGCATGGCAGGATTGGCAAAGGTTTTTTCGGAGAATATGCCTGAGATTAAGATCGGTATCGTGGCGGTCAGCAGAGACTGTTTCCCCATGAGCCTGTCCGAGAGCAGGAGGGCGGCGCTGGTCGCTAAATACCAGGAGAAGTACGGAGACATCTATGAGTGCAAGGTCACGGTCGAGAATGAGATCGACATGCAGAAGGCGCTCGAGGATGTCAACGCGGCAGGATGCGATGCGCTCGTCGTATATCTCGGCAACTTCGGTCCCGAGACACCCGAGACGCTGCTCATCAAGTATTTCGACGGACCTTCGATGGTCATCGCAGCGGCTGAGGAGGCAGGCGACAAGCTCCTCGACGACAGGGGCGACGCATATTGCGGAATGCTCAATGCGAGCTACAACCTGAAGCTGCGCAACCTCAAGGCATACATCCCCGAGTATCCGGTCGGAGACGCTGACGACTGTGCCGACATGATCGCCGATTTCCATACCATCGCGAAAACAGTCTGTGCCGTCCGTAACCTGAAGATCATCGGTTTCGGACCGAGGCCCCAGGACTTCCTCGCATGTAATGCTCCCATCAGGCAGCTCTACAACATCGGCGTCGAGATCGAGGAGAACTCTGAGCTCGATCTGTTCGAGGCATTCAACAAACACAATGGTGACGAGAGGATCCCTTCAGTCGTAGACGATATGGCAAAGGAACTCGGCGGCGGCAACAAGAAGCCCGAGATCCTGAGCAAGCTCGCACAGTATGAGCTGACTCTCCTCGACTGGATAAGAGACCACAAGGGCTCGAGGAAATATGTTACCATCGCAGGCAAGTGCTGGCCCGCATTCCAGACGCAGTTCGGTTTCGTTCCCTGCTTCGTCAACAGCCGCCTTGCAAAGAGGGGCATTCCCGTAGCATGTGAAGTCGATATCTACGGCGCACTTTCCGAGTACATCGGCTCCGTCATCAGCAATGACGCTGTCACGCTCCTCGACATCAACAACTCCGTCCCGAAGGATATGTACAACGACGAGATCAAGGGCAAGTTCGACTACGACT
Source organism: Clostridiales bacterium (assembly GCA_017529925.1). GTDB lineage: Bacteria > Bacillota > Clostridia > Saccharofermentanales > Saccharofermentanaceae > Saccharofermentans. The sequence goes on from JAFXMZ010000003.1 coordinate 47,887, forward strand.
ACAAGCTCACCGACACATTCATGGGCTTCCACTGCGGCAACACTGCATCGAGCAAGCTCGCGTTCTGTGAGATGAAGTACCAGAAGATCATGGCCCGCTCGCTTCCGAAGGAAGTCACCAACGGCACGCTCGAGGGCGACATCGCACCCGGCAAGGTCACGGTCTACAGGATCCAGTCGACATCCGACGCGAAGCTCCGCGCCTACATCGCACAGGGCGAGGTACTCCCCGTCAAGACAAGATCGTTCGGTTCGATCGGTGTCTTCGGCATTCCCGAGATGGGCAGGTTCTACAGGCACGTTCTCGTCGAAAAGAACTATCCCCACCACGCGGCGATCGCATTCGGACACTGCGGCAAGCTCATGTACGAAGTACTGAAATTCCTCGGCCTCGAAGTCGACGAGATCGACTACAACAGGCCTGCGGCAGTCCTCTATAAGACAGAGAATCCGTTCGTCTGATCAAAGATGATAAGCATTGGTGCCGGCTCACTAAGTTGAGCCGGCACTTTTTTCTTTTGTTCCCCCGGAAGCTCCTTATCGGGGGAGCGAATGGAGTTCTTGCAATAATTCCCTCAAACGTTCCTTTTTGAGCTTCAAAAAAGGAACAAAAAAGGAACTCTTCCCTTAGACGGCTGCCGTCACTTACAAAAGAAGGGTAAAATAATGAAGAAGGATCCCCGGCGGCGACTGACAAAGAAGCGGCTGCGGAAAGAATAATAACATCCACGGACAAAAGATAAAGGGGAACAGATATGTATATAGGTATCGATCTGGGCACCAGCGGAGTCAAGCTCCTTCTCATGTCGGAAGACGGGAAGATCATCAATAAGGTCACAAAGCACTACGGGATCAGTTACCCGGGCCCGCTCATGTCAGAGCAGGATCCTCACGACTGGTTCGATCAGACGATAGCCGGCATTAAGGAACTCCTCAATGGATCCGATGCGAAGAAGGTAAGAGCGATCGGTGCCGGCGGTCAGATGCACGGGCTCGTGATGCTCGATAACATCGACGAAGTGATCCGCCCCGCGATCCTCTGGAACGACGGGAGAACGATAGCCGAGACAGATTACCTGAACAATAAAACAGGCAAGGACAAGCTCGCCTCGTGGACGGGCAATATCGCCTTTGCGGGTTTTACCGCTCCCAAGATACTCTGGGTGAAGGAACATGAGCCTGAGAACTTCAAAAGGGCAGTGAAGATAATGCTCCCTAAGGACTATCTGGTCTACCGCCTGACAGGGGCGTTCACGACAGACTATTCCGATGCGTCGGGCATGCTCCTTCTCGATGTGAAAAACAGGAAATGGTCAGAAGACATGCTCGGGATCTGCGGTGTCAATGAAGACATGCTGCCAGCGCTTCATGAGAGCAGCGACATAGCAGGAACAGTGAAGAAGGATATCGCGGAAGAACTGGGGCTTTCCAACGATGTCATAGTCTGCGCCGGCGCAGGCGACAATGCCGCGGCAGCGATAGGCACAGGCACTGTCGGCGACGGCAGATGCAACATCTCCCTGGGCACTTCAGGCACGATCTTTATCTCGAGCACGGATTATACAGGTTTAAAGAATAATGCGATCCACTCTTTCGCACACGCAGACGGCGGATGGCACGTCATGGGCTGCATGCTCTCCGCGGCCTCCTGCAACAGCTGGTGGATGGACGGGATCCTCGGCGACAGCGACTACTCGGCCGCGCAGTCAAAGATCACATCCCTCGGCACCAACAGGGTATTCTTCCTTCCATATCTCCTCGGCGAAAGGAGTCCTCACAATGACCCGGAAGTCCGCTCGATGTTCATCGGCATGAGCCCTGACACGACACGCGAAGACATGACGCAGGCAGTCCTCGAAGGCGTTGCCTACGGCATGAGGGACAGCCTGGAGATCATCCGCGCGGCGGGGATCAGCGTCACTGAAACGACCATCTGCGGCGGCGGAGCAAAGAGCCCTCTGTGGAGGCGGATAATATCCGATGTAATGAACATAACGGTAAAGGTTCCCTCAAACGACGAAGGCCCTGCACTTGGCGGAGCGATCCTCGCCGCTGTCGCTGACGGCAGATATAAAGACGTGATCGAAGCATCACGCACACTCGTATCTTACAGGGATGAACTGACGATAGAACCTGACCCCGAGACATCAGCACGCTACAACACAGGCTACAGATTCTTCAGGAAACTCTACCCGTCCATAAAGGATCTGTTCTGACAGGAGCCGGGACCCCTGATAGGAGAATATATAAAGTGCGGCCCGTCCATAAAGGATCTTTTCTGATCTCCTGTCTTCTCCTTGTGCTACAATAGACCATAAATATGTCTACCAGGACGGGGAGTATCAAGGGAGTATCACTATGCGTCAGATCTTAAGAAGAACAGCAGCGGCATTCATATGTCTTATCTTCATCCTCGGCTTCGCCTCCTGCTCAAATGAGCCGGAGAATAAGCCCATCACGTCGACTTGGAAATATCAGAGCGTTACAGATCCGAACGGTAAGATCGAAGGGACAACATCTTTAGATGATCCCGACAAGCTGCCGAAGTTTATCTCCGAGGACGGCGAGACGTTTTGGATGACGATAACGGGTGCAAATGGATACAGAGGCACCATAGAAGAGATCGGCGACGGCCATTACAGACTCCATCACAAAGGCAGTGACAAAACAGTAGAAGTGAAGATCGACGGCGATATAATGGAACTCGGTTTTCCGAACGGTTCGATCCTGACATTCAAGGCAGTCGACTGATACCTCCGTTTGCCTCATCGAAAAGGTCACTATCCATCATCATTATTAGGACGATCCGGATGACTCCTTGATCAGCTTCTTATGGTCATACATCCTCGAGTCGGCCAGTTTCTCGGATTCGCTTACAGTATTCAGACCATTCTCATAAGAAGCGGTACCGCAAGCGATCCTCAAAGGAACCGGAGGCTTCTCCTCGCGGTTATATCTCTCGATCTGCGCAGTCATCTCAGAGACTGCCTCTATCACCTTGGAGTGATGGCCTTCACCCTTGATGATGGTGAAGAACTCGTCACCGCCGATCCTGAAACACTGTCCGTACTTGCCGAAGCTTGAAGCGATAATGTCGGCAGCAGACCTGATGTGGCGGTCGCCTTCGCTGTGTCCGTACTGGTCATTGACGAGCTTAAGGTCATTGATATCGAGGAGCGTAAATGAAGCAACAGATCCCTCATCACTCTCCATCTCTTTCTCGGCCTCATCGAAAGCGAGTCTGTTAGCAAGTCCCGTCAGTCCGTCGACACGCGCCAGGCGGTACATCGCATCAGCCTCGACATTCTTTTTGTTGATCGCGATTATGTTGTTTGTCTCATAGATTATGAGCATGAACGTGAATACACCGAGACCGTAGATGACAGTCTGTACCGTGTAGTTCTCCTTATGAAAATAGTAGAGGAACGTATCCATGAGGCCGGTAACCATGAGGATAAGGAATGCGATTATCAGCGACAGATGCCTTCTCAGGTTCACTTCCTTTTTGTGCCTCGATGATATGAAGGCTGCAATGAGCAGGATCATGGAGATCAGGATGAGCACCAGCATCGGTATCAGCAGAACGCTGTAATCACGATAGCCCGTAAACATAAAGACCCAGATGAGGATGAACATGATAAAGGATGTGCCGCAGATGACCGGCGCAGATCTCTTCTCGAGCGAATCCGAGTACGCCTTGGCGAAAAGCGTGACCGGGATCGGGATCAGTGCCAGCGTGATAAACTCCGTGAGCCTCGGCATCGCCGAATCCATGAACAGCAGCTGCCAGATCTTCGTACTCGACATCAGGAAGCACGCGACCAGTATCGATAGCGTGCCCAGCGATACCGTCTCGATCATGCCGTTGCGCCTTGTATGGAAGATGAGGCCCATGATAATGATGATGATGCCGATTATACATGTCGAAAAGCACAGCGCGAACTCGAAGATGCCTGCGCCTACGCCGCTCCTCATATAGTCATTGCCTTCGGTCATGCGCGCATTCCTGAAGTTGGAGCGGTTATTCTCCGCAAGGGCTTCATACTCGATCCTCAGATGCCCGGTGCCCTTGAAGTAGGGGATATTGACAAAGTGTGTATAGTCACCGTAGTACTTTCCGTAATATGCGGGAATGTCAGGCGAGAATTCATATATCATCTGATCGTCGAGATATACCCTGAACAGAAGGTAGCTCGTCTCAAAACAGAAGTCCTTTCCGGCCGTAAATACCGAAGTGATATCTCTTTTGATCGTGCCCTTCCCGTCGGTGAACAACAGTTTCGTCAGATCGGCTTCGGAGCCGTCTTCGTATTTCCATCCGATATTCGCATTAACGTCGAAGGATGTGAGGTTCCCGCCGTTGATCTTTACAAAAGGGAGGATCATCAGGACCGCAAAACAGATAAGCACTATCACCAGAGTGATGATGGTGTAGACGCGTTCACGGAGCGTTGCCCGTCTTGATTCTTCCGGCCGTTTAATCTCTTCTGAGACCGCCAAGGAACATGAACCTCTCTTCTTCCGAGTATCTGACATCCTTATTCAAATAAGGACTTTACCACAGCGATTATAGCACGCGTAAAAACTGTAAAATACAGATATATGATGAATAAACAGTGAAATTTTGTGAACTTACGGATATGCCACAAATGAATGTTTACGTATCGGGACAAAGCTTTTATAATAACCGTGTGAAATAAGAAGACAGCCGAAAGGATCAAAGGAAGAGACGTGGACAGGATCAGGAAATATGCCGCAAACAGATGGGGAGCCTACTCGATAGCGGCTCTTACAGGCGTCGTTGCATATCTTGCCATAACGAATATGCCCGGCATCTTCGCGTGGATCGCGTCGATCCTGAACCTCCTTTCGCCGATCATCATCGGTATCGTCATAGCATATGTCATCAACCTGATAGTCGTCTTCTTCGAGAACAGGGTCTTCAGGAAGTGGAAGAACAACACCATGAGATCGATCGTATCCGTGGGCGTTTCTTTCATCATAGTGATCATCTTCATACTGCTCTTCCTGTGGTTCCTCCTGCCGAAGCTCATCGAAAGTGTTTCGGAATTTGTAGTCAATGCCAAGAATTACAATTCCATAATCAAGACGAACCTTACGAGGCTCGATGAATATGCCTCCAACTACGGCATCAAGCTCAAGGCCGCCACATGGGCCGACAGCATCTACAGCGAAGTCGAGAAGAGCGTCACGACAGTCACGATGAACCTAAAGAATGCCCTTGATACTGTTATGACAGTATGGAGTGTCATCCTCAACATATTCATAGGCATAATACTCGCTGTATACTTCCTTCTCGGCAAGAAGAAGCTCTTCATGGGCGTAGACAAGTTCAGGCGTTCTCTCCTTACCGAAGAACAGTATGCGAGACATACGGATTTCCTGAGAAGAAGCTCGGAGATCTTCTCCAAGTATATTTCCTACACGCTCCTCGAAGCTCTGGGTGTTGGACTTATCAATGCACTCTTCATGCTCACCATGGATCTCCCGAACGTAGCCCTCATCTCGGTCGTCGTCGGCGTCACGAACATCCTGCCGACATTCGGTCCCATCATCGGCTGCTTCATCGGTGCATTCATACTGCTCCTCGATAAGCCCGTCTATGCTCTGATATTCATCATCTTTACGCTGATCCTTCAGACTATCGACGGTTATGTCGTCAAGCCGCACCTCTTCGGCAACCTGCTCGGTATCTCATCGGCCGTATCGCTCATGTCCATCATCATCGGCGGAAAGCTCTTCGGTTCGATCGGAATCCTTCTTGCGATCCCGTTCACCGCAGTCCTCGCGATCATCTATCACGAGACATTCATCCCCTGGCTTGAGCGCAGGAAGACCATCAAGAAAGACGCAGTCTGACACCGCGCCCGGCAGCTGGCTTCAATCACCCTTTATCGTCACCACCACAAGCTCGGGATAGTTATTTATCCTGACCGGCAGGACGCTGTTTCCGAGGCCGCGGCTTATATACATCGTCAAATCACCGAAGCGGTGTTCGCCCTCATAAAGATCCGGGAAGAAAGAAAAGTCAGGGGAGACGAGTCCGCCTTTCCCGGGAATTATTATCTGCCCGCCGTGGACATGCCCGGTGAAGACGATATCCGCCCCCGTAGCCTCATATTCCTCATACCTTGCAGGGTCATGCGCCAGGAGGATCTTCAGCGTGCCGTCCTTCTCATCGAAAAGCGGCACTCCCTCACATGACTCATTCAATGTCCCGATGATCTCTATCCCGTCAAGTGCATACTTCTGTCCGTCAGCGAAGATGACGCCCAGACCGGTTATATCCTTCAGATAACTATCGTACTTCTCTCCGCCGAGCCACGCCTCGTGATTTCCGGTGATGTAATAGACCGGTGCGATCTTAACGGCGCCCTCGAAGAAATCCTCTGCAAACGAATAGCATGTAAAAGTCGAATCGACTGCATCACCCGTGACTACGATAAGGTCGGGCGACTGCTCTTCGATAAGCGAAAGGAGTCTCTTCTGTCCGCTCCCGAACAGCCCATTATGAAGGTCCGACACCTGTACTATCGTATATTCAGGTCCCTCATACCCGGGGGCCTCATATGTATATTCCGTCACGACGATATGGTAGTTCTGGTAAAGGCAGAAAGAGCAAAAAGCGATAAGGAGCGCGAACAGCACAGGCACGGTGATATAGAACTTACGCTTACGCGTCTTATGGTGAAATACGACCATCCCGAGGAGTGCACCCGCAGCGCCGCCGACAGCTGCGAAGATAATAAGGCACCTCTCGGAGATCCTCCGCTCATGGCGCCCGGCCTTCCTCTTGTCGACGCCGTAGATCACGAACGCAGCGATATTGATGAGTACCAGATAGATAACGAGTATCAACCCTGCCGAACCTCCTCAGCTGTTTTATAGGATTATACCACCGTAGAGACTTCAATAACGGAACCCAGCCCCGAACTCATCCGACAGATCAGGATTACTTTATAACAAGGGATCATCACTCCGGATAGAACTCCATGATATCGGGATCGTCCCCGTTGTCGCCAATGGAAGAGGATGTCGAGGCGATGCCGTCCAGAACATCACTGATATCAGAAACGACGCGGCTGTACTCTGTCATCATCATGTCATAGCCCATCGCGATACGCTCAACGTCACCGTCACGTGAGGCATTTTCCTGATCGAGCGCCATCTTCGAAAGGCGGTCCGCTCCGATAGTACGTGCGGAACTCTTAAGTGCATGTACGAATGTCTTGTAGTCATTCCAGTTCTCTTCATCATGGAACTTCGTGATCGAAGCGGCTTTCTCTGCCTTTGTATCCACGAACGAATCGAGCAGCTCCCTGTAAAGATCCTCATCATTCATCGAATATACGAGGGCTGATGAGACGTTGAGTCCTTTCTCACGAAGGAGCCTGAGGATCGTGCTCTCAGGTGCTGCGGACGCTGAAGAGGCTTCATCCCCGGAAGCGCCGTCTGCATCGGAAGAGCCCTTACGCCACGCGGCCGAAGAAACGGCTCCGACCGCAGTGCCCGCACCTGCGGAAGCCTTCTCGGAATAGCCGATACTGAAGCTTCCTTCGGGAAGATAAAGGCTCATCATCTGCTCGAGCTCATCAGGTGATATAGGCTTTGCAAGGTAGTCATTGAAGCCCGCATTGATATACATTTCCTTGGCGCCTTCGATCGCATTTGCGGTGAGGGCGATGATGGAAGTCGAAGAGTCGATCAGGGATTCTTCGCGCAGTTTCTTCAGTGTCTCGAGACCGTCCATTTCAGGCATCATGTGGTCCATGAGGATCAGGTCGTAATGCTTCTTCCTGATCATCTCTACGGCCTCTTTTCCGCCGCTTGCGGTGTCGGGATCGGCATTGAGCTTTTTCATGAGGCCCTTCGCGACCTTGAGGTTCATCTCATTATCGTCGACCACGAGTATGCTCGCATTATTGATTGTGATGGAAGCGAAACGCTTCGCGCTTCCGTCCGTATAACGCTTCTTCCTGTATTCTCCCATTGGCTTGGAGTCAACGACAGTCTGGACGATATCGAAAGAGAATACAGATCCAATACCGTATTCGCTCTCAACATGTATGGAGCTGTCCATCAGGCTCAGTATACCGACGACGATACCCATTCCGAGTCCAGTTCCTTCGATGTTGCGGTTGCGTCTCTCTTCAAGACGCTGGAATGACTGGAAGAGCTTCTCCCTGTCTTCGTCCTTTATACCTATGCCCGTATCCTTGACTTCAACATGGAGCTTGCATGTACCGGGAGCATCCTGCCCCTCGATGACGCTTCCGCTGTTGCCGCTGCCGGCAATGCCCGGCGCCGCCTCATCCGCACCGGCGGAAACTGCAGATGCACTGACCGATAACAGCTTCACGCTCAGCGTGACCGACCCCTTCTCCGTATACTTCACGGCATTGGTAAGAAGGTTAGTTATGACCTGTCTGATCCTGACATCATCGCCGTAGAGGATCGAAGGTATCTGCGGATCTATATCGAGGATAAGTTCGAGGCCCTTCTTCTCGGCACGGTCAGAGATCATGTTGACGAGAGAGTTGATCATCTCCTCGGGTGAGTATTTAACGGGAACGATCTCCATCTTTCCGCTCTCGATCCTGGAGAAGTCAAGCACTCCGTTAACGAGCGAAAGGAGCGTCTTGCTCGCGCTCTGTATATCCTGTGCATATTCCCTTATTCCGGGATCATTTGTCTCACGGAGTATCATCTCATCCATTCCGATTACGGCATTGATAGGAGTCCTGATCTCATGGCTCATCTGCGCAAGGAAGTCACTCTTTGCCTTATTGGCCTTGTCGGCGGCTTCCTTCTCGAGCTTCAGCGCCTTCGACTCATATGCCTGTCTCTGCTCCTCGTCACGCATCTCCTCGATACGCTTGGAGTATCTTCTCTCGTTTCTGTAGCCCAGTGCATAGAAGAGTGAGATGAAGATATAGATGATGGAACAGATGAGGATATTGACGGTCGTCTGCTGCCATACTTCGGCATAGAGTTCATCCGACCCTATTATGATGACGACATACCACTGGTCCATTATCTCCTTGACGAAAGCAGTCTTCTCATCGCCGCCCTCTACGAATTCGAACGAGCCGTCACGGGTCTCGATCGCCTTCTTCATAAAATCAGTACGTTCCTTTGTGCCTGTCAGGTAGTGACCTTTCATCGATTCGTTCTGGTGAGCGATGATAAGACCGTCACGGTTAAAGATGAAACCGTATCCCTTGCCTTTGATCTCGAGTTCGGTAGTCAGTTTCTGTATATAGTTCATCGTCATGTCGAGCGACAGGACATCCTCACCGTTCGAGAGCGAACGGCAGATGGATATTATTACTGCACCTGTCTGCGCATCGACATAAGGGGGGACGATTATCGTCTCGCCCTCTGCCTTTACCGCGAGCTTATACCAGTCGCGCTGCGTCGCATCGTATCCTTCATAGGGAACCCAGCCTACACCGTCGAGATATTCTCCGCCGACATAACCGTAGATGCCCGTATAGTTCTCGTCGAACTGCTGCGCCTGCTCCTGTGATTCGTAGGTGATATATCTCAGGAGCTCCTCGGAGGTCGCACCGTTCTGCGACATGTGGTCAACAGTATCCGCCGTGACCCACAAAACGCTCTTTGCCGTATCGAGGTAATTCTCTATCTCGGCCGCGGCATTCGATATCCTGTCGTCGCCGACCTCGTTTATGTTCGAAACGGCAACGCGCCTTATGACATGCGAAGTATAGAAGATCATCGTGACCATCAGCACAAAGATCAGGGCGAGCGGTATCGTCAGATTGACCTTGCTCTTGGGGTTGTTCTTATCAATTGCGGTCTTTGCCATATCCTGTATCTCCGATCACTCCGAAAAGCACCCGCCGCATCATGCGTCAGCTCCGTCTTTCCTCTCTCTCATAGTGAATTCTTTATCATCATCTATCATCTGAAGCATTATATCCGCGAACCTCGGATCGAACTGCGTGCCCTTGCCGTTTTCTATCTCTTCGCGGACTTTCTGCCGGGGCATGACCTCACGGTAGCTCCTAAAGCTCGTCATCGCATCATAAGCATCGGCGACTGCGATCATCCTCGCAGCTTCAGGGATATTATCCCCCTTAAGCCTGTCAGGATACCCCGTGCCGTCATATCTCTCGTGATGGTATCTCGCCCCGATGGCCAGGGAAGGCATCTCACGGATATTCTTCAGTATCTGGTCTCCGATGACGGGGTGTTTCTTGATCTGCTCGAACTCTTCATCGGTAAGCTTTCCGGGCTTGTTGATGACATCATCGGATATACCGATCTTACCGACGTCATGAAGAAGAGCCATCATATATATATCTGTCTGTTCCTTATGGCTGTAGCCGAACCTTCTTGCGATCTCTTTTGAATACTTGGCGACACGGCCGGAGTGACCGTTCGTATATTTGTCCTTCGCATCGATGGCATCCGCAAGTGAACTTACGACGTGGATGAACAGGTCGTCGTTCTCACGTGTCTTCTTCTCGACCTCATGTGCAAGATTCCTCTGGAGACGGCTCATCTCGATGATCCTCTTGGCTCTCATCACGAGCACCTCGGGAACGAAAGGCTTCCTTACAAAATCCGTCGCGCCGAGTGACAGTCCTTTTGTCTCTGATTCCGTATCGTCACTCGCCGTCAGGAAGATGACCGGGATATTCGCGATGTCCTTCTCCATCTCCGACAGGCGCTTCATCGTCTCGAAGCCGTCCATCTCAGGCATCCTGACATCGAGCAGGATCAGATTGGGCCGGTTCTTCCTGACATATTTGAGGAGGGCCTTTCCGGACTTAAGTGCAGTGACTATCATGTCATTCTTGGAAAGGATATGGCCTGCGAGCTTAAGGTTCGTTATGTCATCGTCGACGACTGCGACACGCGGCATCTGGTCATAATTATCATTCTGATCCCCGTTGTCGGTAACATCATATTCATAGACGATCCTCGATGTATTTCCGCTCTTCTCATCCCACGTCCTGATGAGGTTCTTTATAACGCTCTCGACAGAATCCTCCTTGATGTCTGTGAACAGAAGGAAGATCTGATCCCTACGAAATCTCATTATCAGGTCGCTCTTTCGAAGGTTCTCCTGAAGGTGGTCGCAGAATGATTCACAGGCAGCCTCGACATCGTCTCCTTCAGCAGAAGGCGTCACGGTAAAGAGCACCTTGCAGGCATTCCTGTGATATCTCGAGATATATCTCATTACATAGCGGTAGACATGGATGAGGGAATCCATCTCGAGCATCAGCGCGGAGTCGGATATATTCCTCTCGGCAAGTATCATGCTTATCGATTTTAAGTTGAGCTGCTCGTCGCCGTCCTTCGAAACAAACTCATTACTGAAGATGGAATAGCCGTGCTTTCCCGCATTCTTTATCTTATGCAGCGCCCTGTCGGCATCAACGAAGACAGTACTGTAATCAGTCTGCTCCTCGCCGACCTTCACGGCTCCGATCGATACCCCCAGAGGGATCGTCAGGTTCGGTCCTATGAGCATATTGGCCGTCTGCAGGAGCTCGCTGTTCAGATTGTCTGACAGAAGCTTTATATCTTCCTCGTTTCTGATCCTTCTCGAAAAGGCCACGAACTCATCTCCGCCGCTCCTTCCGATGACGGCATCCTCATCGATATTCGATTTTATTATCTCCGAGAATGACACCAGTATCCTGTCACCGACATCATGTCCGTATATATCATTTATGAGCTTGAAGGAATCGAGGTCGATCATGAGGAAATAACCCTCGTCAGACCTTATCGCCGCAGTGAGCTTCTCGTCGACCGAGCTCTTGTTCAGAAGCCCCGTCAGGCTGTCGCGCTCTGCCTCCTCCTTAAAGTGGAGGATCTTCTCCTCCTTGTTAAGGATATTATTGATCCTTCGAACGAGTATATCAGGGTCAAAAGGCTTCCTTATATAATCAGATACGCCCTCTTCGAAGCTCCTGCTCTCTGTCGAGAGGTCCTCATCTGCAGTAAGGAATATTACCGGCACTTCGGCACGTCCTTTTTCCTGCTCATAGAGACGCAGTTTCTTAAGCGTCTCAAAGCCGTCCATAACCGGCATATTGATATCGAGGAGGATACAGTCCGGATAATGATCCGTCATATATTTGAGGAGAGCCTCACCGGACTTAAGTGCCGTAACTCTCTTGCCGTGCTTCGCGAGTATAGTTCCCGCTATCTTAAGATTGGAAGGATCGTCATCGACGATCACTATAAGATCTGCCATCCCTGTTCTCCTTACTACCCCCAAGAGTCCCCTCACTTCAAATTATAATATAGCCGGGCATCTTATTCCACCAAAAGCTCGCCCTCAGGGAACCATTCTGCTATAGTATCTTCAGATCACAGGCGGAGAGGCAATATGAGAAGAACTGTCAACATCATCCTCAATATCCTGATCGTGATATCAGGTCTTATCGGTTCCTACATCATGTTCTTCACGAATATGACGGATGTAGGTCTTACATCCAAAGGCATAGAGAACCTGAAGTTTTTCACGATCCTGTCGAACGAACTGTGCATCATCATTGCGGCAGCATTCCTGATAGCAACTGCACTTAAGAAGAAATTTCCCATAACACTCAAGCTCATAGGAGCAGCGGCTGTTTTACTGACATTCGCGGTAGTAGCGTTCTTCCTTCAGCCCGTAAATCCGCATGTTAATCTGTACGGCGGAGGACATCTCTGGTTCCATCTGATAGTTCCGGTCCTGGCGGCAGTGGAGTTCATAACGCTCCCGAAGACGGACGGGATCCCCTTAAGATCAGCATTTATAGCAGCAGTTCCCGCAGTCATCTACGGCATATTCTATCTGGCAAACATCCTCATAAACGGAATAGGGGAGTGGCCCGACACCAACGACTGGTACGGCTTCCTCAAATGGGGATACGCCGTCGGCGCCCTCATCTTCCTCGGCAATACGCTCCTTAACATCGGCTGCGCCTGCCTTCTGCGCGCAGTTAAGAACAGGATCGACAGATAAACATCCGTAAGATATATGACTACATTATTGCTGTTCTTTGGATAATTCCGATGGGTTATATTATTATGAGTTATTTCTCTTGAATGTAAGGATGAAGTATAGCAGCATTTAACCAAACATACGCATAATGAATAAAAATGCGGATAAATAGGGTGGTTTGGTCTGGGGCTATATGTAACGCCCCTTGTTTGTTTTTAGTTTACAAAGAGTTCACCTCGATTAATCTCTGAGCATAACTCGGTAATAAGCCTTGTTGTTAAAATTGGCTTATATTCATACCAACAAGGAAGAGGTGATCAAAGTGGGTAAAAAAACATCATTATCTGAAAAGGCATATGGCAGTGGAAGACAACTGATCGATCATGGTGCGACTTACGATGTAGTCTGCTGGGTCATAGCTATTATCGTTGCAATTGCCGGATTGATCATCGGGATTGCGATCCATGGTTCTCTGATCTTTGTCGGAATAGTATGCGGCTTGATGATCATTGGCTGGGGAAAGTTTATGAGGATGATCTTTACAGCTTTTGGTGAGATCGTCATAAATACTGAGGTAGTAGCAAGAGCTGCATTAGGTGAGTATGATCGGCAACCTGTGAATGCTTCAACAACAGTCGAAAAAGCACCTCAGAAATCAGAGACTAAGCCGGTTAATGCTGTTCCTAAACAAAAGATCAGCTCAAAGATTCACAGGTGTCAGGGTTGCGGAGCAATGGTTAATTGCAGCCCTTGTCCTAAATGCGGATATACCGGGTAAAAGGTCATTCGAGAACAGGATCGACAGATAAAAGACAAACACCGCCCTGACGTAGTATAATCTCCCTGAGAGAGGGGGGATATCCCATGAAACAGAATGTAATGGTGACAGGCGCCGGCAAGGAAGCCGGCCTCGGCTTTAATCTTGCAAAAAGATATCTCGATACCGGCAACAGGGTCATCGCCACCGTAAGAAAAAGATCCGAAGCATTGGAAAGACTGAAGGAAGAGTTCAAGGACGACCTCATCATCCTCTATATGGACATAGCAAGTTCGGATTCCGTCAGGAAGGCCGCAGAAGAGCTCAGGACAAAGATCAGCCATATAGATCTTCTCATCAACAACGCCGTCCATGTCTCGCCCGACTGCGACAAAGGCTTCTTCGAAGCAGATCTCGACTATATCCCCGATACAGTAAATGTCACTGCTGTAGGCGCCATGAGGGTCATAAAGGAATTCTTTCCGCTGCTCCAAAACAGCCCCATAACGGCGCTCATCATGAACATCTCCTCGGAGGCAGGCTCCATCACCAGATGCTACAGAACGAACATAATCGAGTATGCGATGGCCAAAGCAGCCCTCAATATGGCCACCATGAACATATTTAACACTGTTAAAAAAGACCGTAAGGTCAACATCTTCGCCGTTCACCCCGGCTGGATCAGGACCGACGGCAGGGAGGACAATCCCGCGCCCTTATCCTCATACGAGGCGGCAGTCATACTTCAGGACCTCTTCGAAAAGAAGCGCGAGGACTTCGAAGGCCACCGTTTCATCACCAATGAGAATGAGGATTATCCCTTCTGACGGCCTCTCTTGACTTCACCTGAAGCATCAAATATAATCACGTCATACCAAAGAAAACAGGAGGAACACCAATGAGGAAGACGATCTGCTGATTATTGATAATTAACTGCGGATAAGTCTTTTTGTGTGTTCTTTTTTAATCTAATACAGCATTTACGAGCCGCGGCCACGATCAGTCGCGGCTCTTGATTTATCCGGCAGAAGACTCAAAGGAGGATTCATATGCCACTGATAAACATAAAGAACTTAAGATTCGGATACGACGGATCCGATAAGATACTCTTCGACGACATAACGCTCGGGATAGATACTTCATGGAAGCTCGCCCTCGCAGGCAGGAACGGAAGAGGCAAGACCACCTTCTTCAAGCTTCTTCAGGGCAAGCTCCCCTATGAAGGAACGATAACCGGAGTCCCGCCGACGGTCACATTCCCGTCAGAAGACGATGAGATCGAATGCGAAGAATGGCGCATAAGAAAAGAACTGAACAGATTAGGCGCCGATCCCGACATCATGTACAGACCGATGGAAACTCTCTCGGGAGGCGAGAGGACAAAGCTCATGCTCGCAAGGCTCTTCTCATCAGACGGCATCTATCCGCTCATAGACGAGCCCACGAACCACCTCGACAGGCAGGGAAGAGAGCTCGTCGCGGACTACTTGAGATCCAAGGACGGATTCATCCTGATCTCCCACGACAGGAACTTCCTCGACTCGTGTACCGACCACACACTCGTAATAACAAAGACCGGAATGGAGCTGACACAGTCGGATTTCTCCACATGGTGGGACAACAACGAGCAGCGGATGGAAGGCGAAAAACAGCGCAACGACCAGCTCAAGAAAGAGATCGGCTCCCTCGAGGAATCGATAAAGAAGAATGCGAAGTGGTCATCAAAGGCGGAAGCCGTCAAGAACAGGGCACACGCACCTTCCAAGGTCGCCGAGGATCACTTCAGGAGAGCATTTGAAGCCGAGAAGGCAAGAAAACTCATGTCTCTCGCGAAGAACCTCGAGAACAGGAACGAGAAGAAAATAAAGGAGAAGCAGAGCCTCCTTCAGGACCTCGAAAAGACCGAGACCTTAAAGATCAAAGGCGGTGACCACCATTCCGCCACACCGGTAAGACTGAAGGACGTAACACTCAAAAGATACGGCGAAGTCATAACGGAACACATAGACCTGACAGTCGATAAAGGTTCAAAGATCTCTCTTCAGGGCCCCAACGGCTGCGGCAAGAGCACCCTCATCAAGTATCTAGCTGGAGAAGACAACGACGGCATCGAAGCGGAAGGCGACATCTACATAGCCCAGGGCCTGAAGATCTCATACGTAAGCCAGGATACATCATTCCTCAAAGGCGACCTCTACGACCTTGCCGTAGAAAGGGGCGTCGACAGGACACAGCTGTCGACCATCCTCATCAAGATGGGCTTCACAAAAGAGATGCTCAGAAGAGACCTGACATCCTTCTCCTTAGGTCAGAAAAAGTGCGTCCTCATCGCCATGAGCCTCTGTCAGAAGGCCGATCTCTACCTCTGGGACGAGCCCCTGAACTACATCGACGTCTATATGCGCAAAGAGATCGAAAGACTCGTCAAGGAAAGCCTGATAACGCTCCTCTTCGTCGAACACGACAGGGCATTCGAAGAGGAAGTCGCCGACACGACGGTACTGCTTTGAATGAGCACCGTGATCCGGCGCCGAAAGTGATAGAATAGAAGGGAAAAGGAGGGAATGCCATGGATACCAAGCTCCTCACGACCGCACTCATCAAGGTGATATCAGGATTCCTGATAATGGCACTCCTGATCTTCCTGCCCGCAGGGACCCTCGCCTACGTCCAGGGCTGGATCCTCCTGGCGATCCTCTTTATCCCGATGGTAATCGCAGGCTTCGTCATGTTCTTCAAAAATCCCGACCTTCTCCGCAAAAGGCTTAATGCCAAGGAAGAACAGGCCGAACAGAAAACGGTCGTGCTCCTTAGCGCAGCTATCTTCATCGCAGTATTTATCCTCGCAGGCCTGAACTACAGGTTCGAATGGTGCATCCTTCCGATGTGGGCATCGATAGCGGGCGCGGCTGTATTCATCGCAGCATATATCATGTATGCGGAAGTGATCCGTGAGAACACATATCTCTCAAGGACGATCGAAGTCCAGGAAGACCAGAAAGTAGTGGACACGGGCCTCTACGGCATAGTCCGCCACCCCATGTACACGAGCACTATCTTCCTATTCCTGGCGATGCCGATAGTCCTCGGCTCCCTCATATCTTTTGCAGTGATGCTCCTATACATCCCGATCATCGCGAAAAGGATCAAAAACGAAGAACAGGTCCTCGAACAGGGCCTCCCCGGCTACACAGAGTACAAACAGAAAGTCAGATACCGCCTCTTCCCGCGGCTCTGGTGATCACTTCAGGATGAACTTCTTGATCAGGAACAGCACCAGAACAACAACTAAAGCGACAATAACGATCGTAATAACAGGCGAATTCATATCAGCAACCTCATAAGTAAGTATATGAGGATTATACCCCCATATCTCCAGTAAAAGTCCAATTGCCTCACAATCGTTTCAATTACATCATTTTTGTGAATTTGATGTAATTGAAATTGACGATGAGTATGTTGTGAGTTATCATGTAATTGCATCAAAATAGCTGTATTTGAGTAAAATGATATGAAGATGAGGAGATTGAATGAGATCTTTTGATTACAATAATAAATGGCAAAAGTTGCTTACCCCCGAGATTGTATTACTGCTTACGCAGATACATGAATACAAGGGCGAGCAGTCGATGTTTATAGAAGCAAAAGCAGACTCGTTAACGCAACTCGTCGAGATCGCAAAAATCCAGAGCGCAGAGGCTTCAAACAAAATCGAAGGTATCTTTACCTCAGATGATAGATTGAGGGCGATAGTCAAAGACAAGACGACGCCTAAAACAAGGAACGAACGTGAGATTGCCGGCTATAGAGATGTTCTTAATACGATCCATGAAAGCCATGATCACATACCGATAAGACCCAATATGATCCTGCAACTTCATAGAGATTTGTATAAGTTTGACGGTTACGATTTTGGAGGCAGTTATAAGCCTACAGATAATATCATCGAAGAGGAGGACGCTCAGGGTAATAAGTATGTCCGCTTTAGACCGGTTCCTGCATGGGAGACTCCTGAATCGATAGAGAATCTTTGTGATGAGTTTGCAAAGGCTATGGGAACAGGGACAATAGATCCACTTCTTTTAATCCCGATGTTTATTCTCGATTTTCTGTGTATACACCCGTTTAATGATGGTAATGGAAGAATGAGCCGACTTCTTACTTTGCTTCTGCTATATAGAGCCGGATACATAGTCGGAAAGTACATAAGTATTGAGCATCTTATAGAGAAGACTAAGGATTCATACTACGAGTGTCTGCAAGAAAGCTCGATCGACTGGCACGAAGATAATAACAATTATGCTCCGTTCGTTCAGTATATGCTGGGTGTAGTAGTAGCTGCATATCGTGACTTCTCAGACAGGGTTCAGACATTGATAGAGAGTGGCCTGTCTAAGCCTGAGCGTGTGGCAGAACTCATTAAGAGCACATACGGCGAGATAACAAAATCACAGATTATGGAGAAGTGTCCGGATATCAGCCGTATTACTGTTGAAAGAGCGTTGTCAGACCTGTTGGCAGCGGGGAAGATCATAAAGATCGGGGGCGGCAGATATACAAAGTATGTTTGGAACAGAGATAAAGAGTAAAGGAGTTCGATTATGACCGGAGAACTTGGTAATAAGATCGATAGTTTATGGGAGATATTCTGGAATGGAGGTATCACCAATATCCTCCGGGAGAATGGTACAAATGACTTCCCGATTGAGGCTATTATTGATAAATTCAAAGGAACCAACAAATCTATTCAGTTTAGCGAAGATGATATTGATGAGTATCTTCTTAAACTCAGATATGGTGCAAGAGAAACGCTGTCAACTCTTATGCTTCTATATCCGTCACTTGATTTCAGCAATAAGTTCCATGAGGATCATATGTATCCGAAGAGTAAGTTCAGGAAGAACTATCTGAGAAAGAAGGGTGTGCCGGAAGATAAACTGGATCAGTACATTGAGACTGTTAATGATATAGGTAATCTACAGTTGCTGGCAGCACAGCTTAATGAAGAGAAACTAACTACAGATTTTGATGTGTGGTTTGCAGAACAGTATAAGACGGATGCAGATAAAATCCAGTATCGGACGATCAATATGCTTCCGGAAATGGAATATTCATACGCTAACTTCCTCCAGTTTGTGGAGCAGAGGAAAGCTAAGCTAAAGGCTGAACTTATTAAGATTCTTTTGTAGATAGAAATGAGGGATTCCTCATTAAGGTGAAAATATGGGTAAAACAATAGAGTATTATGATTCAGATGCTGATGGTTATTATGATTCTACCGTCAATTTGGATATGAGCGCACAATATAGTATGTTTGAGAAACGATTATATGCAGGTGCGCATATCTTGGATCTTGGATGTGGTTCTGGAAGAGATGCTAAGTATTTTATTGATCAGGGTTACGAAGTGACAGCCATTGATGGATCAGAAAAACTCTGCAAGAAGGCAAGTGCTTTAACTGGAATAGAAGTGAGAAACATCCTTTTTCAAGATTTGGATTATATTGAAGAATTTGACGGCGTATGGGCATGTGCATCCCTGGTACACGTCAGCTCAGAAGAATTACCAGAAATTCTTAAGAAGATCAGTGCGTCACTAAAAGATGATGGAATTCTCTATGCATCCTTCAAAATGGGTGATTTTAGAGGAGAAAGAGAAGGCCGTTATTATACGGATTTGACTGAGGAATCTATTACAAAGATTATAAATATGATACCGGAGTTTTCGATTCAGGAAAGTGCGATATCTGATGATGTTAGGGATGGTATGGACAATCAATGGATTAGCGTGATTGTTATCAAACACGCTAATCATGCGTTAAAGACTCGTGATGAGTTGGCGGAAAGAGAAGATGTAGAATTAGTTGAAGGCGAAATTGTCATAGATAAAAGTGGAAATAAGGTTCTCCGAATAATCAAATCAATGACAGATGTTGATTATATGGGGGCTTTAGATAGGGCTGCGCAATATGTGAATATGGCCAATATTGCCAGAACAATCGAAAAGGGTGTTGAGTATGTAGTACAGATTCCTGCAAAATATCAGAAACAGTTTGAAGCAGGCGAGTATTTTATCAACAAGAATAAGACCACTGGAATAGAGTGGCCGACTTTAATGAGAAAGGCTGAAAACGGTCAATACCGGTTTGTTGATGATCTTCCAATTAAGCAACAGGAGTTCATAAAAGGGAATCCTTTTCAGGATATGTGTAATAGCTATCACAATATTGTGATGCAGCAGCAACTGGCACAGATAGCAGATACGGTAGCAGAAACATATGAAACTGTCAAAATGATTGAAGTTGGTCAACAGGATGACCGAATTGCTTTGATAGAATCAGGTAAAGAACAGATTCTTCTTGCTATGAGTATTCAGGATGAAGAACATAAAAAAGACCTTCTTAGATCAGGAGCACATGATTTGTTATTAGGAAAAGAACAAATAGGAAAAGCTTTACTGAGAAGGGTTGAAGCATTTAAGGCTTTACCGGATAGCGGCTTTTCGATGTTTTTCACCACTCTCACAAGACCAGGCTATCTGAGTAAGAAGGATGATGAAGTTGAGGCAATTCAAGAGTGCTATTCAATGTATATTGAGGCAACGAAGATGCTTGCAGTTACATTTGCATATACTGGAGAAACGGCAGCTGTAGAGCAAACATTTAAGAAGAGTATAAGTTTCCTGAAAGAAATTGATTTTAGTGCAGTTAAGACAATAGCGCTTTCCCATAAGGATGTAGATTTAAGCGATTGGTTCTTTAACCATCCCGTGGAATATATCGAAGTTGAGAAAGCACCATGTTTAGAATCTGCAAAAGAGTATGACTATGTACAGATAGAAGTCTCAGGGGATGATTTATTGGAGGTGATAAAAGATGTCGGAGAAGAAATTTCAGAAACAGAAACTGAATAAAGAAGATCATAAAAAGGTTGATGATACTGCCAAGAATGTTAGAAACGGTATCGGAATTGGAGGTACACTGCTCGCTGTCGGCGTAGCTGCAATAAAGTTTGTCCCAAAGGTGATTAAGACAATCAGGAAGGCATAGTGGCAAGGATTTTGGGGTTTCTGTATCAGGTTGAAAAAAATTCAAAAAACTTGTATCACAGGGTTGACACGAGCGGGCTCCGGTAAAACAAGAACGGTTATAGAACTGTGTCATGTGCTACTTGATGCCGGTTGGGTTAAAAATATCCTTTTCCTGGCAGATAGAACATCACTTGTAACGCAGGCTAAGCGAGCTTTTACAATGCTTGAAGTTGGAAGAGAAGAAGTAAAGGTATCTGAAGAATCGGATAAAACACGGGCTATTTTGCTCACAATAGGAAAATCTGTAATCTTCCCAGATTACGATGTTAAAATCAACATTGATAAGTTCTTTGGGTTTCATTTTGCAGTTTTTGGAAACACAGGTGCAGGTAAATCCAATACTGTTGCTAGAGTATTGCAGAATATTTTTGAAAAGAGTGATTATTCTGCGAAAGGAGCCAAGTTTGTAATTATTGATTCGAATGGGGAATATAACAAAGCTTTCTCGAGACTAAATGAAATAAATCCCCAGATTAAACATTCGCTCATGAATACGGATGATGAAAGTAAAAACAGGTTTGAAATACCTGTGTGGGCCTTGTCTGCTGATGATTGGGCAACGCTTCTGCATGCGTCTGAAAAAACGCAAATGCCTGTATTAAAGCGCGCGATAGATATAGCTCGAATCTTTTACAATACTAAAGTGCCCAATATAGATTTGAAGAATCATATATTGGCATCAACATTGTTGGGAATAATCCAGAGTTCGGATTCTTCTCCTTCTAAATCAGATAAATTAAAGGCCATCGTCACTAAATTTGGTACCAATGACATCAAGATGGATTCGGATTTGCCAAATGGAAAGACATTAAGAAAGTCAATTGAAATTAGTTTTGGATCCATGCCGGAAGAGGAAAACGTAATCTCTTTTTTGAGTAATTATTTGAAACCGGAATCAATCTCCGAAAATGTTGCTAAATCCGTAGTACCGTATGATATAGAAGAATTTGCACAAGCTGTGGAATTTGCAACCTTGTATGAAGGTAGTGTTAGCTCTCAAAGAATTCAAGAATACACAGCGACATTAATGACACGGTTACAGAGTATTCAAGAAGGAATTCAAGGGCGCATCCTTTCAAAAACGGTTTACGCTACGATTGATGAGTATATAGATATGTTGCTGGGCGAAAATCAGATCGTAGATTTGGATATTAGTTCATTAGATGATGCTTCCGCAGAAGTTGTAACTAAGGTGTTGGCAAAATTGTTACTAGATTACTTGAAGAAAAAGGAATCAAAGGCAGAAACTCCAATTAATTTTATTATAGAGGAAGCACACAGATTTATTAAAAATGAAGTGAACTATGGTGCTGTTGGTTATAATATTTTTGAGAGAATTGCCAAGGAAGGGCGAAAGTTCGGTATGCTTTTAGGAATATCCTCACAACGTCCGAGTGAATTATCAAAAACTGTTGTATCACAGTGCAGCAATTTTATAGTACATCGTGTACAGAATCCGGATGATTTACAATATATAGCTAAAATGGTACCGTATATTAATCAAAATATGATAGAAAGGCTTACATATCTTCAAACAGGAAATGCGTTGGTATTTGGAAGTGCTATCAATTTGCCGACCCTTACAAAGTTTTCGCAGGCAAATCCCACAACAGATAGTGATAATGCTAGAATCTCAGAAAAATGGTATGTCGAGTGATAGGGTTTGTCCAATAGTCTTATGGGTACATTTTGGGTACACGAGAAATTGAACTGTATGAATACAACGGATAAACGTATCAAATGATACGCAAGACGTACAAGGATATGCCCTTCAGAATACTGTGAACCGTGATAAGAAACGAACTCGAATAATGAAAAAACGCTGGGAATTGAAGTGAACCCCTGAAGTTGGACAAACTTCGGGGGGTAATATGAAACTTAAATTTGAAGACAAGAAAGAAATATACAATTTGTATTGTCAGGGGTATGTTTTTGTTAGTATTATTTGAAGAGTTTACTTCATATGTTCACGAAAACTGTAGTTGGAAAAAGCTTAGGATAAGCTTGATTCATATTGTTTGTTTACCATATTTTTAATTCTTCATGTTCAATTTTGTATAAATCACAAAAGAGTTGATCTACATCGAAAAGGTCATACCCCAGATAAGCTGGATCTGACCTTGATTCTTCCAAGTCCATATAGTAACCATCTTCGTCTTCATAAAATGATGTGCCTATGCTAGCGTAGTGCTTGTAATATTGGTATGCAGTTGGTGAAAGTTCATATATCTCAAAGCGTATTTGCTTCATTCTTGATTGCCCCTTTATTATAAAGCTTGTCCATAATCAGGCTATTGTCAGACCTTGAATTGTTCTTTTATAATGAGTTTATGTCAGTAAAACTTTTAAGGTTATTAGTTATGGACTTTGTAAAAACAAAACCACACTCATAATCCGTGTTCTTCACAGAATGACATTACGTCATCGACCATCCAGAGTTCAGAACCTAAAAATGTTGGGTCTGTTCCAGAACTATCCTTTGCTTCATAATAGCATCCGTCTTCGTCTTCAAAGAACACATCACCTTTTCTTTGATAATAACGATATGCTGTCGGAGATAATTCATACTTCTCAAATGACACTTTTTTCATTCTTACATCACCATTCATAATCCAGCGTATGACTTTTCATACAGCCCACAAATCACAAGATTATTATAACAGATGTGATATCTGTAGCGCTGGCACAATAAAACATGAGATGAATCAATTATCTAGGAACAAAGAACCAGGATTTTACTCGAAATCATAATCTATGCATAAGATATCAATTTATCATATAATAAAGAATAAGTAGTTTTGCACTCTAATGTGATGAAAGGAATAGTGCAAAAAGGCTTTTGTTCAAGGAATGAAACGCAATGACTAAAAAACTCACATCACTAATACTATCGTCTGTTATGGTCTTCTCCATCTTCTCCGCCACTGTCAGTGCCGGGAGTGGGGAGGCGGATGCTTTTCGAGGTGGGGAAGCAAGGGCCGTTTCTTTTGGGGAGGCGGACGCATCTCAGATCGAAGGATTCGTGACGAGACTGTATCGGGTCTGTCTGGACAGGTCGCCGGATCAGGCGGGACTTGCTGACTGGACGGGGAAACTGGCGGGCAGAAAGATAACCGGGATGGAGTGCGCATACGGGTTTGTCTTCAGCGCTGAGTTCCAGGGCAGGAACCTCGGGGACTCAGACTATGTCGAGAAGATGTATCAGGCGTTCCTCGGGAGAGCGTCGGATGCGACCGGTAAGGCTGACTGGGTCGGCAGGCTGCAGGGAGGCATGAGCAGGTTCGATCTGTTCCTCGGTTTCGCGAATTCGACGGAGTTTACGGGGATATGTGAAAGCTACGGGATCGAGCGCGGTGATTATTCGGGCGGGAGGTTCGTTAATCAGGCGCTGATAAGGGCTTTCGTGACGAGGCTCTATAAGGTGTGCCTGCGGAGAAATCCGGATCTGACGGGACTTGCCGACTGGACGAATAAGCTGGCGTCGGGGTCGATCACGGGAACCGAAGCGGCGGCAGGCTTTTTCTTCAGTAAGGAGTACAGGAGCCTGAAGAGGAGTAATGATGAATTTGTAGAGGATCTGTATAACTGTTTCCTCGGAAGGGCGTCGGATACTGAGGGGAAGGCGTCATGGGCCAAGAAACTCATTTACGGGGCGTCGGATCTCAGTGTCTTTAACGGCTTTTCGCAGAGCAAGGAGTATGACAGCATATGCGCATCGTATGGGATAAAGCGCGGCGGAGCGTATAACGGCGGTTATTCGTGCAGGGAAAGAAAAGAGTTTGACATTAAGCAGGGAAGCTGCGGCAGGCTGGAGGGGAAGATCCTGGTGGTGTCCATTTTCGCTGATGAGGCAAGCACTAAGTGGGATCCTAACAATAATGAAGATGTTAAGCTGATGTACAGGACCAAGGCCTGTATCGGGATCGCTACGGATTATCTGACCAGGGAGGCTAAGAGGTACGGGAAGAACGTATCGTTCATCTATGACTGGAAGGCTAATGACGGACTGTTCTTCTATGCGCATTTTGATTTTGATGCCAAAGCTGTCACTCCGACCGAGCTGTCGCAGGGGCAGTTCAACTTCCTTGATAACAGGTATGACTGGATCGGGCTCATGAATAAGTATGGCGCAGACGGGATCATATTCTGCTTCCTGTATAACAGCGATTATTCGTGTAAGGACAGGAGTTTTGCGCTGCCTCACTATTATGCGAATCAGAGGAATCCGTATGAGTCGATAAATATGTATCTGAAGCACAGGTCCTATGATGCGGATCCGGACGATTATGCGCATGAGATGCTGCATCTTTTCGGAGTGCCGGATCTGTATAATGACAGTGATCTGATACCGCAGGCATTTGTTGATGAGATGATAAGGACGAAGTCATATGATGTCATGTACAAGAATCTCATATCTGAGACGATTCAGGTTCAGTTCTCGGATCTTGATGCTTACTATGCGGGCATCGCGCCGAGGCCGGCTGTGGCTGATCAGTGGGGGCTCGGGAAGAGCTATTATGAGTAGGGAGAGATGATAGAACGATTGGGAACGTGATGATGCCTGATCCACGATGTTATTAGTAAACAGCAGAGGCCGGCTCGATTGAGCCGGCCTTGTTATTTGCTGATTATCTGTTGTCAGAGCCTGGTGTTCCGGGCCATGTGGTATCTATTATGGATCTGATGTTTGAGAGGCCTTCAGTTCGCGCACTTTCTCGATGGGAAGGCCGGATACACTCGAAATAGTATCATCATCAAACGAAGCCATTCCGATCATACGCATAGCGGTGTCGATCGAGTTCTTCTCGACACCTTTATCAAAACCTTCTTTCAGACCCTGATGATATGGAACATCTCCCAGATAACCCATAGTCTCCACCTCGCCGTCCATAGTGTCCGTTGTCCTGACTCCGTATTGAGTAAGATCATCGATTATCTTCTTAGCAGGCTCCCTGCTGACAAAGATCGTA
>JAFXMZ010000024.1 GCA_017529925.1 Clostridiales bacterium
CTTCTC
This sequence comes from Clostridiales bacterium, assembly GCA_017529925.1. Taxonomy (GTDB): domain Bacteria; phylum Bacillota; class Clostridia; order Saccharofermentanales; family Saccharofermentanaceae; genus Saccharofermentans. The sequence continues at coordinate 7 of JAFXMZ010000024.1, forward strand.
CGATAAGGTAAGATTGATTTGAGCCATTTTTGAACCTCCTGTTTATTTATTTGTTGTGGTTAACAAACATTATACAGGGTCAGAAATGACTCATTTTTCTTTGTTTTGAATTTACACCATTATATGGGCACAACTACTATTTCCCCGTTTTTTACGATTTAGTACACCAAAAAGGCCGAATCGGTATACTATTCTTCTGTTTTTCTAAATTTGGTATACCGGATCCTCGGTTTTGGTATACTATTTTTCAAAAAATAAAGAAATAGTATACCGAAGACGTCGTTTCAGTATACTATTTTTGCTTATTTGATGTTTTGGTATACCGCGATACGGTGCCGCATCGAAAAGGCCGCTGATCACTCCAGCTCGAAAGCACCAGTATACAGACGGTAGTATGTTCCCTTCATTGCGATGAGCTCTTCGTGGGTGCCGCGCTCGATGATGCGTCCGTGGTCGAGGACCATTATGACGTTCGAGTTCATGACTGTAGAAAGGCGGTGCGCGATGACAAATACCGTGCGGCCTTCCATGAGCTTGTCCATTCCCTTCTGGACGATCGACTCTGTCCTCGTATCGATCGATGACGTTGCCTCATCGAGTATCATGACCGGCGGATCGGCAACAGCCGCACGTGAGATGGCGAGCAGCTGCCTCTGCCCCTGCGAAAGGTTGGCACCGTTATTCGTTATCATGGTGTCATATCCTTCCGGAAGCCTCGTTATGAAATCATCAGCTCCGGCGAGCCTTGCGGCTTCACGGCACTCCTCATCAGTTGCCTCGAGGCGGCCGTATCTTATGTTGTCCATTACCGTTCCGGTGAAGAGGTTCGTCTCCTGGAGAACAAGTCCCAGTGACCTTCTAAGATCTGCCTTCTTTATCTTGTTGACGTTGATGCCGTCATATCTGATCTTTCCGTCTGCAATGTCGTAGAAACGGTTGATGAGGTTCGTGATCGTCGTCTTTCCTGCACCCGTGGCACCTACAAATGCGACCTTCTGGCCGGGCTTGGCGAACAGGCTGATATCATGAAGGACATCCTTGCCCTCCTCATATGCGAAGTCGACTTCATGCATGCGGACATCGCCCTTGAGCTCCTCATATGTGACAGTTCCATCTGCCTTATGCGGATGCTTCCATGCCCACTTTCCGGTCCTTTCGAAGACTTCGTGAACGCTGCCGTCCTCATCGACAGTGGCATTGACAAGAGTAACATATCCGTCGTCGGTCTCGGGCAGTTCGTCAATGAGCGCAAATACACGTCCTGCACCTGCACCTGCCATTACTATCGCATTCATCTGCATCGTGAGCTGGTTCAGGTTGCTCGTAAACTGCTTTGCCATATTAAGGAACGGGACGAGGATCGATATACCCATGGCAAGACCCGAGAATGACAGGTTCGGTGCACCGAGCGTTATCAGGATGCCTCCCGTAAGTGCGATCGTAACGTAAAGGATATTTCCTATGTTGTTGATGATCGGTCCGAGGATATTCGCATATGCATTGGCCTTGCTCGAATCCTCGCACAGTCCGGCATTCAAACGGTCAAACTCCTCTATCGCATCGTCTTCGTGATTGAAGACCTTGACGACCTTCTGTCCCGTGATCATCTCCTGGACAAAGCCTTCAGTCGCAGCGACCGCCTTCTGCTGGCGCATGAAGTATTTCGCCGATCCTCCGCCGACCTTCTTTGTCGCGAAGAACATGGCGGCGACTCCGAGAAGGAGCACCAGTGTCATCCATATGCTGAAATACATCATTATGCAGAAGGATGTAAGCACCGTAACTGATGACTGGAGCATCATCGGGAATGCCTGTGATACCAGCTGCCTTAACGTATCGATATCATTTGTATAATGGCTCATGATGTCGCCGTGCTTATGCGTATCGAAATACTTTATTGGCAGGCGCTGCATTCCCCCGAACATCTCTTTTCGGAGCTTGTCGAGGAAACCCTGTGTCATGAATGCCATTATCTGAGTCTGAAAGACCGACAGCACGAGTGCGGTCGCGTAGCAGACAACGAGAACGGTCAGATATCTGACGACTTCGGGACGGGCACCGGCCCAGTCTCCGCCCTCAAACGTATTCTCGATAACGGTTATTATCTTCTGTGTAAACAGCGGCGGGATAGCATTTACTCCTGCTGCTACAAGTATGCAGACTACTGCCACGGGAGCGAGGACGGGGAAATAACCGAAGAACTTCTTAACGGCTCTTCCAAGGCCGGAGAATCCCATCTTGAATCCTTCCTTACCCTGACCCAGACCGGCTGCGCCTCTCCTGTTCGAACTCATTCGAGGTCACCTCCCTTCGTCTGCTGCTCATATGTCTCACGGTAGATACCGTTCTTCGCCATGAGCTCATCATGCGTACCGGATTCCACTATCTTTCCTCCGTCCATGATGATTATAAGATCCGCATCAGATACCGATGCGACGCGCTGTGCGATTATTATCTTGGTCGTCTCCGGGATGAACTTCCTGAATCCTGCTCTTATCATCGCATCCGTCTTCGTGTCGACGGCGCTGGTGGAATCGTCCAGGATCAGTATCTTCGGCGACTTCAGGAGCGCTCTCGCGATACAGAGCCTCTGCTTCTGTCCTCCCGAAACATTGGTGCCGCCCTGCTCTATCCTCGTATCGTATCCGTCAGGGAATGACATTATAAAGTCATGCGCCTGGGCGAGCCTGCATGCCTCGATGATCTGTTCGTCCGTAGCCTCCTTGTTTCCCCATCTGAGGTTTTCCTTTATCGTCCCCGAGAAGATGACATTCTTCTGCAGAACGACCGATACGGAATCACGGAGAGTCTTTATGTCGTAGTCGCGGACGTCGACGCCGCCGACCTTTACCGAGCCTTCGGTAACGTCATAGAGCCTCGGGATGAGCTGAACGAGTGTGGATTTGGATGAACCGGTTCCTCCGAGGATGCCGACTGTCATTCCGGACTCTATCTTAAGATCGATATCGAAAAGCGCGTCTCTCGCAGCATTCTCCGAATACTTGAAGGCGACGTCCGTAAACTCGATCGAACCGTCCTTAACTTCCATGACGGGAGATTCGGGCTCGCTGATCGAAGGGATCTCGTCAAGGACCTCCGCGATCCTCTTGACCGACTCATATGACATCGTGAGCATTACATAGATCATCGATATCATCATCAGGGACATCAGTATCTGCATACCGTAGGTCATCATTGCCGAGATCTGTCCGACGTCTATCGTCGTACCCTTATTGCTGATGATGAGCTTGGAACCGACATAGAGGATAAAGACCATATTGAAATAGATGCAAAGCTGCATGAGAGGCGCGTTCAGTGCGACGATCCTCTCTGCTTTCGTGAAGTCCATCCTTATGTCTTCAGAAGCCTTTCCGAACTTTTCCTTCTCATAGTCCTCTCTGGCAAATCCCTTTACCACACGCATGCCGCGGACATTCTCCTCGACAGACTCGTTGAGCCTGTCATACTTGCGGAAGACTGCCCTGAACGCGGGCATCGCCTTTCTCGCTATGGTTACGAGACCGAATATCAGGACAGGGATAACGATCACGAACGTCATCGCGAGCGTTCCGCCCATGATAAATGCCATCGTTATGGCAAAGATGAACATCATAGGCGCACGCACGGCGATCCTGATGGACATCATAAAGGAATTCTGCACATTCGTGATATCTGTCGTCATCCTCGTCACGAGGGACGCTGTCGAGAAACGGTCGATATTGGAAAATGAGAATGCCTGTACACGCCTGTACATCTCGCCCCTGAGGTTCTTCGCAAGTCCCGCGGAAGCTTTCGCGCTGAAGAATCCTGCCTCAGCACCGCATGCAAGAGAGAGCATCGCTGCTCCTATCATGAGCAGTCCTATGATGATCAGGTGCGAAAGATCGACACCTTTCTTTATGTCATTGACCATGTATGAGGTGATAAAAGGTATGAGCACCTCGAGAAAAACCTCGCCGATGATGAATACCAGCGTAAGGATCGTCGGTTTCTTATACTCGCCGAGCGATTTCAGTATCTTCTTAACGTTATCCATTAAACTGCCTTCCCCCGGGCAGGAGCCCGTATATATGCGAAACAGACCCGCTGCCTGACAGCAGGGGCCTTTGGTCCGTCACCTGCAGGGACCGTTATCCGGTCATGCAGGTCATATTTTATTTTCGCGCGGGGGAATTGTCAATTATAAGGGGTATCTTCACCCTGCTGCCTTTTCCATATAGATCTTCGTGAGCTTCATCAGACCGGATCTCTGATCGGGGCACCTGTCGACACCGACCCTGACCGCTATCGAAAATATATCCTCGAAAGCCTTCTCGCACACATCCATATCATCGGACATCTTGAGGCACTCGCACCAGATGTCATCCGCATATTCCCTTACGAATCTTTCCTTCTGAACCGTCATCATTACCAAATCACCCTGTAAACCCATATATTTTGTATCTGATCAGCAAACTCATCGAAAAGCCACTTCCTCGATGTATTTTCGGGACTGTTCGGATCGTTGATCGTGTAATAACCGTCCTCATATCCCGTGATGACTATGAAGTGACCGTCTTTCGTAAACTCTCCCGGACCCATTATGCAGATAGCGGGACAGCCGGAATCGAGGCTTGCTATGAGTATCTCCTCATCAAGAGGTATCTCCTCTGCATCAAGTCCGAGACCCGAAGCGCCGGATGTCATCAGCGACCAGAGCGTGCCGCTCTCATAGACGTAGTCATAATAACCGTTGTCCATGCTGTAGTCGGCAACAAATGCAGGTGTGATCGAATCATCTCCCAGGAGCGATGAAGCCACCATCGAAAGACATGTCGGACCGCATCCCGTGTAGCCCATCAGGTTGCTGCCGTATTCCTTATATCCCCATCTCTTATCCCACTGGTAGAGGACCTTGATCCCGTTGCTGTCAGGCTCCGTGGAGATATCTATGCCCGGCTCCTCCCCGCGCGAGGCGGGGATGCCGAGTATAAAATCGCGGGTCTGCGGGTGATCTGCCATATACTTTATCTCGGCATCGGTATATTCATCCTTATCCGTGCCGGTCTGCCTGCAGTAGAGGTCGATGACCTCACGGGCATCAGCCTTGCTGTTGATCTCGATATCCTTATAACTGTCGTCTTCCCTGTATCCTTCTATCCTTATGGTATCGGATGTCTCTGTCGTCTTATCGTCTCCGCTCATAAACCCGGCTGCTATCACTGCTATCGCAAATAATGCAACTACTGCGACTGCCGTGCTCAGTGCAAAGAATATCAGTGCTGCAGTTTTCCTTGTCATGGTCATACCTCCGTTATTCACATCTATATGCTAACGGAGACTTGTCAACATCATGTCCTAAACATGTGTCAAAGTTGTCATTTTTTGCCGGAAATGGCTTTAGAGGCTGTATTTTTCGACCAGATACCTGCTGTATCGCCTTGCCATGACGTTCCAGTTGTAAAGGCTTTCGCCCATGACGGCACCGCAGGATTCCCTGTAGAGTGCCCAAACATACCAGTAATAGGAAAGCACTGCGGTATATGCAAGATAGTGAAAGAGCTGCGCATCAGTCATATCCTTTCCGCAGTAAGCGGCGATAAAACGCTCTGCCTCGGGGATATCCCACATCGAATCCATGATATATGTTCCGATATCGCATCCGGGATCGGCATTTCCCGCGTACTCCCAGTCGATAAGGATCGTCTTCTCGTCAGTAAGCATCCAGTTGGGCGCATATGTGTCGCAATGACAGAAGCGCGCCGTGATCCCGTCTCCCTGACACTTCGAAAAGCATTTTCCTACCGCATCCTTCAGTTTATCGAACTCGGGGTCGGCGATACCGCCCTTCTCGGATCTCAGCATGACCTCAAGCTTTGAAGCCTCCTCCCACGGGAAGAAAGACCAGCTTACGGACAGATCCTTCTCATGCAGGGAACGCATGACATCAAGAACACGAAGCGAGTCTTCAAAAGAATCATAGTCCGGAGTCCTTACACCTTCCACATAATACGAGAGCTTCCATCCCTCTTCATCATCCATCATCAGGAACGTCGGATCGACCCCGATAGATCTTGCCAGCTCGAGGGCCTTCTTCTCATGCTTCCTGTTTATGATCGATTCTGTTCCGTCGCCGGGATGACGGTAGACATACTTTTTCCCTTTCACCTCGAAAACAAAAGACGAATTGGTAAGCCCTTCCTTTATTGCCCTGAATCCGATGATATCGCTTTCATCACATCCCAGCGAACGGGTAATGTTCATCATGATCCTGCTGTTCGTATGGTTCACATAATTGTCGTCAAATGCTCTGAGCTCATCGAGACTGTCAAACTCGAAAATCTCACCTGCAGGATATGTCTTTATCCTCATGGGGGGAAGCTGTTTGATGTTCTCGGCCAGGACCTGTTCCCACAGGACGGAATCATAGTTTCCGACATCATGATCCTCATTGAGTATCCTGAGGAGCGCTTCGGAGAAATCGGCCCTCCAGAAGACATGCCCCAGCATAATGTCGCCTTCATTTCCGCTCTTTTCGACACGTGATATACAGTTTTTCCCGTCGGGGATCATGTACCACTCATTTGTCTTCTCAGTCACATGCTCAGACGCATAATATGATTCATACTCATACTCCTCGAAGGGATTCTTAGTGAAGTAATCATCGGAGGAGCATATATATGTGTTGCGTATATGATCCTGTGCGAGGTAGAGAGTGTGTGTATTGTTTTTGGTATTGTATTCCGGATTGATCACTATCGTGATGCCTTCGTATTTCTCTTCAAGGTAGAAAAACGACTCCTTCTTATATCCGAGGACTATGACTATGTCCTTTATTCCGGCTTCATGGAGCTGGTCGATCTGACGCTCGATCAGGACTTCTCCCTTGACGTTCAGCAGTCCCTTAGGTCTCTCAAGACTGATAGGAACAAAGCGGGTCGACATCCCTGCAGCCATTATGACAGCGTTATCCACTTTGTAGGGCAGGAGCTCTTCCAGACCCTTTTCGGTTATGCTCTCGGTATCGATCCATCCCTTTTCGGAGAACTCTTTTATCTTCTTCGAGATAAAACCCGTAGACAGACCCGAAACGGCGCTGAGCTTACGGCAGCTCTGCACTCCGCCCTTCTTTATCGCATAAAGCAAAGTAAATTCATTCTTTGTCATCTGAAGTTCCTCTTCCGGTCAAAAAAAGCAGAGGGAACGGATCCCTCTGCCGTAGATTATATCAGACAATGTCGAGCTCATCACGATCCCTGAGCATATACCTCTTCAGAGGAGTCAGGCTCGCGATCCAGTACAGGAGTCCTCCGCATACAGCCGTATAACCGCTTCCCGTCAGCACCATGAACAGGGGGCTCTTTATCTCGGCGGTAAGGGGATTGAATACGAACAGGATATTCGTTACGAATGCGATCACTATGCATCCCAAACCTACAAGATTAATACCATGGGTAAAGTCATAAGCATTATGACCGTCTATGTTATACAGCGATTTAAGGCTTATCTTACGCTTCTTGACTATAATATAATCTGCAATGATCATTCCTATGATAGGACCCTGGATCTGGGCAGCCATCGAGATAAAGCTTCCGAAATTATCCATTACCCAGCCCCAGACTGTCAGTACTCCGACATATATCGCCGTCAGTATGACGATGAGCTTGTAGCTGGCTTTAGGGAAGCCGCTCTTGATGATCATGCTGTTGACATATGAACCCGTTCCCTGTGTTCCGATATTTGCAAAGGCAACCATAAGAAGGCTCAGAAGAGCAAATCCGGGACCTGCGAGCGTTGAGAGCATGACCGTAGGATCACTCTCGTAGTATCCCGCACGGACGAACATCGCGATGGCCATGACGCCTCCTGCCGCAACGAAGAACGGAGCAACGATACCATACGCAAGGGACGTTGCCCAGTAACCGGCCTTCTCCGACTTTGCCAGACGGGGAAGGACGAGCGCCTGAGTAGACCATGAGAAAGCAAAGGCAACATTTCCTTCTGCACTCAGCATGAACCTTCCGAGTCCGGATTCATAGATGCTGGTATCGGGAGCGACCTTGAGCATATCCCCTATCGGTACTGCGGTGAAACAGATCACGACAACGACCAGACCGACGATCAGGAGCGCCGTTACGAGGAACCTGTTTACCCATTTGATGACCTCGGGACCTCCCAATGCGATAAAGGCTCCGAGTATTACGCACAGAACACCGAGAACAGGCTTCCATATATCGGCGTCGAGCGTGATCCCGAACCCGCCGAAAAGATTGATCATCGAACTTGCAAACAGCTGCGAGTCAACGGCGTACCATCCGAAGTTTGCCAGACTGATAACAGTTGCAAATATGGCAACACCCTTCTTACCTATTACGGATCTCAGCCAGATCCACAGGTCGATGCCGTAACGTGTCGCGAACAGGACCGGCAGACATTCGATGAGTATCCATATGATATTGAAGCAGAAGATATTGATGAGCATCTGCTTAAATGACAGATACTGTGCTACATACGCACCCTGCGTGTAACACCACGTAGCTATGGAGAATCCGCTCGTTGTCAGGAAGAGATCCCAGAACCCGTACTGTCTGTCTCTTGCCATCATGGGAACCGTACCGGTGACGGTCTCCTGGCGTATATATTCGGCTTTACTTATCTTGGACATCAGTCGATCACCCCCGTCATGCAAAGTATGATAAGAACAAGGCTGATAACGATCATAGCAATGATCGCTATGACATCACTCCTGTCGATCTGTTTCGGGAACTCATAATCCGGAGAGCTCATTTCCTTCAGGCGAAGGTCCGTTTCTTCATAGATCAGCTCGTCAATTGTCTTTTCCATAAGATTTACCCTTTCTTTGTGGTTTAACGCCATGACCGGCCCATGGGCACATCATTCATTTCTATGTCGTTATAAACCACAATGAATAGAATGTCAATCAAAAAGTGTTCATTTATTGATATTTATCATCAACAAATGAACACCTGCTATGCATTCTTATTTTTTCAGGAGACCGTCATCCCCCGTACATTCTCTCATAATAATCCATATACTCACCGCTTATGATGTCTTCCCACCAGCTGCGGTTCTCAAGATACCACTTTATCGTCCTGTCGAGTCCGTCCCCGAACTTTGTCTCGGGCAGCCACCCGAGCTCCCCGTGTATCTTCGACGGGTCTATCGCATACCTGAGGTCATGACCTTTACGGTCCTCAACGAAAGTGATCAGCGACTCGGGCTTCCCGAGCTTATTTAATATGAGCTTCACTATATCGATATTTGCCATCTCATTGTGGCCGCCGACATTGTAGACTTCTCCGGGACGTCCGTTCCTGACTATGAGGTCGACCGCCCTGCAGTGGTCTTCGACATAGAGCCAGTCCCTTACATTCTTCCCCTCTCCGTAGACAGGAAGAGGCCTGTCATTCAATGCATTCGCTATCATGAGCGGTATCAGCTTCTCCGGGAAGTGATACGGTCCGTAATTATTCGAACACCTCGAGACCGTTACCGGCAGTCCGTATGTGCGGAAGTACGCGAGGACAAGAAGGTCAGCCGAAGCTTTCGATGACGAATAGGGACTCGATGCATGAAGAGGCGTCTCCTCAGTAAAGAACACATCCGGCCTGTCGAGCGGCAGGTCTCCGTATACTTCATCGGTAGAGATCTGATGGAACCTTATATTCCCATATCTCCTGCAGGCATCCATCAGGACTTCCGTTCCGATGATGTTTGTCCGAAGGAAGATCTCGGGATCCTCGATCGACCTGTCGACATGAGATTCGGCCGCAAAGTTTATGACTGCGCCGGGCTTTTCCGAATCGAAGATCCTGTATATCTCTTCCCTGTCACAGATATCGGCTTTATAAAAAACAAAACGGGGCGACTTAAGCGCTTCCTGAAGCGTTGACATATTGCCTGCATAAGTAAGCTTATCGATGCAGATGATGCGGTCTTCCGGATGCTTTTCGAGCATGTAGTATATGAAGTTGCTCCCTATGAATCCTGCGCCGCCGGTTATCAATATGTTCATCCCGTTATTCTCCTGTGAATGAGACTTACAGTCAGTAGATGACCCTGCCCTCTGCAACGGATCTCAAGTGATCACCGTAGGGACTGTTTCCATACTTGGCTGCCGCCTCCAGAAGCTTCTCCTTATCTGTCCACTTCTGATAATATGCTATCTCTTCGGGAGCTGATATCGCGATGCCCTGGCGTCTCTCGATCATCCTCACGAATTCCGATGCATCGAGGAGGCTGTCGGCCGTACCGGTATCAAACCATGCATAGCCGCGGCCGAGCAGCTGGACATTCAGCTTGCCTTCATCAAGATACATGTCATTGAGCGATGTTATCTCAAGCTCTCCGCGTTCGGAAGGCACGACCTTTGAAGCCATACTGCTCACGCCCGAAGGGTAGAAATAAAGGCCGGTAACGACATAATTGCTCTTGGGATCGGCGGGTTTTTCCTCAATGCTTATTACCCTGCCGTCCTCCGAGAATTCAACGACACCGAACCTCCCGGGATCGGGAACATAATAGCCGAAGACCGTTGCCTTTCCGTTTTCCGCATCCTCGACCGCCTTATGAAGAGTCTGTCTGAATCCGCTTCCGTAAAAGATATTGTCGCCGAGGACCATCGCGCACGGATCGTCTCCTATGAAATCCCTTCCGATGATAAATGCCTGGGCAAGTCCGTCAGGCGAAGGCTGCACCGAGTATTCAAGAGATATCCCGAACTGGGAACCGTCACCCATGAGCTCTTCGACCCTCGAGATGTCTTCAGGGGTGCTTATTACAAGGATCTCCCTTATCCCCGCGAGCATGAGCGTCGACAGAGGATAATAGATCATGGGCTTATTGTAGACAGGCAGGAGCTGCTTTGATGTAACAAGAGTAAGAGGATAGAGCCTCGAACCTGTTCCGCCTGCCAGTATTATTCCTTTCATGGTGCCTCCGAAGATGATCTTACCCAAGTATGATACTACAAAAATACCTGCGGGGCGACCTTTCCCCGCTGTACTTCCCGTACACATCGAAAAGGGTATCAGTACTGCATGTAGATGAAAGAGGCAGGGTCAAATTTGGGACCGTAGACTCCGAATATGAGAACGGCGAAGAATGCCGCGTAGATTATCGCCCAGCGTACGATCAGGTGCTGCCTGTCGAGCATCTCACACACGCTCCCCTTCCTCTGGAGCATCGATACGCCCCAGACTGCAAGGATAGCCAGAAGCACCACGTTGAGCTGACGGGAACTGATATTGTAGTAAAAGATGCTGTCATCAAAAAACTTCCACGGCCTCAAGTCGGTAAAGATCTGACCGAGCACCATCTTTGTATTCTTCAGTCCTCCGGGTCTCGTCAGCAGGCGTCCGCCCGCGAAGATCAGGCCTGTCCTTGCCATCCTGAAGAGATTAAAGAAGAATGAATCGTCCCTGAATCCGAGCTTTTCGTTGGTCTTCCTGAAGAAGGGAGCCAGAAGTTCAGACAGACATATGAGAGTTCCGTAGTATAGTCCCCATATTAGATACGGCATTCCCGTTCCGTGCCACAGTCCCATAAATATCCATGTGATCATGACGGGAATAAATACTGTTATGAACCGGCTTACGGCCTGCGGGAAGTGCTTTTTCGAGAACTTATTGAGCTTCTTCATCTTCGAGGACAGTGTCACCGGCATATAGACATAATCCCTGAACCATCCTCCGAGCGTGATGTGCCATCTGCGCCAGAACTCCGTAACTGTCTTAGAGAAGAACGGATGATCGAAGTTCTTTTCGAGGGTAACGCCGAATATCTGCGAAGCACCCGTCACGATATCCATATAACCGGAAAAATCAGTATAGATCTGCACTACGTCGAAAAAGACCGCGAATACGAATATGCTTCCCGAGTGGACGCGGCCGTCGTAGATCGAAGATACGACCATATTGAGCCTGTCGGCGATAACGAGCTTCTTGAAGAATCCGTAGATCATGAGCTGCATGCCGTGAGCGACTCTCGTACGTTCATAACGGAGCTCCTTTTTAAGTTCAACACCGAGTTCGTTATATCTCGAGATCGGGCCCTGGATGATGTGAGGGAAATATATCGCGAACAGGAGGAATCTCAAAAAGTTCCTCTCATGCTCTTCCCTCCTCCAGTAGACATCAAGGAGATAGCCGGCCATCGAGAAAGTATAGTATGAGATACCCAGAGGTATTATGAGCATCTCAGCCCTTATGAACGAACCGTTCGTCATATCGAAAAGACCGCTCAGGAACTCATCCAGGTAGCGTGCAAACTTCAGGAATACGAGAAGTCCTATGACCGCAGTAAGCGTCAGTACCAGTATCCTCCTGCACTTTTTCTTATACTTTTTCTTTATGCCGTTCTTAAAGGACTTATCGCCGTCACCGTTCTTTATTATCCAGTCCTGTGCCCTGTATCTTCTGTCGATAAGAAAGGACCCGCCCCATACGATCAGCGCCTCGGCGATCATTACCGGCAGGAATATCCACTTGCCGACGATAACATAGAAGCATATGCTCGCAGCAAGAAGCACACCCCATCTGAACTTAACGGGGCAGATATAGAATACCGTCATCGTGACGAGCAGGAAGATAAGGAACGGCAGCGATACTATCGACATGTCTTAATGTCAGCCTTCCTGTATCTCTTCTATCATGGAGACGATCGCATCGACTGTATCGAAATTCTCATTCTCCATATATTCCATTCCGATCTCGATATCAAACTCATCCTCAAGTGCGGGAATGAATTCCGATATATCGATCGAATTGATCAGTTTCTTCGTGATGATCCCCTCAGCCTTGTCAAAATCGACATCTCCCCTGAACTGGTTCAGGATATCGATAACCCTCTGTCTCATGTAACTGTTCCTCCTTATATGTCATTATTCCTTATCAAGCTTAGAGTACTGTACCTTCCCGTTCTCCCCGCGCGGAAGGACCTCCATATATCTTACCTCTGCGGAGATCTCGTTAAGATGCGTCACTTCGCAGATATATCTTCTCATCTCCTCCGTCCTGTCCTTAGCGTCGGTATAGATGATGAGCTTTGCATCGGTTCCTGTCGCGGCAATATCACACCCCTCATACTTCGCTGAGAGGATCCTCTCGACTTCATCGAGACCGACCCTGAGCCCGTATATCTTCAGGAACCTGCTCTTCCTTCCGGTGATATAGTAAAAACCTTCCTCATCCATTACAGCCATGTCGCCGGTCTGAAGGACTCCGTTCCTCATATCTCCGTCCGAAAGCTCGCTTATACATGTCGCATATCCTAAAGTAACATTATCGCCCTCATAGAAGAGCTCGCCCTCTGTATCGGGAGATGTTATCTCATTGCCCTCATCGTCCTTGAGGAAGAACCTTCCACCCGGGATCGCAACGCCCATACTGCCCGCCTTTTCGACGGACCGCTCCGGAGGAAGATAACCCATCCTCGAAGTCGACTCTGTGGCGCCGTACATGACGAAGAGCTGCTTCCCGTTCTCCCTTGTCCATCGCGCGAATTCCTCATGGACCTGCGGAGGCATCTTGCCGCCTGACTGCGTTATATAGCGAAGATCCGGAAGATCGAGCTTATAGTATCTTATCCTCTTGAGCATCTCGAAAGTATAAGGCACTCCGGCAAATGACGTCGCCTTATGGCCCTTCATGAAATCCCAGAAGGCTTTCTGCATAACGCTCATCCCCGTCAGGAGGATCGTCGCACCCTTGAGCAGATGGCTGTTTATGACAGACAGTCCGTAGCAGTAGAACATCGGCAGCGTCGTAACGGGGCGCTCATCTGCGGTTATGCCGAGATACTGCGCGATCGATTCCGCATTTGCCTGTATATTCTTTCTGCTCTGCCTGACGAGCTTTGAGCTTCCGGTCGTTCCCGAAGTCGACATCAGGAGCGCCAGCTCATCGAAGAGTTCATATTCACAAGGCTCCGTCCGCTTCATCAGATGGTAGCCGCTCTCCTCGAAGACCGTCTCATATCCGCCGAATATATCGAGCCTCTCCTCGGGAGAGTATATAAATCCCGGCTTATAAGTATCGATCAGACCGTCGATCAGGCTCCTGTCCGTATCCTTTGAGATAAGTACAGGCACCACGTTAGAGGCCAGAAAAGCGACATAACCTGATACCGAAGCTATCGAATTCTGACAGAGGCACAGGACAACTTTTCTTGGAACGACATGCTCCCCGACCCTTTTCGAAAAGGCATCGAGCTCCGAGTATGTCATACTCTTTCCGCTGTCCTCTATGAAGGCTTCCTTATCGCCGTACTTTAAAACTTCATCGTAAAACATCTTCCGCATGTTCCTCATTTATGTGAGGATCGTAAATATGATCCTGTTATCTCCTGTTTATCTTTACTCCGTTTATTATGTAATCTTCATACTGCTTGAACATCGGGCGTATGATCTCCCTGTCTCTGAATGCAAGGAACGATTGCTTATATGAATCAAAGCAGACCGAGTCGATAAACCATTCGCTCTCCCTGTCAAATACGACTATGTTCAATCCTCTGTAATTTCTTGCATATTCCGCTCCCTTACTGGAAAGCGATACCCCGTCACCGGCATAGAATCCCTTGCTCTCTGCCGTAACCTTATACTGGTCGTCAATGTTATAGTCTACAGCGAGAGCCTCGTGGGAACTGTCCTCATATACCACATTCCCACGGTCGATTATTGCAATGTAGGAATTCCTGTGGAGTCCCTTTGAGGTGAAATCAGTCGACAGACCCAGTCTGTGCATCACTTCATTCTTCTCATCATCAAATCCATTCTGACAGTCATCCCTTGCCATTATGAAGATGACATATCTGTCGGCATTCTCAAGAAGGATATCGATATAATCTTCAAAATCCGTCTCCATCTGTATCCTCGCAAGATCAACGAGTTTTTCATATATCTTCATTTCTTCGTCGTAAAAATCGGACTTTTTCCCGCCGACATCATAATTTTCAGTCAGATAGTCTCCCAGCCACGATGATACCTTCAGACATCCCAGATAGTTAAGATGCATTCCTCCGTCCAGAAAATCCTTCTGGTAATCGATCCCGAGATCTACATCGTAAAGAAGGTCAATAAACTCGATACCTTCTTCCTTTGCCACTTTTTTCATATGACGGCTCTTATCTTCGGTCCATGATGATATATAGGTTGTCGGCAGATGCACGCTAGGTATCTTTATCAGCAGGAGTTCACAGTCGTTCTCATCACACATTCCCTTTATGTCCCGCAGGAGTTCTATGTTCTCTTCGGGAATGACCTTATGCTCCATCCTGTTTGTATTCATGAGTTCTTCGGCATAGTAATTCATCTCTTTTACGCTCACTGCAGGTTTGCCAATAGCAGTATTGATAGAAAGACCGAAGGAATAATGATCCGCCTGAAGTTTTGAGAAATCACGGAAATCCGCTTCGCCTACACGTTCCCACCTGTCATGGTATTTGATTATCGGAATGAGCGAGCTCCAGAAATAATCCTTTGTCGGCATATTGGAACCCGAACCCTCATTTCTCTTATCCATGATCACCTGAAGGTCATGAGCAAGCCTGACCTTATCAATAGAAAATGGCGCATTGTCCATGACATATGATGTAGCGGAATTAATGTTACGGCTATTATCCGTAAAATCCAGAAAAAGATTGCTGACATCCATAACGATGACCTTCGGATGCTGTCTCCTGAAGATCTGACTTGTAAGAAAACGCGAGACCTCGATCGGCTGGCCGCTCGTTCCGACGTTATAGCTGATTATCCCGTGATCCCTGTACAGTTCCATCGGCGATACGGAAACGATGATGTGGCTCGTTCCCATAAAAAAGACTTCCTCGGTATCTTCCTCGAGATTATAGAATCCCCTTACCGAAAGTCCGGTATTGTCATAATTGATAGGATAGTTCCACGATGGCGTCAGCAGTCTCTGGACAGCCCAGAAAAGGACTATCCCCACTGCAAAGAACGAAACCGTGGATACCAGACTCTTTAACTTCATCTCCCCCGCAAAAGCCTCTCCCCTTGATTCTGAAACACATTATATCACGAACGGGCGGGCTGACTGTCAATCATATTTACGATCAGTTTATAATCATCGAAAGAATAATCGTTCGAACCTGCTATCGTGCATTCCATCTTACTGATCCTTTCCCTGTTATCCATGAGTCGGGAGATCCTTGATGCAAAACTCTCCGGATCCAGCTCGCAGATATATCCGTTTATACCGTCGTTAATCTGTTCGATCGAACTCGGAATGTTGCTCGTTACGATTACTTTCCCGAGGACCCTGGCCTCAAGGATCGTTGTACTGTAACCCTCATTACGGGAAGGCTGGACATAGATCGAACAGTTCTTTATGTAAGGATAGGGATTAGTCCTGTTCCCGGCAAGACAAAAGCAGTCTCCGATATCATTTTCTCTTATCAGTGACTCCAACGTCTGTCTTTCTTCCCCTTCACCAATGATAACCCATTTGAATACACAACCTGTCTTCTTAAGGATCGCTGCTGCCCCTATAGCGATATCGATACCCTTTTCCCTGTTAAGTCTGCACACCGTAACGATGTTGAATCCTTTCCCGGGATCAAACATATCCTGTGTACTTTGAGAAGCGAGACTTTGTATCCTTTCCGTATCGATATAATTGTGGAATACCTCTGTCTTCTCCGCAAAGTCCGGGAATTCCTTATCAAATGCATCTTTGACTGCATTTGATACGCAGAATATCCTGTCATATCCGCCGTAGTATCCTCTTGTCCTTCTGAAATAGTCCATATTCTCGACATGGACCCAAGTTGCTTTTCTCTTCGCCCTGACCTTCCTGTCGCCAAATGCGGTGAGAAAGTTGCCGTATCCATAAAAATCCAGGAGCAGATCATATTCTTCATCCGGCAGACAGGGAGTCAGTTTCAGCACTGACTCAAACAGTCTGTTACCTTCTCCGTTTACTCTGAATATGATCTGAGAAGATTTATGAATGACCTTCTGGACCGCCCTGACAAGACCGTTTTTGCTGTAATGCCTGAGCATCGCATCCTGAAGAAAAGAGCGCTCCATAAGCCGGAGCTTTACGCCCTCCGGCATCCTTTCCCTGTTATCACCCTCATCGAAAAAGGAGAGTACCGTAACATCACAACCGTGTTTTTGAAGTTCTCTGCACATTCCGATCATGGCATTCTCGGTTCCGCCCGTCCTGAACCACAGATTCAGGACCAGCACCCTCGTCTTTCGCCCTAAAGATACAGGTAGATTGGGATCTGTCACTCTGCGCTTTTCCTCTTTCTTGTGAGCTTGCCCCTTACCGTCGTCATGATCTCGGTCATCATCTCATCCTTTAGCAGGAGCATGGCGGATACATAGACTGCCATAAAGCACACTCCTTCACAGGCGAGCTTCGTAAGGTTATTTATGAGCGCAACCTTCCCGGGTGTGCCCCCTATATTCAGGTCGAATACGATAAACTTTACCCATATAGAGCACGGGATCGCAAGCGATATCGAAGCCAGTATCTTCCAGTATCTTATCTTCCTGAAGGAGTCGACTATCGGGTTCTGGTCCTTAATCCTGTGCAGTAGGTAATACTGTACGATAAATACCACCAGTTCCGCTACCGTCGTTCCGATGGCCGCACCGGTCGCCTTGAGCGGAGGTATGAGTATCAGGTTAAGGATAAGGTCCACGACTGCTCCGGCGATCTCGGAATAGAGTACATATCTTTCCTTCCCGAGAGGGACCAGTATCTGGATGCCGAGGATATTTGTGATGCCTATGAACAGGAGCGTAGGCATGATCACCGTCATGGCAGGGATCGCAGGAAGATATTCATCTCCCGAAAGGAACATGATGCTCTCTGTTGCATAGAACATAAAGAAGACCATCAGCGGAGTCGAGATCACGAATACGAACTTCAGCGCCTTCTCGGTTATCCTCCTGAAATCTGCCATCTTACCCTGCTCGACATAATATGCGGCTCTCGGAAGGAGTACCGCGCCCAAGGAAGTAACGAGGCTTACAAGGATCTTCTTGACCTTTACCGATGCGCCGTAATAACCGGTATCGACCTCACCGCACATAAATCCGAGCATCGATGTATCGAGGTGAAGATAGATCGTGGTGGCACACGACATCGCAAAGAACATTGCGACAGGCTTCAGATGCTTCTTCCAGTCGCATTTGCCGAGCCCCCTGAAAGAGATATACCTCCGCGCATGGATAAAGTTCAGTATATTCGATGCCGACGTAGCGAAAATGGATATCGCTCCGTAGATAACGTAGTCATCTTTTTCCTTTATGAAGATAAACAGCGAAACGAACGCGATCACTTTGAACAGGATCGACCTTGCCGTGATGTAGGAATACTTTTCGAGGCCTCTGTAAAGATAATCTATACCGACGGCATTCAGGATAAGTGTCATGCTGATGATGAGGAAGAGCGGCTTTTCGCCGTTGATCCTCGGCACAAAGAGCAATACCGGGATAAAGACGGCATATGCGACAAGGCTCATGAAGACATTGATCGTCATGAGTTCGCGCACTGTCCTGCTCAGGGCCTGCTTGTCATCACGGACCTTGGAACATGCCCTGATACCGTAGGTGGGGATGCCGAGCTGCGAAAAGAGTGCAAAATAGCTGATTATCGACGTTGCAAAATCAACTTTGCCCGTTCCTCCGGGACCCAGTATCCTCGAAACATATGGAAAAGAAATGATGGGGAATATTATGCCCGATATCGTCAAAAGGGCATTCAGTAGAAAATTCTTCTTCAGCGATACATTGCCCATGCATCCCATCCTTCTTTTTATTATTTTCAGAACATTATAACTGTATATGGCCGATACTACAAACGTGAAGCCCTACAGACATTCGGAGCGTTTACCTTCAAAGCACATCAATATCACAATTAGTTCACATTTTCCTAATTAAATATAAAAAGTAGGATTGTAGACTATTAGTATATTGTATTGACGAATTTCAAGGAAAGACGAGGTGATAGATGATGAAAAAGACTATCAGAGCATTAGCGGCCCTGGCATCAGCCTTTGCCGTGTTAGCGGCAGCATCTGCAGTAAGCCTTGCGGCTTCGCCCACTCTGCCTGAAGAGCCGAAGATAAACGGCGGCAAGAAATATACCGATGTTATCGATGTCGTGATCGATGGGAATAGTGCTGCGGCGCCGGATCAGGTTATCATTCAGGATGCTCTAGACAGGGCAAAGCATGAAAACGGTAATGAAGGAACACAGGTCAGGATAACGATCAAGGAAGGAACTTATTTTATAGATTCTGCATTATGGATCTATCCGGATACACACCTGATCCTCGAAGACGGTGCTGTCATCAAAAGGTCCATTACCAGTGAGGGAACCATGCTCGAAGGATATATCGTTTCCGAGGCAGGAACTGCTGCAGGATCCGAGATAAGCGGATACGGCGGAGTTCACGATATCATCATCGAGGGTGGAACGTGGGACGCGAATGCGGAACTGTGCAGGACTAATTTCTCGAATATGATGGTCCTTACACATTCGCAGAATGTCATCATAAAGAATGTCACATTCCAGAACAGCGTCAACCACATGCTCAATATCTCCGGTTCGAACAAGGTCCTCGTTGAGAACTGTACTTTCAAGGATTCACAGATCTATAAAGGAAGTGATCCGGATAAGGAGTTCTACGGCAATGAGACGAGTGACGAGCAGAAGATCGAACGTCATCTTGCGATAGAGGCGATCCACCTCGATTTCATGAACAAGAAGGGCGAGGGTAATTCCTATACCGTTCTTGACGGCACTCCCTGCAAGAACATCACCGTAAGGAACTGTGAGTTTAATAACGTATTCAGGGGAATAGGAACGCATCATCCCAAGTCGAACAACAAGGGAGACGCGGATTACGCCACGGATTACGGCAACACATTCCTTTTCGAGAAGAATACATTCACGAAGGTAAGATCCGCATGTATCTCTGCATACAGCTTCAAGAACATGACCATCAGGAACAATACGGCTGATCAGGTCGGCATGTTCTGTGATTTCTATGATTCGTTCACGACGACGATATCCGGTAACACGGTCAGCGGATCGTATGCGCCCAGGGATAATTACTACAGGATCCAGCAGCAGCTCCTGTTCATCAATTCCGGAGATGTCGCGATATCCGGCAATACGCTGAAGTCCGACGGAAAGAACTCTGCCAATATCAAGTTCTACAACTCGAGCGATTTCAGGGTTGATTCGAATACATTATCGGGCGCAGAGACTAACTGCATCTACATCGAGAAAACGGATAAGGTCGTCATCAACAACAAGTCAAAGGATAAGGCAAATAAGTACAGCACAAAGGGCAGGAATGAAGTGTCGATGACGGACTCTTCCGTTACCATCGGATATGATACATTCTCCAAGGTACTTAACGTGAGCAAGTCCGCAGCGACCATATCCAACTGTACCTTCAACGGAGGCTACATCAATCTCGACAAGGCAAATAAGACGACCATATCCGGCAATACGATCAACATGACTGATTCGGGCGCAACCGCATGCATCGTCGTAAATGCACCTGCCGATTCCGTAACCATCAAGGGGAACACCCTGGCGTCTGCTTCCAACCACTGTATCTATGCAAATACGGTAAGCGGCAAGACTGTAGATATAAGCGGCAACACCTTCAACAAGACATCGAAGAATCTCGTTACCGTCGTAGATGTTGATACAGTCAATATTACAGGCAATACGATGAACAAGATCTCGGGTTACAACGTTGCCATAAGTGTTACTAATTCGAAAGCTAACATCAAGGATAATAAGATCTCGGGTGCGACTTCCCAGTGCATCTTCATGAGAAACTGCACCGGTACCATTAGCGGCAACACCGTCAGCGGATCGACACATCCGATCTATATGGATCAGGGAACGAGTGCGACAGTTACGGGCAATACCGTAAAGAACGGCGGAGACAATGCCATCTTTGCCGATTCGGTAACGGGAACGACCATAAGCAACAACACCATCACTGACAGCGGAAACTGTGCCATCTTCATGAGAGGCTCGAAGAAGCTGACGATCTCGAATAACAAGATCACGAATACGAAAGCACACGGTATCTATCTCGAGAACGACAACACCGGAACTGTCTCGAACAACACCTTCACCGGTGTTCCTGAAGGAAAGAGAAGAGTCCGTGTCACTGATGACTGTGTCAATATTACCGTCACACCCGCGGATGATACTGCGATCGTAACACCTGCTCCTACGGGATCTCCTACAACCCCGCCGACGACATCACCGTCGCCCAAGCCTACGACAAAACCCGACGACCAGTCGTCTGAAGGCGGAACAAGCGGATTCATAAACAGGCTCTATTCCCTCGTCCTCGGAAGACCTGCAGATCAGGGCGGTAAGGATTACTGGATGAGCCAGGTCAGGAACGAAGGCAAGACAGGTGCCGATATCGCCAAGGGATTCCTCTACAGCCCCGA
The DNA here is from genome assembly GCA_017529925.1 of Clostridiales bacterium. Lineage (GTDB taxonomy): Bacteria > Bacillota > Clostridia > Saccharofermentanales > Saccharofermentanaceae > Saccharofermentans. Next base: position 21,470 of record JAFXMZ010000024.1, read on the forward strand.
GTTCCTCAACAAGACAATGACGGACAGCGAGTTCCTCGATATCCTCTACAATGTCTTCTTCGACAGGGCTGCAGATCAGGGCGGCAAGGATTACTGGCTCGGCAAGCTGGCCGGCGGCATGAGCAAGCAGGATGTCATAATGGGCTTCATCAATTCGACTGAGTGGGCCAATGTATGTCTGTCCTATGGCATCCCTTCGGGAGGCAGCGGTGTCCCGAACAAGACTGTAGAGCCTAATGCGCAGGTTATCGCATTTGCCAGAAGGCTGTATGAGACATGTCTCGGAAGAAAGGCAGATGAAGCAGGACTCATGGACTGGGCGACGAAACTTGCGAATATGCAGATCACCGGAACAAATGCGGCACACGGATTCTTCTTCAGTGACGAGTTCGTAGGTCACAACTTCGACAACGGCGAGTACATTACAAGGCTGTACAGGACGTTCATGGGCCGTGAGGCTGACCAGGGCGGATTCGATTACTGGATGGGCAGATTTGCTGCAGGCGCTTCAAGAGAAGAAGTCTTCCAGGGATTCGCACAGTCCAGAGAGTTCGGCGAGATCTGCGCATCGTACGGAATCCTCAGATAAGTGAGGTTAGGCAACAGGATCTCGGGAAAGTAAAACTATAAAAGAGGTGCTCATTTCCGGGGCACCTCTTTTTATTATCTCAGTGAGGCGGAGCGGTTTCATGTTTTAAGATGTTCAACCCCGCACGAATGTGTTCCTCTGCCTTTTTATGTACCTGGGTATACTATTCTATATGTTTTTCAGATTTAGTATACCGAAAACCACATTCCAGTATACTATCAGGGCGTTTTTTTGAATCTGGTATACCGAATTCTCGGATTTGGTATACCGAACTATGAATTACTGAAAAATAGTATACTGAAGACATTATTTCGGTATACCAAATCAGTTATTTTGAAGAAATAGTATACAGGACCCCGGCTGCAACGACAGTAAGCGGTATATCAGGTCCCTTCGGAAGCCTGATCCCTGTCTTCCTTCTCTTCCCTGAAGTAGAGCATCCCGTAGATAAGGAAAGCAGTATAGATCAGGGGAAGCGCGTATCTGGCGCCGGAATACGGACTTGCTATCAGTGTAAGTATCGATACGAGGACCGGGATCATGGAGATCACGACCTTGGACTTCTTCTTCGTTATTGCCATGACGAGAACATACAGAGGTATCCAGAAGGAATATACGACTGTCTTAAAGATAAGAAGCCCCGACAGATGATCGAGGAATTCATTATATGCCTGTCTGATCTCCAATGTATCCTCAGGCTGGCTTACCTCAACCATCTTCTGATCCGGGATCCCGGTATAGACGCCAACCTTGGAAACAGGTGCGAAGAATCCGCCGCATGTTCCTGCCGACGCCTTGAGATATGTTACGGGATGTGTAAGGCCTGTCTTGAGCCACAGGATCATGAAATCCTTTATATCCGATGACTGTGCATAAAAACGGTATGTATCCTTGACTCCGTCAGTCGAGTGCGGATTAAACTTCTGTGGGATCGCATTATAATCGACGACACGGTCTATCACAGCCGCCTCATTCTCATCGATGTCTTCGGGATGCTCGATTACAGTGCATGATACGTGCTGGATAAAAGTACTGAGTATCTCCTGTTTTCCGCCGGGCCATATGTTCGCTGCAGGAAAGATAAGCTGTGCGAGAATGACCTTCATTATGATGCCGGGGATAAGTACCGAGAGGATTATGCCCTTCCATCTCTTTCTCAGATCCCCGTTGAAGAACAGTCCGAGGTTGGAAAGGAGGATTATATAGATACCCGTCTTCTTTGTAAGTGAAAGAAGGACAGACAGGACTATAAGAGCAATGATATCCCTGAGCCCCGGACGGTCAGTATTGATCGAGATATAGACAATAAGATAAAGAACGAAGCACAGTGTGAACGTCGTATCCTTTATCATGGTCACATTGAAGATCGCGATAAAAGGCATCAGTGCAGTAAAGACAAGAGCTGCCGCGTTGATGATCTTAGGACATCCCTTCTTCCTCATGAACATCAGCATCATGCTCATTACGAGCGAGACCGCTACGAGCTGAACGAGGATGAATAACGCCATTCCGGTGTTGATGTCGCCGAGGGATCTGCCGATCCATATGAAGAAGGAGAATATAAGTGTATCAAAGACCGGATGATGGTCATTCAGGAATACACTTATCTCCTCCTGCCCTCTTATCCAGCTGAAAGGCATCGGATCTGTTCCGTTATAGTAGTCAAATATCTGATTTATCGTATCCCAGTTGCATGTCCCGGGGAAAAAGATAAAGAGATACGGGATGTAGCAGAGGAACAGTACAGCGGCAGTAAGGAAAAAACGTTTCCTGTCTGACATGCCGCTCCTGCCTTCGCAAAGAGGCGCCTTTTCGAGGGATCTGTCGATGCACCCGAGAAGAAAAGCGGCAACATTGAAGAAGGCCATATAAAAGACGGTCAGGAACAGGACTGAATCGTCCTGATAACCGTTGTAGACATATGTGATCCATGCCGTGATAAACGAGAGCAGGAGCAGGAGCGTCTGTTTGATAACAGTCCTTTTATTAAGAATCCGTTCCAAGGAGCACCCCCGTTAATCCTTCATCCTCTGAGATACTTCGATGAGGTTCCTCTCAAAATCCTGTCTGCTCTTCTGCCTTATGTTATCCAGGATTACCCCGGAGAAGAGCGATACTATCGATGCCAGCACCATGAAACCGCAGGCTATGAGAGTCGGGAAACGGTCTACGAGTCCCGTCCTTATGTAGTCGATCATGACCGGCAGGAAGAATATGAAAGCGATGATGAATATGAGAAGCGACAACAGCGAAAAGAACCTCAAGGGCTTATAGTTCCTGAACAGCTTCACGATGGTCATCAGGACTTTCGCGCCGTCTGAATATGTATTGAGCTTTGATTCGCTGCCTTCGGGCCTGTCCCTGTATTCGATGACGACATTCTCGACATAGAGATTCTTATCGATGGCGTGAATGCTCATCTCCGTCTCGATCTCGAACCCTCTCGAAAGCACCGGGAACGTCTTTACAAAAAGATAGCTGAATGCCCTGTATCCGGTCATTATATCCTTGATGTCGCTCCTGAAGAGAGCATTTATCGAGGATCTTACGATCGAATTGCCGAAATTGTGGAAAGGTCTCTTGTTCTCCTGAAAGTAGGTGGATGACAGCCTGTCTCCGACGACCATGTCGGCATTCTTCTCAAGGACCAGATCCGCCATCTCCCTTGCTGAGGCTGCAGGATATGTATCGTCACCGTCGACCATGATATAGCACTTCGCGTCTATCTCACGGAACATCCTCCTTATGACATTGCCCTTGCCCTGCTGGTATTCATGTCTTACGACTGCGCCGGCGCTTTCCGCCTCGCTGACAGTGTCATCCGATGAATTATTGTCATATACATATATGACCGCTTCGGGAAGGGCCTCCTTAAAATCAGTCACTACCTTCCTTATCGTCTTGCCTTCGTTGTAACACGGTATCAGGACCGCGATCCCATCAATCATCACTGTCGATCCGCCTTTCCCTTTACAGCCTGAACAGCTCCACTGTCCTTGACGCCCCCTCATCGAGTGAGAACTCCGCGCTCCAGCCGAGAGACTGAAGCTTGTCAGACGTCAGGGACGAATTGTCCATCAGGTTGTAACCCTTCTTCTCAGTATCCGTAGGCACATCGAAAACGACCTTTACCCCGCCGGCTTTCGCCAGTGCTTCGGCGGTATCCCTTATAGATACTATGGAATCCGGATTCGAGATATTGTAGGCATTGTTCTTCTCACCGTTCAGAAGGACGCAGAGGAGTGCCGATGCACAGTCAAGTATATAGCAGTATGACCTCAGCTGTGTTCCCATGCTCTTCATTACGATATCCTCGCCGTTCGCGACATTCCTCGTGAACTGGGCCGTAGCCCTCGAATCGGAAGGCGTTATCGTGGGGCCGTAGATATGACCCGGCCTTACCATTACCGTATCGGTGCCGTATTCCTCGGAATAAGCAACACACATTGTCTCAGCCATCCTTTTCGCATTGGGATAGCATGCCCTGGGATTTAATATGTCCACATATCCGTAGAAGTCCTCGGGATAGGGATCAGAGCTCTCCTTCCTGCCGTAGACTTCGCTCGACGAAACATAGAGAAGCCTTTTGCAGCCCGTGTCCCTCGCATGGTCCAGAAGGACCTTGAGCCCCGTCGTATTCGACAGCATCGTCTCGACAGGCTCCTTCGTATAGATTGAAGGGTTGGCATTGCTCGCACCGTGGATGATGTAATCGGCATGTATGGACGCATCGAGTCTTTCGGGAGAAGTCGCATCGTAAGGGACGAACTCATACTTTCCTTCCCAGTACGAGAACCTGTCCCTGACTCTCTCTTCGCTCCTTCCTGCGAGCTTTACATTGATCCCGAAGGAATATTCCGAATTAAGAAAAAGAAGGATATCCGCCACCGGGGAGCAAAGCATTCCCGTGCAGCCCGTGATCAGGATATCTTTCCCTTTGAGCATATCCATGTCCGGGATATGCCTTATAACTCTCTTTATGTCCTCAAAGTAGACCGGATCGTACTTTATCATTTGAGCCAGTCGTCCTTCTTGGTATGCAGGAGAGCCTTGAATATCATCATGTCATCGATCGTAGTGATCTTAAGGTTCTCTTCCGATCCCTTCGAAAAGTAGACTCTCTCACCGAGTTCCCACATGAGGACGCATGAAGCGGCAGTACTCTTGATGCCTCTCTTGATCGCCTCGTCATGTGCCCAGAGGAGCTTGCCCAGCGAATATGTATGAGGCGTCTGTGTCCTGAAGAGCTGCTCTCTCGGGATGGAATTGTCAGAGGACTGACCGTTGTCATCCGATCTGAAGACTGCTTCCACGCAGGGGATGGCAGCGACCGCGCTTCCGTGCTGCTTATATGTCGCAAGGCTGTCTGAGATGATCTCGCTCGATACGAGACACCTGTTGCCGTCGTGTACGAGAACGACATCATCATCCGAGAGCTCTTCCTTGAGCTTCAGAAGACCGTTATATATGGATTCCTGTCCCGTCTCACCGCCGGGGACGACCCACTTGAGCTTCGTTACATTGAACTGTGCGGCATATGCCTTAACAACATCTACCCACGAAGGGAGCGTAACGACGATTATCGCATCGATCGAAGGATGCCTCTGAAAGGCTTCCATAGTATGGATAATGATGGGCTTGTTCTCTACGTGGATAAACTGCTTGGGGATATCCTGGCCCATCCTTGTTCCCGTTCCTGCCGCGGTCAGTAATGCTACATTCATCTTCTTCACCTCACAAGGTTATTTCCATCTTCTGTTAATTATAACACGTACGGGTCTGTACAGTGCGAAGTTGCTCATATCGAGGATCTTATTGTATTTTCTCGTAGAAATGATCTTATCATAAAGATCCTTATCGTAAGCCTTAAGATCACCGAATATCTTACGGAGTCCCTCTTTATTCTCCTTTGTCGGGGGCAAGAGCAGATGACACTGGACGACAAGATTAAATGTCACACGGAGCCTCGTCTGCATAAATGCCCTCTTTACAGCCGCATCGGAAGGGATCTGGCTTCTTATGTCCATGAGCTTATAGAGAAGGTGATCCAGGTCCCCGAGATGCTTCAGATATCCCGTCTTACTTACGCTCTGTCCCTCTCTTCCCAGTCTGTAGCAGTAGAGCGGGATATGTGTTACATATACCTTATCTGCATACTTCAGCGGATTGCACAGATATTCGACATCAGTATAGAACATGCCTTCCGTTATCCTGCAGTCCTCATGACGGAGGATCTCGGTCCTATATGTCGTCGAATGCATTGATGAATTGACTGTAAGCGGAAATGACGAGAAGTCATAAAGACCTTCCTCCTGTTCGCTGAAACGGTCCCTGACATTGGTCCTTCCCTCATCCTCGTAGACCTCGTTCGTTACCGTGATGACGATATCCGCATCGGTCTTATCGAGGACATCCATATACTTATCGATATTATCCGTATCGAACCAGTCGTCACCGTCCAGCTGCTTGAAGAACTTGCCCGTCGCGAGCTCGACATTCTTATTGATGACCGAACCGTATCCGCCGTTCTCCTTATGGACGGCTATAACGGATCCCGGATACTTCTCCTCATATTCCTTTACTATCGCCAGCGTATTGTCCTTTCCGCCGTCGTCGTTTACGAGGATCTCGATATCATCTATCCTTCCGCAGTTGACTATGGAATCGAGAGTATTCCTTATATACTGTTCAACACCGTATGCGGCAACCGATACCGTAAGCAGTTTTCCCATTCTCATTATCTCCTGTAAAGATTGAAATTATGTTCCGATACGCGCTTCTCCGGAGGAGGGAGCTGCATATAGTCCCCGTAGAGCTTCCTAAGATATGTCTCATATCCCGAGGGGGCCGGCAGCATCATATCCTCGAAAGGAAGATATACCGTCTCTTTATATACATCTTTGCTGTTGCGCTCCTTCTTGAGATGGTCGAGCGTAGTCGTGACTCCCACATATTCCGATCCCTCGTAAGGATACTTCTTACCGATCCTGTTGAGTTTCCTCGACAGCTTGTTGGGATCCTTTATGATCTTCTGGGCCAGTGACTTCAGGAAGGGCTTCTTCTCACCTTCCCTGAACTTGTGTATCACTACCCTGAGGAGCTTTCTGGTGAACAGGAGCCTGTTCGTATGGATCCTGTTGATAAACTCATTTGAAGGATAACCGTCCATCGGGAATATATCGATGAAGACGCCGATGCTCCTCTCTTTCAGAGTGAACCATTCAATGACCGTGTCATTATCCCATACCCTTGCGGACGGTGTCATATACGTTCTGTCGATCGTACTCTCTCCTACCGTATACCTGCCCTTATATGTCGTAACGAACTTCTCGTAATCAGGGCGCGGCATCATCAGATCGATATCGTCATCCCACGGGATAAAACCTTTATGCCTGACGGCACCGAGGAGCGTTCCGCCGGACATATAATAGCGGATTCCGTTCTCTTTCGCGAAGGCATCAAGATCCTTAAGGATCTCAAGGCATATCTTCTGTATCTCTTCAGTACTTATATTATCCATTGACATCTTATCCTTCGTTCTTGTTGAAGTAGAGCGTAAATCCGTGATGCGAATGACGCTTTGACTCCGGAGGGATCTGCATATAATCCTTTCCGTAGAGCTGGGTCAGATATGTATCGTAGTTCGCGGGACCCTTGAACGTCCTGCCTTCGAAAGCAACATCGACCTGGGGGATGTATTCCTCCTTCAGGACCCTCTCCTCGACAGTATGGACGGGAGCCGTAACGACGCCTATATGGTCACACTCATCGAAAGGATATTTCTTCCCGAGATCCTGGATCTTATTGTAGAGTGTGTCTATACCTACGAGCTTGGAGAACGGACGGAAGACAAGGTGAGCGACCTTGCGCACGAACGTCGTACCCTTCCATGCATTGAAGATGCCGCACAGGAGGAAGAACCTGACGCGCTTGATCTTCTTAAAGTGCTTCCTGAGTTCCTCATCATCGGAAGGAAGTCCTTCGATCGGGAAGATGTCTATGAAGATCGGCGTATAGAAAGGCTTTTTGCTGGACCGTCCGAGACTGTTCTCGATAACCATCGAAAAGTCATAGAGCCTCCATGCCTCGGAATGTGCGATCGCGAACGGATCCGGTCTCTGAAGATAGTACTTTCCGTCTATCATGCCTCCTGATAAAGACTGGAGCTTTTCGCAGTCGGGCCTCGGGACATTTATGTCAATGTCATCATCCCAGGGGATAAAACCCTTATGTCTTACCGCGCCGAGGAGCGTTCCGCCCGACAGGTAATACCTGATGCCGTTCTCATCGCAGAACTTCGCAAGGGCGGAGAGCATCAGGACGAGCCTCTCCTTCATATCATCGAGAGTCGCCTGCCTTCCGCAGTCTTCTTTTGTCAGCTTTCTTACTTCCATCATCTATACTCCTGTGGTATATCAAGGCTCACAAGTAAATGGGATTCCCTCTCCTCAGGGGAAGGGATCTTCATATAATCACCGTAGAGCTGCTTAAGATATGCATCATAGCCTGCAGGGATGGGGAATGTATGACCGTCAAATATATGATCTTCGGTCCTTAACATATCCTCCCTGCTGTAGATCTCCCCGGAGAAGTGCTTTCTTCCCGACGGGATGACTACACACTTTGAACCGTCCTTTTTGCACGCACCGTAGAACTTTTCGGTGAGCTTCGCCCAGCTCTTCACGGACATGAAGCGGAATAAGGATCCGAGCCTGATCTTCCTCTTGAAGACCTTCTCGATGTCTTTGTCGCCCGCGGCAAGATCCATGTAGTATTCCCTGTTCCTGTAGAACAGCCTGCAGGAAAGAACAAGTCCTATGCCCATGCAGAATGTCTTATGTATCTTCCTGATGAACTTATTATCGGATACGTTCTCGAGACGGAAGATATCGACGGGGATACCGCACTCGTCCGTAAAGAGATCGTCCCTTCCCTTATATGTGCTGCCCTTTAGCCTTATCTTTCCGATGACCGATCCGTATTCCGGAGTGTCTTCAGTATGTACCCAGTACTTACCGCCGAACTTCTCTTCAAAGAGCTTTACGAACTTCTTAAAATCCCTGCCGGTCATTCCGATATCCATATCATCGTCCCACGGGATAAAGCCGTCGTGCCTGACGGCTCCCAGAGCGCTTCCGCCGACGAGCATATATGTGATCCCGTTTTCCTCACATACGGACTTTGTATCCTCCATCATGTCGAGGAGGACTTTCTGGATCCTCCTGACATCGTCATCGCTGACGGTTACCAGCCTGTCGGATCTCTCACTGCTGAGCTTCTTTACGAGATCAAACGTCGATAGGTTCATTATTATCCGGCCGCTCCTTCCGAAGACAGTGCATATGAATGTTTCGGGGCTTTCATGGCGCCCGATCCGCTTCCGAATGTGAATGACTGTTCTTCGCTTTCCTGTTCTGCGGTATAAGTCCCGGGCTTTTCGAGATCGCAGAAGAGCGGGAAGAAGAACAGGCTGTAGCATGTCTGGAGCATATGATGCTCAACAGCGCAGTCGAGCGCAAATACAGTCACGATGAACATTACATAGAACTGCTTTTTCTTCATGAGCTTTACAGAGGTTGCGATAAAGAGCGACATGCCGACAAGGAATATGGACATTCCTTCCTTGAGCAGTATCTTGACATATGAGATATCGATGAAGAAGTAGTCCTTGACGGTTCCGTCTGCGACTCCTCCGTTTCCGTTCTCTCTTATATACACACCCCACATCGTTATCGGATTCTCCGTCATTGCCCTGTTGCCGTATCTGAACCTGAGCTTGATCGTCTTCAGGAATTCATATTTGTTGTAGAATGCGGACGGATCCCATGTATATGTATAAGTGAAGTAGAACATGATCGCGGCAAAGATGACCGAGGATACAACAAAGAACCTCTTTATATTCCTTTTGAGCATCTCGGATCCTAACTTCTTCGGACGGACATACTGACAGTACACCGTCACTGCCACCAGGATCATCGTACAGAGAAGTCCTATCTTTGCCTTTACAAAAAGGATATTGATTACCATCAGCAGTGCTATCATGAGATACTCCGGGATCTTCAGCACACCCTTCCTCAGGATCAGATATACCATCGTCAGGGTCAGGACATGACACATCAGGTCGGTAGCATATATCGAACCGAAAGCATGCCTTGTCCCGTGATCGTAGATGATGTCGGTTAGGTTTCCTGTCCGGACTCCTATATAGCTTGCGATGATCCAGATCCATCCCGATATGAGGGAAATGATGCCAATGACCTTGTAGGACTTACGGGCCGAGCAGATGATCAGCATCAGGAATACTGTTGTAGCCTTGTAATCGATGACCTCCCTGTTGTAGTCATGAAGGAGGGTGACGATGATCAGGGCGGCGGCATAGAGCTTCATCCGCCAGTCTTTTATAAGGAATATTACGGTAAAGACCGCAAGGTATACGACCACGTCCGTCAGTCTGTTATACCATAGCTTAAAGATCTCGGAATATACGTAAAGATGCTCCCTGTAGAACATCGTCGTACCCATGAAGTGATAGTTGAAGAAAAGGAAGAAGAGGATATAGTACAGGAAGCTGACGGGGAGTAAAGGATCATACCCCCGGGAGCTCTTTTCGATCGTCCACTTCTCGTTATATCTTCCCATCATCAGCAGTCCCGGTCTTTATCAGAAACTCTTCTCAGGCTTTCTGCCCAGGAATTTTGCCTTAAGGAAAGTGATCCCTTTATTGAAGATATTGATCTTCTCCATATACATGAAGGGGATCTCCATGACCTCTTCCTCTTTTATCTCGCCGCTGTCGAGCTTATATGTAAGCCAGACATTGAAAAGTCTCTCGGATACGCGCCCGGGGAATCTTGCCTCGAATCCCGTCTGGCCTTCCTTTTTGAGCCTCTCAGACAGCTCGAAAAGGATATCGAACAGCCATGTGCAGTAATCATCGAGAAGATCCTTTCTCATGATCATCATGTTGAACATATATCCCCATGTCCTGTTTATGGCCTTGTCATACGCTCCGGCATAGGAAGGATATTTCTCCTTCAGTATGTCCGCAGCAGTATCGAGCTCGTCGATATAATGATTATGCTGGTAGTGCTTATATAAAGTCTCTATGTAGTAGTGCCTCTTGTTCGGCACGATGACGGGATGTGCGTCAAGAACAGGCTTCAGTTCCTCATACTTAAGGATCTTGTCGAAAAGATCCTTTCCCTTTCCTTTGCCCCGGAAATATCTCCTGTAGTGCACAAGACCTATGTGGTCTGCATCCAGGTTCTTCCATGCCCAGTAAAGTCCCGTGAGCTCGCAGAAGCTCGGATTGAGCGAAGAGATATTCTCGCCTTCATTATCCTTCTGGTATCCCAGATCGAAGTCCTTCCCTTCGGCTCCTACATGGACCGGAAGATACATCGGATCTTCAGGCATCCGGTATTTCTTATGTGCGGCAACTATTATCCTTACATCAAAAGACATCTTTTAGAACAGTCCTTCCTTATTGCAGTCTTCATACCAGTCGCGAATGGCCTCGCCGAGCGTGTAGTGGAAAGTATATCCGCACGAAGCAAGTTTCTTTCCGCAGATATTCGTGGATATCATGAGCTTTTTGACCCTGGCGGGATGAAGTCCGAGCTTCCTTCCTCCGAAAGGAGTAAGGATAACGGCCGCGGTCATCAAAAGCCACCCCGGAAGGAGCAGTATCTTTCTCTGTGTACCCGTCTCCTCCATGATCGTATTGCAGATCTGCTCGATAGTGAATGCAGGCTCGAATGTACAGTTGAATACATCAGCGCCCGGGAACGAATTATCTATCATGCGGTATTTCATAAAGCGGACGAGTTCCTTGACGTAGACAGCCGCCTTGATGGTATCCCTTCTTCCTGTGTAGAAGAAATACTTCTTCTTTATACCACTGTAAAGTCTCGTGAAATTACCGTGCTCTCCCTTGCCGAAGACAACACCCGGCCTCAGGATCGTCAGTTCTCTCTTATCGTCTCGCGCCTGCCATGTCCTGTGTATCTGCTCGGCAACGAGCTTGCTTATTCCGTAGGGAGTATTCGGTGTAGGAAGTGTGTCTTCCGTCTTGAGCTCCTCGGCTGCACCATAGGGAGCAATCGAGCTCGTAAAGAGGATCTTCGAGATGCCCATCCTCTGTGCAAACTCCGTAACATTTTCCGCACCCTCGATATTCGTCTCGAAGTATTCATGATCCGGATGCCCGGGAGTCCTGTGTACAGCCGACAGATTAAAGATGATATCATCCTCTGTCGGAACGAGATCGAGTTCGATCTTCTTCCTTACGTCGAGCCTTACATAATCGACTCCGTCTATCTTCTCGACTACCCCGGGAACAACGCCTTCCTCACCCGGCATGACGATATCCGCATCGATGATCCTGTCGTTCTCAGAGACGACCTCTGCCTTGAGGAGCTTTATCAGATGGGTGCCTATAAAACCCGATCCGCCGAAAATAATAAAGTTCATTACGTCACCGCTTTCGTTATTGTAATGGCCCTTTATTTCGAGCCTTTATGCATTATAACAGCCGAAAAAGTTTTTACCATTATCTTAATGTCCAAACCTAATGAGAAGTTCCTTATATATTCATTGTCAAGTCGTACTATCTCCTCGAAATCGGTTATGTCAGATCTTCCCGACACCTGCCACATTCCGGTAAGACCGGGCTTCATGGCAAGACGGCTCAGATGGTGGGGATCATACTGCTCATACTCGTCGAGCGTCGGCGGTCTCGTTCCGACCAGGGACATATCTCCCTTGAGGATATTCAGGAACTGGGGGAACTCGTCGATGCTCGTCTTCCTCAGAAACTTGCCCGCAGGGAATATCCTGGGGTCGTTATCCATCTTGAACATCAGTCCCTGCATCTGGTTCTGATCCATGAGCTCCTTCTTTCTCTCCTCGGCATCCCTGTACATCGAGCGGAATTTATACATCTTGAAGATCTTTCCGTTCTTGCCTACTCTCTTCTGCGAGAAGAATACGGGACCCGGAGCCTGCATCTTGATGACAGGCGCGATGAATATGGTAAGGATACCGGTAAAGATAAGCCCTATGAACGAAACGATTATGTCGAACAGCCTCTTGATTATCAGCTCACCTACGGTAGCATTGCTGATGGAGGAAGATGCGACAGTATACTTGTCGATAGTACCCACCTGGACGTTGGGAAGGTTCAGTATGTCATCCTTGATGACGACATGGACGGAGATGCCCATCCTGAGGACGTCCTCTGCAAGTTCCTTTCCGTATGCCTGATCGGGAAGTATGAAGAAATCATTGACGGCATTCTCCTTGACATACTCGAGGATATCGTCCTTTCTGACTATAGTGATGCCGTCGATCTCTTTCGAGTTGTCGTCATCGAGGAGAACTCCTCCGATGAACTTGTAATATCCGTTATTGTGATCAGCGAGCATCGATGCGAACTGTCCCATCTCGCCGCTCTTGCACATGAGAACAGCATTGGAATTGCCCTTGCCCTTCCTGAACCTGCCGCGGATGACATTCTTCCATATCGATCTTCCGGCAAACATCAGCGCTGTATCGATCACTGCAAAGAGTCCGAAAACTACTCGCGAATAGGTGGTCGTCTGCTTGAAGACAAAGAGTATCGCCAGGAGCGACATCATTACCCCGGCATTGCACATTATGACCCGCCACAGTTCCTTCAGATAGCCTCTCTTGAGGATATTGTGATGGAACGGGGCAAAGATGAGTATCAGGATATAGAGTCCGAGTATAACGAAGTTGATATTCCTGTACTCATCGAAAAGACCGTCGAGCTTATTGTGATACAGAAAGCACGCCAAGAGGAAAGCGATCTCGATACATATAAGATCGATCACGATAAAGTCGAAATGCTTTGTCCTGGCGCCTCCGTTTTTCTGATGCATCAGAAGATCTCCTGAATCGTTACTCTACCAGGATACCGCCGAGGACCGGCTTATCGTAATTATCAAATCTCTCGAGTTGCTTGAGGAGCATGTCCGCAGTACTCTTATCACGCTTCTCGACAAGGATAACTGCATCATAATGCGAAACATGATCGAGAGTAATGTTGTCCGTAAGGATATTCTTCTCTATACCGAAGAGGATGCCCTTGGAATTCTTCTCTATATTCTCCTTGAGGGAATCGAGGATCTTTCCGTCAACCGATCCGGTGAACATGATCTTCTTTGAATCAGGTGACGATGCCTTGATGCCGCTCAGCAGTCTCATTACGGCATCATCTGCCGTATATGAGGTCCCGCGGCTTTCCTTACCGTCGATGAACCTTCCAAGAGCGCCGGCCTTCTTCTTTTTCATGAGGACCGTATAGGAACCTGTATAGTAAGACATCTCCTCGCGCGAATGGAGCCTTCCGTTCATATAGAAGCAGATATAGTAAAGGAGCATGATGCAGGCTGCAACAGCGGCGAAGGCAGCGATAAAGTGCTTGATGATGCTCATGATGATCCTGCCGTTCGTAGGAACCGGTGTCTTGGAACCCTCAGGGACCTGAAGGGCATCGCGCTCTGCGACCACCTTATCGATCTGGGCCTGATAGTTCTTGATATTATTCTCATACCCGTTGATATGGCTCATGAGATCTTCTCTTGCATTCTCATAGAGATCCCTGTTGACCTGTCTTAAGAGAACATCTCCGAGCTGGGCTTCGAGTTCCGCCTGGAGCTCTCCCGCCTGGCGGATATATTCATCGAGCATGGCATTTGCCACGATATCATTTTCCGAGAATACACTGATGAAGAAAGAACCGTTCTCGAGATCCTGCGCCTTCTTAAAGAGATATCTGGCAGTCTCCTCATCGACTCCGCCGGCCTTGCCGATCTTCTCATAGTCGATCCTGTCGGTCAGTGCCTTGTCGAATTGGGCAATGACAGATGACGGTATCTCGACCATCTCTCCGTCAGGTCCAATCTTCGAGAGAAGGAGCACTACCTGCGCCTTGTGAACCTTGTTGCCGTCCATCTTAAAGAGCACGGAATCGTAAAGATCCTTCCTGTACTCACTGAGTTCCTCCTCGAGGAGTTCTATCGTTTGATTATATGAATCGACGGTATTGTCATATGCACTCTTGTATTCTTCATATGCGGCATTATGAGCCTTGATCTCGGCCGTATCCTTATCCTGGTTCCTGAAAGCCTTTATCCCCGTATATCCTCCGTAGAGAATTCCGGCGGCAAGTGCTGCTATGCCGATGATCTTCCACTTTCTTGCTATGTAATAAAAACACTCTCTGCCTGTAGACTTATACTGCTTCATAATGTCTTCCCCTTTTGATGATCACCTTATTATAGCAAATAAGGAACATTTTTTGTTTAAATGGGAGTATTTATTAATTACAATGATGTTTCAATATCAGGATACTGCCTTTTTCAGGGCTTCCGACAGATACTGCCCGGACCTGAGCCTCGTGCCTACCGTCTTAGTATTCTCCTTCATGCGCTGATACTCTTCATCAGTTATCTTCGCCTTTATCCCGCCGATGTCCTTCAGGCTCCCGACGCATATACCGGCTCCGTTCGATTCGATAAATGACGCGAGCGCAGCCTCTTTCCAGATGATTACAGGAAGTCCCGAAGCGAGATAGAGTGACGTCTTGTGCGGATTATTGATCTTCAGGTATTCACCCCATACGCCTTCACACGTACTGGCAGACGGACCGTCCCAGACAAGTCCGAAACTTCCGTCGAGAGCGGACATGAGCTCCTCCGGAGGATATGATCCCCTGTAATCTATATTGTCCTTTCCCTCCCCGTTGTAGAACGGACCGTAGAGGGCGAAGGGAACGTCTGACGGAAGATCATATGCATATCCCGATTTTTCCCTCATCAGGTTTCCTGCTATGACGACGGGAAGATCCTTTACTGAGTCTTTTTCCTGAACGTCCTCTCCTCCGGTCAGGTAATCAAATATGCCGAGGCAGATCATCTTCTCTTCCGGAATGCCGGAAGATGCGAGGACCTCCTTCATCTTTTCGTTGTGGACGATCATCTTATCGGCATGCCTGATTATCTTATCTTCAAAGACACACTTTACCCTGTTGAAGAAGGATGTGTTCCTGTTCTTTAGATGTCTCAGTTTCTCGAGGTCGTGGAGCAGAAGGACGATCCTTACGCCTCTCTTTTTGAGCTTCTTGAAGACTGATCCGAGGAATACAGAATGATCCCTGAAAGGGCACTGGATGAACAGCACGTCACCGCTGCCGAGCTTTGCCGTCGCCCTTTTCCAGGTGCCGATTATCTTAAACTGCCAGATTATCTTTCTGGGCATTGAGAAGTTTGTCCTGTCGGGGATATCGAATACGACCGGCTCAAAGCCTTCCTTACGTGCTATATCATCCGCATCGAACCTCGCCTTGCTCCTTGCGGTCATCTTATCGTTTCCGTAGTATTCGCGCTCGGCGATAAAATACTTCGTCATGCGTCCTTATCCTCTTTCTTCTCGAAAGAAGACATATCCGGGAGTATGCCCTCCATTACGGCGATAACGCGGTCCTTCACCTTCTCAAAGACCTGATCGCTGCACTCATCATTGATGCATATCATCCTGTAGTCTTTTTTCGCAAGAGCTGATTCCATGTCCGCGACATCCTTCTCCTCCGATATGAAGAATGCCCTTCCGTGCCTAAAGATATTGCCCGGGACAAAATTGCCCTTGAGCATATTCCAGAGCCTTATGAGGTACATATTGACATCCTCACCGCTCCTGAAACGGTTCCGGCATGTCTTATCGAGCAGATTGCCCTCAGCTGCCCACACTTCTTCATAGGATGACCTGAGATAAGGTCTCGGAAAGTGTGGTGTCAGGAATCCGTAAAGATTCGGGAAGGGCGTTATCCGTGACATAAGATTATAGAAAAAGTATTTTCCGTACTTCGGTGAAAGTATCTTGGAGCGGAGCCTCTTTTTATACTCGCTCCTCTTGAAATGCTTTCCAAGGGTATTAAAGTCATTGCAGAGTATATGGGAGAATACAGGGTCCCTGCCGCTGCACATTATCGGATATTCCATCAGGATATCGACGGGCATGCCGTCCCTGAAGAACATATCCTCCTGTGTCTCTGCCGTCAGGAACATATCGTCATTAAAGACAACGAACTGCTCCGACAGTCCCTCGATCCTGTGGAAGTTGAGTTCTATCGGGTTGGCGCTGAAAACGGGAAGATACTCCTCCGGGATGTAGTCCTTATGATCGATTATCTTAAGACGGGGAGCGGCTGTATCGAGCCACTCCGGGATCTGTCCGTCGGATACGAAGAATACATTTCCTGCCCACGGCGCGAACTTATCTATCCCCCTGAAGAGATATTTAAGGAGTTCCCAGTCGCGGAATCTCGAGGGGTTCCTGTGATCCGGATCCGTCGAAGCAAACTTATCCCTCTTTGCTGTCCATTCGGGATCGCCGCCGTCTACCCAGTATATGATGATGTCTGTTCCGGTTTTCATAATGAATAAACCATCCTTACAAGTTTCCTTATCTTCCCCTTAAGGCAGTATGAGAGGAAGACAGATGTTCCCTTTCTCTGAAGGAGCGAGATCCCGTGGCTCCTGAAAAGGCTCATATACTTCCTTCCGGAGTTCCTGTCGAAATTCTTTACGACGAGATCCTGGAACCTGTCCGCGATCTCATAGATATTGTCAGTCTCATCCTTCCTTTTATCATCCGAAAGATATTCCCTCTTCCTGTTCCTGACCATCAGGAAATATGTAAAGAACGAAAGGATCGTGAAATCAAAGAGCTCCGTGTCTCCGGGATTTCCGTTCGCCTTCTCCTCCCTGATCTTTGAGATGCAGTACTGCCAGTTCTCCCAGGGAAGGGAATCCGCCTCTATCTTCTTTGCCGTGGTACTTCCTTCATGGACGACCTGGTTATAGCCCCGGTAACCTGATATCGCGACCTTATCCGTAAGGAAGAACGACAGAAGATTGAATGAATTATCCTCATAGAGCTTGCCCGCGGGAAACTCTATCGAATACTTTCTGATGTACTCCGTCCTGTACATCTTCCCGTGATTATTGAGCCTTCTTAAAGCAGTATCATTACGCTTTGAAGCATAGCTAATAACGTCTATTACCGTTCCGTCCTCGCCGACCTTGTTCTGTCCGCTTATGACGACATCGTTCTTACCGTTTTCGGTCGCTTTTATGAGAGTCTCTATATAGTCCCGGGCGATATAGTCATCGGAATCTATGAACATCAGATAATCGCCCGTCGCTTCCTTTATACCCATATTCCTTGCAGAAGCCTGACCGCCGTTTTCCTTGTCGATGAGCCTTATCCTTGAGGGGTCCTTTTCGATGTGGCGGAGGATGATGTCCCTTGACGAATCTGTACTGCCGTCATTTACCATGATCAGCTCGATATTACGGTATGTCTGCCCCATGACCGAACTGATGCATTTGTCGAGATATTTCTCCGTGTTGTAGACGGCGGATATGACAGAGACCTTGAAAGATTCCATTATTCTTCCTTGCTGTTGATCTCAAGATCGGCAGTGGGCTTCCCGCTGTCGGCATCGCTCTTTCTTACCCTGTACTGGATATCCTCGAGAAGCTTCCTGTTGGCGGAGATAAGATCTGCCTGAAGTCCCATGATGAAAGTCTGCGTGCCCATCATCATGAGGACAGCTGCGAGGATCAACGACTGGACATGGCCCGAAGCTCCGAGAACGAGGAATCTTATGCCGAGCGCAAGACCGGGAATGAAGAACAGAGCCGCGATTATACCGAAGAACTTAAGGGGACGGTACATCATGAAACTCCTGATGATGACGCCTGCGGATCTCTTCATATATGAACCCATGCTCTTGAAGAGCCTCGACTTGCGGAGCTCGCCGTTCGTCCTTATCGGAACGCTCGTGATGGCTATCCTGTTGCGTCCCGCCTGGATTATCGTCTCGAGCGTATATGTGTACATATTGGTAACGTTTATGCGGAGTGCCGCCTCCCTCGAAAATGCGCGGAAGCCGCTGGGTGCATCGGGGATATCGGTCTTGCTCGCCTTCCTTACGACCCATGACCCGAGATGCTGGAAGACCTTCTTCTTCTTGCTGAAATGCTCAGTCTGGTCGATAGGCCTCTCGCCTATGACTTCATCGGCAACGCCGTCTATGATCGGCCTTATGAGCTTGGGGATATCCTGGCCGTTATACTGGTTGTCCGCATCGGTATTGACGATGATGTCGGCCCCCAGGTGAAGGCATGCATCAAGGCCCGCCATAAAGCCGTATGCAAGTCCTTTGTTTCTCTTAAAATTTACTATGTAGTTGACTCCGAGTTTCTTCGCGACTTCGACCGTATTATCGGAGCTTCCGTCGTTGATGATCAGGGTCTCTATCTCGTCTATTCCTTCGATCTCCTTAGGAAGATCATTGATGGCAACATGAAGCGTCTCCTCTTCATTGTAGCAAGGTATCTGAATGATGAGTTTCATGTATGCCCCCTGTATTTATAATAAAAAATGATACATGTTGTATTTTGCCATTAAAAGGCGATAACTTCAAGTTACAGGGCTTTGACGGTGCGGTTACACTGCAGTTGTGCTATAATCCGCTCTGAAAAAGACTATATGACAAGGACGGTAAAAAGCATGGCCGCTGAACCGAAAGTCGGGATCATCATCCCCGTATACAATTCCGGATCATATCTCAAAGAATGTATCGACAGCCTGATCAGCCAGACGTACGGCAACATCATCATGATGTTCATCGATGACGGTTCTACGGACACTTCGTGCGAGATCATCCGCAGCTATATGGAGAACGACTCAAGAATCAGGCTTTACGAGAGATCGCATTCCGGCGTGTCCGCCGTCCGTAACTACGGCCTTGACCGTGCATTTGAGGACAGTTGTGATTATGTCGCTTTTGTCGATAGCGACGACTGGGTCGAGCCGGATTTTATAGAGAAGCAGGTAACCTGTGCACTTTCCCATGATGCCGACATCACCGAGTGCGGATCGATCTACGAATATGACACGAAGACCGTAAGAAAGCCTGTATCGGAAAGACTCCTCAAGGGTAATGAGATAATCGATGAGATGGTCCATTTCAGGATAACAAACCTTCTTTCCAACAAACTCTTCCGTACGGGATGCTTCGAAGGTATCAGGTTCCCCACCGGCATGAGCTTCGAGGACATAGCGGTCATGCATGAAGTCTTTTACAGGAGCCGTGTATATGTATCGAACTCCTTTTCGCTGTACCACTACCGCGTAAGAGAGAACAGCCTGTCGCATACGCTCACTTTCGCCATGCTCTATGACAGATGGGCGGCATACATAAGAAAATATGATTTTCTCGAGTCGAAAGGATTCTTCGAGGACAACCGCGAACTCCATGACGAGATGCTCAAGAGGGTAGCGATCCCAATAGCGAGGGCTTGGAGATGGGCATACGGCGATCCAAAGGAGATAAGAAGGCAGCATAAGGAAAAAAGGCAGGAGATGACCGATTTTACCAGAGCCCATTATCCCGTTTTCGGCAAGAAGGGATGGGATCTGTTCCTCCGTGTCGGCATCTTCCTTTCGCGATTCAATAACACATTCTCGATCCTGGTCGCATACAGGCTCCAGCAGCTCGTTAATCTCTTCAAGCGCAATAAAACGCCTTAATAAGCATATTAATCGACATTCTTTCCGAATGGTGATAAACTTCCCATATGATTAATGACGGAAGAAAGTACAACTTTAATGAATACCGCAGGGAACAGAGCCGCAGGAGCGGCCGGGGTCAGCGAAGCGTAAGAAGGCTCCAGAAGCTGTTCGTGACCCTTTCTGTCACTGCAGGCATACTGACGCTCGTCCTCGCAGGAGTCCTCCTCGCGAGACTTGCAAACAGGAAAGCGGGTGACCCTCTTTTCCGCATCGGGAAGACAACTGCCGTCAGCACTTCCGAGACAGGCGCTACCGATTTTGTACTGACTTCTGAGACTGAAGAGACTAAGAAAAAGATCGTCATCCGCGAATCGCTCCCTTCAGACCCGCTGGCGGAATCCTACTGGGGAACTTTGGAAGAGGCGGAGGATCCCCTTCCCCACGAACACTTCCCCGTTAAGGGCCTCTATCTTAATGCGGCAGTAAATCTCGAAGAGAATATAGAGCTGTGCAAAAGATCCGAGCTCAACACACTCGTCATTGACCTCAAGGAGAGTGACGGCATCTATTTTGATACTAAGAACGAGACTGCCCTTGCAGTCGGCTCTGGATATGTCAGACCCGTTCTTGACCTTCCCGCCATCTGCGCGCAGTGCCACGAGAACGACATCCGCGTAATTGCCAGGATCGTATGCTTTAAGGATCCCATGTATGTCAAGTATTATCCGGACAGGGCTATCTGCGACAGTGCCGGAAATCCCCTGTATTTCAATAACGAGGGCGGAAATGCATTTGCAAGTCCCTATGATACGAGGAACTGGGAATTCTATATATCCCTCGCTAAGGAAGCTATCGACATGGGAGTCGACGAGATCCAGTTCGACTACGTGAGATTCCCGACAGGATCCTCAACGACCGGAGCAACTCCATATTACGGAATAGAGAACGAGGTTCCCGCCAGGACATCCGCGGTCAACAGATTCCTCCAGACGGCAAGGATCGAGATACAGGATAAGCTCGGCGTCCCGCTTTCAGCCGACATCTTTGGTATCGTCGTCACGAGCTCCTACGACGGAACTGCACTCGGTCAGGACTGGTCCCTGGTCGGAATGACGGGCGTTGACTCGGTCTGCCCCATGCTCTATCCGTCCCACTATGCATTCGGTACTATGATGAGCGGAAACACTTTCGACTATCCGGACAAATATCCGTATGATGTTGTCTATAACGCCCTCGCGGTCAGCGCTGTTCATCACAAGCGCCACGGCTATGCGACGGTAAGGCCATACCTGCAGGCATTTACTGCCGAGTATCTCGGAAAGGATCATTACACCGTATATGATTATGATGCGATCAATGACGAGATAAGGGCGCTTCAGGACAGCGGTCTTGAGGAATTCATACTATGGAATGCCACATGCGTTTACCCCGACGGAAATTACGGGGGAAATAACGGCTGATTGGTGATAGAATAATTAAGTTGCTTTATAAAAGCTCATTTTGAAGGAGGATCGATCATGATCGACATTAAGTTCTTGCGTGCCGAACCCGACACGGTCAGAGAAAACATCAAAAAGAAGTTCCAGGACGATAAGCTCCCCCTTGTCGACGAAGTATTAACTCTCGACAAGGAATTCAGGGAATCCAAGTCCCGCGCAGAATACTTAAGAAGCCAGAGGAATTCCCTTTCCAAGCAGATCGGAATGCTCATGGGACAGGGTAAGAAGGATGAAGCTGAGGAAGTAAAGGCTCAGGTATCCTCCATGGCAGGCGAGCTCGAGGAACTTTCCGCTAAGGAAACTGAGCTTTCCGAGAAGATCGATAAGATCATGAGGGTCATCCCCAACATCATCGACCCTTCAGTTCCGATCGGTAAGGACGACTCCGAGAATGTCGAGAACGAGAGGTTCGGTGAGCCTGTTGTACCCGACTTCGAGATCCCTTACCATGTTGACATCATGGAGAATCTCGACGGCATCGAGCTCGATCCCGCAAGAGAAACGAGCGGCAACGGCTTCTATTACCTCAAGGGCGATATCGCGAGACTTCACTCCGCGATCCTCTCATATGCAAGGGATTTCATGATCGACAGAGGATTTACCTACTATATCCCGCCCTTCATGATCCGCTCGAGCGTCGTCAACGGCGTTATGAGCTTCGCCGAGATGGAGAATATGATGTACAAGATCGAGGGCGAGGACCTATATCTCATCGGAACATCCGAGCATTCCATGATCGGAAAGTTCATCAATTCATTCACAGATGAGGACAAGCTCCCTCTTACACTCACATCCTACTCCCCCTGCTTCCGTAAGGAAGTCGGCGCTCACGGCATCGAGGAGAGAGGCGTTTACCGTATCCACCAGTTCGAGAAGCAGGAGATGATCGTCGTATGTAAGCCCGAGGAGTCCATGCAGTGGTACGAGAAGCTCTACATGAATACAGTTGATTTCTTCAGAAGCCTCGATATCCCCGTAAGGACACTCGAGTGCTGCTCCGGCGACCTGGCAGACCTTAAGGTCAAGTCCTGCGACGTAGAGGCCTGGTCTCCCAGACAGAAGAAGTATTTCGAGGTCGGTTCCTGCTCCAACCTGGGTGATGCCCAGGCAAGAAGGCTCGGGATCAGGGTAAGGCCTTCCGACAAGTCAAAGGGCAACTACCTCGCCCACACTCTCAACAATACTGTTGTTGCTCCTCCGAGGATGCTGATCGCATTCCTTGAGAACAACCTTAACGAGGACGGCTCCGTCAGGATACCTCTCCCCCTGCGCATGTACATGGGCGGCAAGAGCGTCATCGAGGTGCCCGCGAAGTAATTCACTATTTCAGCCAGGTGTTAACGGGCCGTCCTGCTGTGGGACGGCCTATTTTATTGAGGTTTTTATTCCCTGAATACCCGCGGCCTGCATTCCTGTGCCTCCGGTATACTATTTTTCGCTTTTTTGTAAATTGGTATACCAGAATCAAAGATTCGGTATACTATTTTTCAATTGGAAGGAGAATAGTATACCGATTTCAGGTTTTCGGTATACTAAACCGCAAAAACACTAAAAACAGTATACTGAAGACGTCTTTTAAGTATACTATTTCATGTTTTCTATAGATTTAGTATACCGCAGCCGACTGCATCTAACTTATTGCCTATACTTAATGCCTTATACCTTCTGCCTTCACCCTACACACGTCCCCTTTCTAACGCAGGGAAATGATCAAAGGCTAACAAAAAAGGAGCCCTCAGGCTCCTTTTGTTGATTCGGTAATCTTAAATATCAGATCATGCTCTCTTAACGAGTCCGGATCTGAGGCATCTTGTGCAGACATTCATCGTCTTAGGAGTGCCGTCTACTACTACCTTAACGCTGTGAACGTTAGGCTTCTGCGTTGTGAGGGCACGACGTGAGATCTGCGAACGTGTAATGCTTATCTTTCTACCGAAAAATGTATCCTTCTGACAGACTTCACACTTAGCCATTTGGAAACACCTCCTATTCGATTTAATGTCCATTTCTATAAAACGCAAAAAGAATGATAACACAAGACCTCGCATCTTGCAACCGTTTTTTATTGCGCTTTTTTATTGCGAGAATACTCTCCTTACCTCGACTATCCTGTCACATATATCACTTCTCGAGTTAAAGCTCCTCAGTCTGATGGTCGTTCCCGCCTGTGAGACCATGAGAAGAGTCCCTTTGTCGGTGCAGACGGCCATCTCATAGACTACGTTCGAATCGGCAGATCCGTAGGGGCTTCTGAGGAATACTATATCTCCCGGGATTATCGAATCTATGACAAGTTCTTCAGTAACGACGTCATACTGAAGTTCGACGGCATTACCCATCTTCCTCTGTCCCTGTACGGTCCTGGGCATCGGAACGCCGTTTACGCACGAACAGATGTACACAAGACCGTTGATCGATATCCCGTCCATCGTTATGCCATTCTGAAGATATTTGGAATTAACAAGGCTCAATGCGGATGAGACAAAGTATCTTACCGATACCTGTTCGATCTCTTCTCTGGGGTCGATCTCGATAACACCTGACGATCCTATCCATCCTGTACCGCCTCCCGGGAGGGATACCTGATACACACCGTCTCTTTTTACATCCGCATAAAGTACCGTGTTCATCATGACCTTCGTTATCAGCGTTCCCTGGCTGGCATGCGTCATTATATTCTTCACATTCTCGGATACGACGAGCTTATACTCATGCTTATCAGGCTCGACGGAATCAGTCCCTTTGCACAGGCACGATGTCTTTATATATCCTCTTATACCGTCGGTCGTCGTAACATATGTAAAACCGTTTCCCGAATCCTCTTCCTCAACTTTAACGGGTTCATTATAGAGCACCTGCGTGATAACATCAGATGTCACGACCGGACTCGCATTGATATTGGCTGACGTCTTGCAGACGACCATATAGGATGAGTCATATTCCTCGTGGACCTCTTTTTCTACGAAGAGCTCGATGGCCGTTCCCTTGAAGAATCCGGGAAGGATCTTGGGAAGTATATAGAATACGGATGCAACGAGAAGAGCCGTTACCGCGAGAGCTATAAGGAATCTGAGGAAGATATGCCTCTTGCCCTTTCTGACAGATGCCTGGCTGCTGTCGAGGCCCCACGATTCATACATGTCCTCAGGCTGTCCGTAATCACCTTCGGGGTTGTAATCCTCCTTGAGAAAAGAAGCGGCATCCTCCACATGGCGGACCTTTTTCTCCTTTATCTCAAATTCAAGATCGCCCGTCTTTCTCCTTATGCGGGCGTCCCTTATCCTGTCTATAAGCCCTTTACCGGGCTTTATTCCGTTCTTTTCACTCTTCTTCATCAGTCAGTAATGTACAGACGGCAACCGCACATCCGCCGTCATGCGAAATGCTCACGGATGACGAGATGACTCTTATCTCGCGCGATCTTTCAAGAGCTGCCCCTCCGAAAACGGGATACGGCATTCCCTTATCATCCTTCCTGATCTCAAGATCGGTCAGACCGATCCCTGCGGTCATTATCCCTGTTCCCAGCGCCTTGGCACATGCCTCCTTGGCGGCAAATCTGCCGGCGAAGCTCTCCGCTCTTTTCGACGGGGATGAGATCTTCATCGTATCTTCCTGTTCATAGCCTGTGAATATTCGGTCCTTAAAGCTCCCCCTGTCACGCGCGAGGGCTTCTTCCATCCTGGAGACCTGAATGATATCTATTCCGCTCCTGATCTTCATACGAGATCCGCTTTATTGAGCTTTCCCGCGATGCGGACGTCGCTCTCTTCGACAAGGACTTCCTTCGAAGAAGACGATACTATGACCGTCGGAAGCCTCTTTGCTATCCTTGATTCGAGTATATTATTGAGTGCCGAAGCATTATCGGCCTTATGTGTTACCGCACCGGAATAATCGTCGAGAACGAGGAACTCGCAGTCCGAAACAAACCTCAGATCCTGTGCCGAAAGGCTCCTCAGGTCATCGCACTTCTGATATGCGGCACTCTTTCCGAGGAGTATGGCCGTCTTTACCATGCATACCGCCAGGAAAGTCTTGCCACTCCTGACCTTATCAACATAGAGGAGCAGCGGCATTCCGAGCCTGTCCGGCTCTATGATCGCCGAGGTAAGCCTCCTCCTTACTTCCTTCCTGTGCTCCTTATCTCCGAACATATCCATATCAAGAGCCGTGTTCGAATATGAGGCATAATCCTTAAGGCCGCACGAATCGAAACACTCCACGACCAGATCCTTCATACAGTCACAGACCCTGTCGTAGCCTTTGTTCATCCTGACGAAACCCGTGTCACCGCACTCGGCACATACAGGCATCTCCTTGTCAAAACCGGGATCTATCCTGTGTTCCTTTATGAACTCTTCTCTTCTTGCAAGAAGCTGATGCTCATCGCTCTCACAGATCTTCTGAGCCACATTATCGTGATCGATCGCTGCGATCATCCTTTTACTCCTGATAGCGATCAGTTCGTCGTCCATCGCCTTGAGCGCCGGGAACTTCGAGTAGACCTCATCCGTCCTCTCTTCCCTTCTGATCTCCCTTATAGCGCGGCCGTATGCATATCTGTCAGCGATCAGCTGCTTAATCGTTTTCATCTGCACCTCCGAAAAGCTCCAGTATGACATCCTCGGCATCCGACGAACCGTCATCCTTCTTTTCCTCTTTGTTCTCAGTCAGGAGGCCTGCCTCGCCGCCGGTCTTCCAGGTGTTGTCACGACCCTTCTTCCTGACGGCCTTTTTCTTATTCTCATTCTTTCTTTCATTCTCATGGACCATGGCAGCATCGACATCCCTGATGCCGGCACTTATCCATTCGGACAGCTTGTCCTCTACATCCTTAAGAGTGATATTACCTCTGTATTCATTGCATCTGAAGGCATATTCAACGAGCTTGGGGCTGACATCCATCTCATAGACCCACCTGTCGATCCTCTCGAGGTCGATCCCGTTGAGCCTCTTCCTGGTCATCTTGCCCATCAGGGAAGTCAGCTCGTCCACTTTCCTGCTCTTCGCAAGATAAGCACTCAGATCCTTCGTGGTTATGATATTCTTCCTGAACCATTCCTCCGCAAGCCTTCTCATCTCGGTGATATAGAAATGGATCCTCTTCTTCTTTCCCTCTTCGAAAAGCCTGTATACCACCTTGGAATCCATCTTATACTCATAAAGGCATTTGTCTATCAGCCTGTAGAAAGTATATGCCAGACGTCCCTGATAGAATGTCGAAGAGATGCTCTCTGCAAGAACGTTCCTTGCCTTCTCGTCCTCCGAGAGTGCCAGGCTGTCAAGATCGGCAGATAAAGAGTCTGCCGGCAGGCGGGCTCTGATATAGTCATCAACTTCCCGCTGCTTAAGGTCCGGGACAGTATAGTGATCTCTGTCCTTCTTGATGAGGAGATCCTTTTCGATCAGTTCGGCAAGAGCCTTATTGACATCCGATGAAGGTATATATGAATAATGCGACAGGTCCTTTGTCTCAAACTGAAGATCCTTGTGGTCCATAAGGATCCAGAGGTAGAGATGGATCGCATCTTTCGAGAGTTCCGGGGCATAGTGGACCAGAAATACGTCAGGAACCGAAGTATCCGATAAAAGGAGCTTAGTTTCTTCTTTTCTGTCCGGCATTATTACCCTCCGTTAAAGGATCAGGCGGCGGGCTGTGTATCTCCTGCAGGCTGCGTATCACCCGTAGGCTGCGTGTCACCTGTAGGCTGCGTATCACCTGTAGGCTGTGTATCGCCTGTAGGCTGCGTGTCGCCTGTAGGCTGCGTGTCACCCGTAGGCTGCGTGTCACCTGTAGGCTGTGTGTCACCTGTAGGCTGCGTATCACCTGTAGGCTGCGTGTCGCCCGTAGGCTGCGAATCGCTCGCTGAAGGATCGGAAGTTGCGTTAGGATCCTCCGAAGGAGCTGTCTCAGCGCCTACTACAGATCCGTCCGGATTCATCTGTGCGACCGATCCGTCGGGATTCAGGACACCTATGTGGATGATAGCCCTGACAACGGGATAATATGTGATAGGAAGCTCGACCCTCTTGATCTCGTTTCCGTTTCTGTCATACCAGATCTGATAGGACTTGGCGCTCGAACCCTCGTGAGCACCTCTCTCTGTAGCAGTCTGACCTACAGGCAGAGAAGCATCAGCAACATAGGAAGGTGCGCCGGCAGGAGTCGTGGAGATCCTCTCACCCGTGAAGTCGATATACTCGCCGTCAGGGAGAAGATGTCCGTAGATCTCTACCGTGATGATGCTCGTTGCAGAGTCCCACCATGCGTGGAGGGCAATAGGATAGGGTGTATTGTTCTCAAACTTGAAGTCCTGCTTGGGCCAGTCGACCGCAGCATCGGTTCCCTCGTACTTCGTGTAGGAGGAAGGGAACATATGGGGATTTCTCTCGACAACCTTGAGATCGGACTTGATGACCGACTGGTAGATCATGGAGGATACCTGGCAGATACCGCCGCCGAGATCATCTCCGGACTGACCGTTGATGATAACGCCTGCAACCTTATATCCTGCGGCTGCAGTCCTCTGGCCGACCTCGCGGTTAAAGGAGAATGACTCTCCGGGATTCAGATACAGTCCGTCGATCTTCTCGCATGTGATCTTGATATTGTGGTTTCTGTCGGCATCAGGCTTCGTCGTGGAAGATGAAGAAGTGATCCTGCCGAACTCGGTCTTTATCATCTCCGTTGTGAGAGAAGGCTCCTCGATGCTGGCTTCGACGGGGATCGTGAATGCATATTCCCTGTTGTCGAGCTTCTCCTTAACATCAGCAGCTGCCTTCTGGGCATCAAATATACGGCCCGTCTGGGACTCGTTATATGTGAACTGAAGCGTATTCTTGTCAAATCCTGTGATAACTGCTTCCTTTACGGGAGTATCCTTACCCTTGACCATCTCCTCGATGATACCGGTAAGCTCATCGGACTTTACCGTATAGGCAGTCTTGTATGTAACAGGCTCCTTTGAGAGCTTCTGCTTGTCGTTATACATCTGGACGAGAGTCTCATCGTCCTCATTGCCTGTGGGCTTGAGGTAATTGAATGCCGTGTCGACTACTTCGTCTATATTGGACTCGAGCTTGATCGCAGAAGGATCGACCGACTCGATCTCGCCGTCGAAATCAAGCTTGATATCTACAGTAAGGGGAGGCGTAGCGGAATTCTTCTTGATGATCTCTTCCTTTGCCGCTTCCTTTGTCATTCCGGAAACATTGATATCGTCGATGATAGTACCGTCAACGAACACATCGGACATAAGTGATTCCCTGATCTCGGAGGGAGTCATCTTTACGACGGTACCGTCAGCATTTGTCACTTCATACTGGGGTTCCTTAGCCAGGATACTCTGCTCGCCGTTTCCGCCGAGGAGAAAATACCATGCACCGAGACCAAGGACTGCTACAGCTGCAACAGACGCAACTATCACACCGGCCTTCTTCCCGCCTGACTTCTTCCTTCTCTTGGAGGGAGCCGCGCTCCTCGAAGGTGAAGATGATGCTCTGCGGGTCTGTGCCGAAGGTGCTCTTCCTGCACCTGCCGAACGAACTGCCGACCTGGTCATGGATGACGAACGTGTATTTCTTGACGATCCGTTTCCTGTCTTTTTCATTTGTCCTGTGCTCCCCGATATATGTTCTGTGTTTTTATTATTAGTAAACGCCACTTAAAAATATACTTAACGGCAGGCTGACTTTCAAGCACAAGAAGACAAAAAATAATATAAAAAACACGTAAGATTTTTTTATGATTTTGTATAAAATATCTTCATGGTTTATAATCTCACTGATGAACAACAAGATACTGACAGTTCCACATATATTTAAGATACTGTTTCTTATCGGGATAGTGGTCGTTACGCAGCTTGCTTACGTAACGAGTTTCTTTGCGTTCTTCGGTACCATGCTGTCGGATACGGCTTCCGGAATGGACAACTTCGGAGCTTATCTCTCACTTGCTCCGATCATAGCCATTTCCACGATAATCATGGCAGACTTCCTTGAGATGCCCCGTTTCTTCCGCAAGAAGAATATAGACGTCGTATCTCAGTCCCTGAGGTTTTCCTTTATCCAGACGCTGATCACACTGTCTGCAAAAGACCTTACAGAACAGCGTGCCTTCCCCCGAAGCGTTCTGATCCTGAGCTTCTTCGTCCTTCTCGTATATGTCTTCCTGTGGGAGATGATCTGCAGCATGATATGCCACAGGCTCTACGACAACGGCGAGCTGATCATCATCGGATCCAACAAGGCAACGATGGATGCCGTCAAGGAGAAGATCAATCCTTCACTGAAGGGCCTCGACCTCGACATGAGCAAGTCGATCAGATACTCCGACAAGCCCGCGGTAAGGACTGCTATCAGGAGCAATGCAGAGATCTTTATTTGCCCTGACGTTCCCGAAGACGTAAAATCCGACATAATCCTCTCATGTGCCAAGTACAAGACTGTCGTTTATGTCGTTCCCCAGTTCTACGAGATCAGCCTCTACCGTTCAAGGATCATTAATTTCAACGATCTCATGGTCATGCTCCTCGACAGGATGGGACTTACTTTCGAGCAGAGGATCGTAAAGAGGATAATGGATATCATTATATCGCTCGTAGCGATAATCCTTTCGGCTCCGGTCATTCTTATATGTGCGATCATAATCAAAGCCTCCGACGGCGGACCCGTTTTCTACCGTCAGGAAAGGCTCACCATACACAACAAGCCATACAGGATCTATAAGCTCCGTACAATGAGGACGGATGCCGAGGCCGCCACGGGCGCCGTCATCTCAGGCAAGGACGATCCGCGTGTCACGAAGTTCGGAAAGTTCCTGAGAAGGTCCAAGCTCGACGAGGTACCTCAGTTCTACAATGTCCTTATGGGCGATATGAGCATCGTAGGACCGAGATCCGAGAGACCCGAGTTCGTAGCCAATTTCGAGAAGGAGATCCCCGGATATTCCCAGAGATTTGCCGTCAAGGCAGGTATCACGGGTCTTGCCCAGGTCGCCGGCAACTACGACACCACACCTCAGGACAAGCTCCGTTATGACCTTCTGTACATCAAGAACTATTCTGTCCTTCAGGACATGAAGATCATATTCAGCACTGTAAGAGCTATCTTCTCACCCCATCTTTATAACAGGACGTTTGAAGATAATAAGCAGACTTTCGTATCAGAGAAGAAAGTAACCCCCGCGCCGCTGAGAAGCGGATCTTCTGCCGTTGATACATCCTCAGCAGTGACCGGCTCTGCCGTCGCTGAAGGCGAAGAGTAAGAAGGGCTCTGAGTGTTTTGAGTCATTTCCGCGAGCAATATTATCCTCATGGACAAGAACTGACGGAAACGTCAGTTTTTTATTCCGATATGGTACAACCTGTACCAAATCCTTGTTTACAGTAAAAAAGTACAGAACGCACCGCCTGCAACCTCAACCTGTATCTTTCTTTGTCCACATAGAAGGGGCTGCC
The DNA here is from genome assembly GCA_017529925.1 of Clostridiales bacterium. Lineage (GTDB taxonomy): Bacteria > Bacillota > Clostridia > Saccharofermentanales > Saccharofermentanaceae > Saccharofermentans. Next base: position 52,624 of record JAFXMZ010000024.1, read on the forward strand.
TTACTATACAAGACAGCCCCGGGTAAAAAGAAAGGAGGTATGAAATCTCTGGTGATAGATCTTATCTCTCACTCTTCGTGAACGGATGCATCGCAGCATACACGCCGTACACTATTTGTTCCTACACTGTAAGGATAACAGGGAAATGTTTATAAGTTATTAACTCAAGTTCATCATTCTGTTAATTGATGATATCAAACGGAACTGTGCGGCGCATGGACCGCCGCGGCGGAGATCCTGCCCGTCAGTGTTTTCTCCAGTATCTCAAGAGCCCTTTGATATGAAGGAAGTTCATCCTGCTGAAGAGCTTTTTCTTCGAAATGCGCTGTGTCAGATGATAGATCGATACACCCGATACGAGAGCAGTCTTTCCGCCCTTCTCGAAAACGGTATGACAGAAATCGACATCCTCAGGAGCATAGAAGATCTTCTCATCCAGATATCCGTACTTCAGGAAGACATCCGCCCTCATGAACCAGCATGCCGAGATGGCATAATCAGCGATATATACGGAATCGTCAGTCGACACAGGAGGAAGGATATCAGGCCTTAAGTCCCGTGCGGGGAAAAAGTCATAGCTTTCGCGTGCACGTCCCTTCTCTTCCATTCCGGGGAATGGCATAGCCTTCATCATCTTCCCACGGACAGTCGGAAAATGCTTTACGGACATCTGTTCTATATTCTCGCCGTTAAACATCCTCGGCGAAGCGATCGCGATCTCCGGATCGTTATCAAGTGCCTTACGGAGGCCTTCTACAGCCTCGTCGTTTATTACAGTGTCGGAATCGAGAACACAGATATAGGAAAGGTCGGGATGATCCGAGACGGCTCTTTTCGCAAGCTCATTACGCGGAACTGTCGTTCCCAGGTTCTTCCCGTTCTTTATCAGGCAGACGCGCCCCGAGGCTCTCGATGAAAGATCTTCTATGACTTCAACGGAATCATCATCAGATCCGTTGTCTGCTATATAGATATACGGCTCGACGGCATTTACCGACAGGACCGATTCGAGGCACTTCAGAAGATAAGAGCCGCTGTTATGTGAAAGGATGATAAATGCGCACTTATCTGCCATTTCTCTTTTCGTAAGCCTCCCTGAAAGCCTCGACACTGCCGATGCCGCACTGCTTCCATGTAAATCCCGAGGCACGTTTTACCGCGTCTTCGATCTTCCTGGAAGCAGCATCCTGCGCATCAGGTCCGTTCTCTCCCTTAAGATCCTCAGCTGTCCTGACCGCTGATGCCAGGGCATCCGATATCGATCCGGGATCCTTGGGATCGCAGAGGTAACAGTGTCCGTCAGAGATCTCCTCGAGAGACGAGCCGTAGGATGTTACCGTAGGGACACCCGATGCCATCCCTTCGATGACCGGGATCCCGAATCCCTCATAGAACGAAACATAAGCAAATACTGATGCCGAGTGCATTATCGGAACCATGTCGCAGTCATCCACATAGCCCGTGAAGATCACGCGGTCCTTAAGCTCCGGCGACGACGATACCGTCTCAAAGATCTCATCGTAGAGCCAGCCCTTCTTTCCCGTTATCACGAGAGAATACCTGTTCCTGATCTCCTCCGGGAGCATCTTATATCCGTTGATCAGCCCGGGAACGTTCTTCCGGGGCTCAAGTGTTCCTACATAGTAGATATACTCGCCTTTTATCCCGTACTTGGATAAAGTCTCTCCGGATGCCTTTTCCCCGTCGAAAAACTCCTCCTTCACTCCCATATACGTTACGGCAACCGAAGGATTCTTCGGTTTGCAGTACCTGGGGATATCCGCTTCGGAGTTTTTTGAGATCGTGATTATCTTGTCACATGCCCTCGCGGTCCTTTTTATGTACCACTTGAACATTTCCCTTTTCCACCCGACATGGAACTCGGGAAGGAAGAAATAAGTCATGTCGTGCATTGCCGAAGTTACGGCAAGACGCCTGTATATAAGCTTCTTGGTGTAGGGCATCGTAAAGTTCGGGCAGTGGAGCACATCCGCCTTTATCTTCCGGAGCCTCCAGGGGAAGACAAACTGCTCCCATAGAATCCTGATATACTGCTTCCTAAGTATCCTGCTCTTAACGGGGACCATGTGGAAATTGGGCGCATATACGCCGAAACCGTCAAGGTCGTCATCCTGGGCAAACAGATAGTATTCATTCTCGCTGTCACATTCCTGGAGTCCCTTGATCAGGCCGAGCATATAACGCCCGATGCCTGTCTTGCTCCTGGGAGTGGAAGTCAGGTCGACTGCTATCCTCATTAAAGGAGATCCTCCCTGCCTTTCGCGCGGAGCTGCTCGACCATGGTCTTAACATCCTGGACACGCGACTTGTCGCATACGAGGATCGCATCCTTTGTCTGGACTATTACCAGATCTTTGGCGCCTATCGCAGTTATGAGCTTGTCTCCCGTTTTGTCAAAGATAACGCTGCCGGAGCAGTCTATGAGCTCGGAATCCCCGATCACGACATTGCCGTTCCGGTCCTTGTCGAAAACATCCTGCAGGGAATCCCATGAACCGACGTCATTCCACCCGAACTCGGCCGGTATGACATAGACTCCCTCGGCCTTTTCCATGATGCCGTAATCGACCGATATCTTCTCGAGCGTCGGATATACCTTCTCTATCGCAGCCTTCTCCTCATCGGTGCGGAGCTTGTCAAAGATCTCCTCCATCGAGGAATACATATCGGGCAGGAGCTTCCTGAAATACTCAAGGATGACAGATGCCTTCCATATGAACATGCCGGAATTCCAGAGGTATCTTCCGGAATCGACATAACCTTTCGCCGTCTCAAGATCGGGCTTCTCGACAAACTGTTCAAGGGAGAATACCTCAGGATCGAACTCCGATGCAGAATCGGAGAACCTGATATAACCATAGCCCGTCGAAGGGAATGAAGGCTTAATGCCGATCGTAACGATACAGTCCTTCTCCTCGGCCGTCTTCATGGCAAGTTCGATGACTCTCTCATATTCCTTGATGTTGCCGATATGATGATCTGCGGGGAGCACTGCCATCAGCGCGTCTCCGTAGAGTTTCTTCAGAACGAAAGCCGCATAGATGATGCACGGCGCCGTATTGCGCTGGCACGGCTCGACAAGGATGTGACTCCTGTCCACCTCATCGAAAAGAAGCTTATCCATCAGTTCAGCCTGCTTCTCGTTGGTAACGATAAATGTATTCTCCCTGCCGATGACGCCGTCATAATGCTTGATCGTCTCGTTGATCATAACATCGTCACCCGTGAGCTTTACGAGCTGCTTGGGCTCTGACATCCTCGATACGGGCCAGAATCTCGTTCCCCCTCCGCCTGCCATGATAACCGCGGCTCTCTTCATAATGAATCCACTCCTTTTTATCATTCGATGATAATGATGAGATTATACCCCATTTATTGTAAAATATTCCACATGGACGGTCGTTTTCTTGTTGTGACGGATATGGATTATACACTCCTCCTCCCGGGGAAGAAAGTGTCGCCCCGTAATACGGAGGCGATAGATGATCTGCGGAAGGCGGGAGGCATCCTGACTATCGCCACCGGAAGGACTCCGTTTCTTACGGGGATATATACAAAGGAACTGGGGATCACTTCTCCGATAATAACCAGCAACGGGGCCTCCATATATGATCCCGTCGGAAGAACGGAGATCGAGATAAACCCCATAGATGAAGGCATAACCCGCACTTTCCTCGATTATTTTACCAAGAAAGGCTGCGACGCCACGGGCTACAGCCCGGAGGCGGTCTATCTTCTTTGCGGCAGCAAAAGAGGTGCCTTTATCGAGAATTACAATAAGGGGCTTCCCGAGGATGAGAAAGCAGTCGTAAGAAACTATGACCCGTCTCTTCCCGTCCCCGTTTTCGACAAGTTCCTGCTCATAGACGCCGATGAAGAGACCGAGAAGTTCGTAAGGGATACCGAAGGGATAGAGATCGTCTCCTCGGCCAAAGGATTCCTCGACATAATGAGCAAAGGGGTGTCAAAGGGCAATGCGCTCCTTAAGCTCGCGGATATCCTCGGCATACCTCATGACAGGACTTTCGCGCTGGGCGACTCCGAGAATGATCTTTCGATGATACGTATGGCAGGGCATGGTATCGCGATGAAAGGCTCCGATCCTGATGTTATAGCCGCAGCTTCATATGTCACGGCCTCATGCGAGGAGGACGGCTTCGCGAAAGCTGTCTATGACTACATCCTGAAGAATATCTGATATCACTTCAAAGGCGTCAGCCTGAAGATCTCCGTATCGGCATACAGGGAATCCGAGCACATATACGGGATCTTATACTTTCCGACATATGTGATCTCGTAGGTACCCTTTTCGAGGGGAAGATAGTCAGGTATATTATCCTTATCGTGAAAAGATTCGAGCGTATAGAGATATATCACATCGTCGTGATCGAAAAGGCTCTCACCTTCCTTTACCGGTGTAAATCCAACATCATCGAATACTCCGAGGTCGTTCAGGACCGTTCTTGTCTCCGAGGAGATGAGGATCGATGCGTCGGGGAACATATAGCCTGCAATGCCGAGCTCCCACTCGTACATGCAGTAAAAAGTGATATCGCTCTCTTTCTCTTCCGCGGTCAGGTCGGCGCGCAGCCTATTCGTCTCGGACATATTGCGGACCTTGTCCATCGCCGTCAGATTGACGACCGAATTAGCGATGAAAAGAGCCGCAAACAAGGCTGTTATGATACATTTTCTGTCGAACAGCGTCAGGACGGAGGCGAGGATGATCATGACCATTCCCGTGAAGATGAAGAAGTACCTTCCCGCCTGGATCTCATTTATGTAGGAGTAGATATAGAAAGCCGCGAACGACAGGCAGAGGAAGATAAGAAGAGGAAGCGTCCTCAGTGCCTGTTTCCCTGCGCTTTCCGTCTTTTTCCTGTCGAAGAGCTCCCCTATCCTCGTGGAAGTCTTTATCTTCGAAGGATCGACTGCAAGAAACGGCATCAGGAAGATGACCACACCGCAGGCCGCTATCACCGCTCCCATGAACGCGGGGCTCTTATAGTTGTCGAATATACCGAATATCATGTAGTAGAGAACGACTGTAACGGGTGTCTTTCCGATCGTCCAGTAACCGCCTGCAACGATACTCATCTGCTTTATCAGGACAAAGAGCCACGGGATGTAGAGAACTGATACTGCCGCTCCCGATACCAGGATCTCCTTTATCCCTTTCAGGTCTCTTCTTATGATCAGGAAAACAAATACCGCGGCGTATGAGCAGAAGGCGATCATCAGCGAATTATAGTGCGTATACATCGAAATGACGGCAAAGATGCTCATCATTACGAGGTCTTTTCTCTTTTGGTCCGCCAGATAAAGAGCGGCATATATGACGAATACCGTCGAAAGGACATACGCGAGCGTGGTCGGCCTTATGACATGACCAAAGAAGAAAGCATAGTTCGATCCGAGGATCATCGCCGCGGAAAGCACCGCGCCTCTCGCCCCTATCAGCCTGCGCAGAGGAAAGAGACATGCCAGGAACAGTCCCGAGAACGATATGACATTAAACGCCCTCAGCGTATTGAGCGAGTTTCCGAAGATTAAGGAAAAGACCTTCAGTGCGACCGAATAAAGAGGCGGGCTGTAGTCTTCCTTTATCAGATCCATCATCCTGCCGAACGGGTGAAGATCAAGATAGTACTGATAGGCGCTGTCATAGAACATGACGTCATAAGTCATGAAGCGCGCCCAAATGAATGCATAAACGGCAGAAAACAGACCCCAGAGGGCTATGAACTTCCATTCTCTTCCGAGAAATGAAGTAAACCGTGACCTAAGATCAGTCTTTCCCATCGCCGCTGAAGTGATCTTTCAGGATCCTGTCGAGCCTTGCGACTATATTCTTCCAGGAATAATTCTCATCTACGTAACCGCGGCCGTTTCTTCCCATCTGCTGAGAAATCTCCTTTTCGCGCAGAAGGAACCTGACAGATCCCTCGAATTCATAGAAATCCCTGTAGTAGAGTCCGGCATTGCTCCTTCTGCAGTGACCGCGCAGAACATCGCACTTTCCTGATACGAGTACCGGATGAGACAGGAACATCGACTCGAGAACGACTATTGACAGTGATTCGAAGTGCGAAGGCAGTACGAGGAATCTCGAGGCAGCGATTGCATTATATTTATCCTCCTCGGAAACGAATCCGAGGGAGATTATGTCATCAGACTTCGGGACATCTATTATCTCCTTGCCTACGAGTACGAGCTTTAAGTCAGAATCCTTATTCCTGTCCTTAAACTCCCTGAAGTATTTAAACAGCTCGGGGCAGCACTTGTTCTCGTCGATCCTTCCGACATAGATCATGAAGTCTCCTTCTATACCGAACTTGCTCCTGAAACCTTCTGCACTCACGTTCGCGGGGACTTCTACTCCTGCACCTCCCGTGCCGTTATTGTCGGGATAGTCTTTCGTCCACGGGAAAAGATCGTTAACGAGGATCTTTTCCTCTATCGTGTTGTAGTAATAGAACTTCGGAAGTCGGAACATCTCCTCGAACATCTTGAGGTGTATCGGCCACTCCTCGTGAGCCGTCGGGATGAATATCGCCTTATCACCCACTGCCTTAAGGCCGTAGTATGTCGTGTAGTAAAGATATGTCATGAAGATGAAGCAGTCATAGTTCTCCTTATTCGCAGACAGCCACTCGATGAGAGCCGGGGTCTCGGGGCCCTGGAGGCGCATCCACTCCTCCTGGATCTCTACATTGTCTCCTGCTTCGAGCATCTTCGCCGTAAACTTATTGAACTTATCCTGGTCTCTCTCGTTGACGACCGGGAAGCGGTGAATGAGGACTCCGTTCAGTTCCTCTTCATCCTTCTCATATTCATTCTTCCATGTAACGTAATCTATCGCTTTCGTGGTTGCGATCTCCACGGTATGGTCAGTAAGGAGCGCCGTCTGCTCGGCCAGCTGCCTCGCCAGAACTTCCGCACCGCCGTTGACCTCAAGTCCCGACCTCTGAACAACAAAGCATATCTTCATCTTTATCCTCCGATATAGCCCTTAAGGATTCTCATAAACTGCTCCGATACGTTCTCATATGAGAAATCCGAAAGCCTTCTGTCCTGCTCTTCGATGATCTTTTTCCTGAGGTCATCATCATTAAGGATCTCATGAAGATATGAAGCCGCCAGCGACGGATCCTTGCTCTTCATAAGGATACCCGTTCCTCCGAGAGTACCGGGGACTGCGCAGCAGTCATATGCCAGTACCGGAACCTTGAATTCCATCGCTTCAACCAGAGGAACACAGAAACCCTCATGCTCGCTCATGCAGACAAAGCAGTCGGCGGTCGAATAATACGCAAGGATAGCGGGGAATGAGATCTGCCCCGTAAATACGACATCCGTGACACCCAGTGCCTCCGCATATGTCTTGAGCTTGGCGGTATATTTCTCCATCCCCTTCGGGTTTCCCGCCAGGATCAGTCTTATGGGGTCGGAATACATCTTCCTGTAGGCATAGAGCATCGAGATAAGGTCCTGCTGGCACTTGTTCGGAGCGATACGGCCAACGAAGAGAACGTTCTTCACGCCGTCTCTCATCTTCGATACGACCTCCGGATCGGGCTCCTTCCTGTAATCCTCAAAAGGTATCAGTATCGGCCTTACCTCGAGAGGGCATGTATATCCGTAGTTTCGGAGCTCATCAAGATTATATTGTGAATCGCACATTCCGCCCTCGAAAGTATCCTTCAGATCCTTGACCTGGTTGACACCGTCGGAACAGAGCTTGGAGAGCTTGCCGCTGTATTTCACGAAGAAATCCGGAGGAGTGACGTTGTGATAGATCACGAACTTCCTGCCGGGAAGGGTCTTTATCTTCTTATTGATCTCGGTCCCCGTCGAAAGGTGGTAAAGGATGATATCATCCTTCTTTATCTTCGGGAGCTTGTAGAAATATCTTATGTTGGGATCACTTATCCTCTTGTCGAGATTCTCGGCATAGACATATGTCTTATAGCCGCTGTCCTCGATCAGCTTCTTTATCGCCAGGCAGTCATTGCTCACAGCATCTCCGAAAGCGACGGTCGTCAGGATCTGGAATATCCTCATCTGTCCGCCTCCGATCTTATGAGCAGCATCTGGAGCCTGTTTATCTCCTCCATGAGCGCCTTCTTCTCCTCAGACAGGCGGTTGAACTCATCACACACGGTATAGATGCTCTCGTTTATTTTGTTCTGCTGCTCTACCGAATGATTGATATAGAAGCCGTAGAGCATTCCGCCTATCTTTTCCCTTATCGTCCTGTACTGAGGGGTGACTGTATGTTCGCTGCCGAGCCTCGTGATGACGCCTTCCAGGGCCTCATCGGCACTCTGGCCCGCGAGCATGTAGATCCTGTCGAACTCGACAGGGATCTTAACCTTACCCGTTACCTCACCGTCATCCGGTATCTTTGTCTTCAGGAGTTCTCTCGCGTCCATCAGAGTTCTATCCCCTGCTCCTTTGCTTTCTTCGTAAGTTCATCCACTGTCTTCTTCAGTTCCTCTATCTCCTTCTTTTGATCCCTTACGGCCTCGGAAACGAGGAAATAGTTGAAGTTAAGTGTATTCTGCTGCCCTACCACCGGGAGGAAGAAGAAACTTGCTGTCTTCCTTATTGCCTTCTTGATGAAGACCTTGACGGGATTTCCCGTAAGCTGCTGATAAGGCTGGACTTCATAGTTATAGGAGATATACTTCACAGCCTCGTCGAGCCTTGAGCCGTCCGAATCAACTGCTGTATCCTCGATCCTGTCAGTCTTTCTCTCCTCAAACGACAGCGGGATCTTGTCCGCTCCCGTGTCCTTGATCTCCTGTCTGATCCTCTCCATTATCTTCTCGACATCGATCTTATTCTCAGCCATATCGATCCTCCCGTTATACACATGCGCTCTTGAAGAGCTTATAGTTCTCATTTATATATTCGAGGCAGCACTCGAATTCGCAGTAATCATCAAAATATAGACCGTTTGCTCCGGAAACGAGCTTCGGGATGTCATCCTTCCTTCTCCCGCTCATGAGTACCGGAACTCCGTAGCGGCCGGCCTTCTCACCCTCTATCCTGTCGCCCGGGCAGTAGGGGATGAGCTCGGCATAGACCTTTTTCCGAAGGCTCCTCCATTCATTATACCTGATAATGTCCTCTTTATGCTTGAGGGGGATCTTTATATCTTTGCACCCGTCCCCTTCTATCACCATGGCGATATCGGGGAATACCGAATAGAGGTGCTGTTTCCTCTCGAAATATTCGCAGAAATACAGGATAAGCTCCTGAACGTAGGGCTCGCTGCCCTTTTTGCATTCACAGATAAAGACCCTGCTCTTCCTCGATCTCACTTCTTCACACCGTCATCGGAGAATTCCCATGTATGGTCGATCCTCACGGTGCCGACGTCGGGGATGTTCGAATATGTCTCTATCTCGACTGCCGTCTTCCAGTAGTCGACGGGAATACCTTCACCGTATTCTATCGAGAATCCCACAATGAACCTTCCCGGCAGGAGGCTGTACGGATCGAGCGTTATGGAGAACTGACCGTCCTTTTCGATATTGAACTTCTTATATCTTTCGATCCTCGTATTCGTTCCGTATACATTCAGTCCGTCATTACGAAAGATGCCTATGCCGAATACCGCATCCCTGATGGGGGTATGTACCTTGTAATCTATCCTGAAGAGGATCGGCTCGCCCGTTCTGAATACGCGGCATTCCGTGCCGTCGGGGTCGCCGCAGAAGATCTTCGTGATCTCAACTTCTCTCGAACCCCAGCGCTTCTTGAGCTCCTCCTGACGTCTCTCTTCTTCCTTACGCTTCTTCTCTTCTTCCGCTTCCTTCTTCTCGGCAGCGATCATGGCCTCCTCGGATCCGTACTTGTTGATCCTTCTCTGTCTTGCCATGAATGCGAGATAATCCATATGGACATCGACTGGGATACCGTCCTCCCTGACCTTTCCGTCGTGGATCCAGATCGACCTGTCGCAGATATTCTCTATCTGGTTAAGGGAATGGGATACGATGACGATGGTCGTCCCTTTTGCCTTTATCTCCTGGAGCTTGTTGAAACACTTAGCCTGGAAGTTGGAATCTCCGACTGCGAGTATCTCGTCGATCAGGAGAACATCCGCGTCGACATTGATAGCGACTGAGAAGGCAAGCCTCATATACATTCCCGAGGAATAAGTCCTTACGGGATTATCGATGAATTCCTCGAGCTCGGAGAATTCGATTATGCGGTCGAGCCTGCTGTCGATCTCCTTCTTGGAAAGACCGAAGATTGATGCATTCGTATAGATATTCTCTCTTCCGCTCATATCGGGATGGAATCCGGCACCAAGCTCGAGAAGGCTCGATACGCGTCCGTTAACTTCGATCTCTCCCTTCTCGGGATACAAGATCTTGGTCATGAGCTTCAGCAGAGTACTCTTACCGCATCCGTTATGTCCGACAAGACCTATCGACTCGCCCTTCTTTATGTCGACGCTTATGTCATTGAGGACCGTTCTCTCCGAAAAGCGGCTGCGCTTGCGGAACAGGATCTTCTCCTTGAGGCTCGTTCCCTTATCGTAGTAGATCTTGAAGCTCTTCGTGACTCCCTTGACCCTTATCGCATACTCATTAGTCTTCTGTTCCATATCAGAGCTCCTCCGCGAAACGCCTGTTCAGTCTCCTGAATATAAAGGATCCTATGAACAGGAAAAAGATACCGAGTGCGACAGATTCGATGAGCGTCATCATCTTGGGAACGGTACCTTCATAGAGCACCGCCCTGTATGCCTCGACGATCGATGTCATGGGATTCAGGTGATAAAGGCTCTTGTACTTCTCGGGGACATATGACTCCGGATAACAGATCGGAGTCGCATACATCCATGCCATCGCAACTATTCCGAGTATATGCTCAAGGTCTCTGAAATAGACCGTTACAGACGATGTGATAAGAGCTATTCCCAGGCACAGGAAATACTCGACGAGCATTATGGCAGGAAGGCACATCAATCCCCATACCGACAGCTTTACGCCGGATATTATGACCACGGCGAAAACGACCACAAAGCTCAGGAGCATATTGACGAACGAGCTCGTGACATATGATATCGGAACTACCTCACGAGGGAAGTAGATCTTCTTAACAAGATCCTTCTGCGAGATTATCGATACCGATCCTCCCGTCAGGGCCGCGGAGAAGAATATCCACGGTATGAGTCCTATGAACAGGTAGAGATAGAATTTGTCTATCTGCACCTTGAGGATCGTCGAGAAAACAAAATTATATACGAGCAGCTGAAGGAGGGGATTTACGAAAGTCCACATGAAGCCGAGGACGGACCCCTTATATCTTCCGCGGAGGTCCTTCCTTACCAGGCTGTATATCATCTCTCTGTACTTGTAGATCTCCTTAAGCATCTGCTCTCACCTGTCTCCTGTAAGCATCAAGGATGGAAGGGAGCGTCTCAAAGACATCAAAACGGGGAGCAAATCCCGTATCAGCCTGAAGCTTTCCTATATCGGCTCTGTAATGAACGAGCGCATCGTCAGGAAGCCTCTCCGGCAGAGAAGTCTTCTGCGAAGCCTCGGGACTCATTTCCACGAGCGCACCTATAAGGTCTCTTATATAGTAGCTTTTGCCGGATCCGACATTGTAGATCTCGCCCTTTTTTCCGCTCTCGCCAATGAGCCTGTAAGCTCTCGTGACGTCCCTTACATCGGAGAAATCCCTCCATGAATCGAGGTCTCCGTATTCAAAAGTATCGATAAGGCCCGCCTCGAGCCTTGCTATCCTCAGGGAATAATCAGTCACCACGAATCCGGGCTTCTGGCCGGGACCGACGTGATTAAACGATCTCGTAAAGCACATATCGAGCCCGTATTTCTTCTCCATGAGCCTCAGGATATCCTCCTGGGTATTCTTGGAAACGGCATAGGGCGAGTTGTTCACTTTCGCGGTGTCCTCACCTGCCAGGCCGTCCTCACATGTCTTGAGGTCATACTGGTTGGCTGATCCTATGAAGACGATCCTCGATCCGGGAACATGCTTAATGACCGCCTCGGCCATATTGACCGAGAGATCCACATTAAGATGCATCGTGAGATTGATATCCTTCCACGAGATAATGGGGGATGCCTGACCTGCGAGATTGAATATGATGTCGGGCTTTATCCTGCCGATAAGATCCGAGCATGCCTCCTTATCCAGAAGGTCGATCTTCGATACCTTATCGTCAAAGGAGACTATATCGGCGCCGTAGACATCATATCCCGCATCCTCGAGCTCCCTGCGGAGGCTCGAGCCTGCGAAGCCGCAGATCCCTGTAACAAGAGCTTTTTTCATCGTTGCCTCTCTTCGTTATCAGAGGTTATTCTCTTTCTTTACGAGTGCGATGTCGTTCTTTACCATTCTCTCTACGAGCTCATCGAAAGAGATCTCCCTCTTCCATCCGAGCTTCGTCTCAGCCTTTGTGGGATCTCCGATAAGGAGCTCGACCTCTGCGGGACGGAAGAACTTGGGGTTGACCGTTACAACTGTCTTGCCGCTCTTCTTATCGATACCCTTCTCATCTACTCCTTCGCCTTCCCAGACGATATCCATTCCGACGTGTGCGAAAGCTCTCTCTGCAAACTCTCTTACAGTCCTTGTCTCGTTTGTAGCTACTACATAATCATCAGGCTCGTCTGCCTGGAGCATGAGCCACATAGCCTTTACATAATCCTTGGAGTGACCCCAGTCTCTCTTGGCAGAGAGGTTTCCGAGTTCAACATGATCCTGGAGACCGAGCGAGATCTTCGCTGCGGAATTCGTGATCTTCCTTGTTACGAACTCGAGTCCTCTTCTCTCGGACTCGTGGTTAAAGAGGATACCTGAGCATGCGAACATGTCATAGCTCTCTCTGTAGTTCTTTGTGATCCAGTGGCCGTAGAGCTTTGCTACGCCGTAAGGGGAACGGGGATAGAAAGGTGTTTCCTCGTTCTGGGGGATCGCCTGGACCTTACCGAACATCTCTGATGTGGATGCCTGATAGAATCTTGCCTCGGGATTGACGATCCTTATGGCCTCGAGCATGTTGGTAACGCCGATACCGTCGATATCAGCTGTTCCGAGGGGGGTATCCCAGCTCGTTGCGACGAAGGACTGTGCAGCGAGATTGAATACCTCGTCTGCAAGAGAGATCTTCATGGCCGACATAAGGGATACCGGATCCGTCATGTCTGCATAGATAAGCTTTACCTTATCCTTGAGATGCTCGATATTACCGTAATCGACATAGGCTTTTCTTCTCCATATGCCGTAGACATCATAACCCTTCTCGAGGAGCAGTTCTGCGAGATAAGAACCGTCCTGACCCGTGATACCTGTGATAAGTGCTCTTTTCATGATAGCAACCCCCTGTTTTTCATATCGAATTATTGTAACATATTTGAAGACTTATTTAAATCGACGCCGCATGAGGCTATCGCTTCCATATAGACATCCGCGGCCTTTTCCCATGTAAAAGACGAAGCCTGCGCTATAAGTTCATCCCGTGAAGGCACCTTTGCCGCTCCGGATAATATCTCTTCGAAGATACCTGCATATGCCTCATCATCAAGTGCGGGAGCCGTAAATGCCTTCCCGCCTGCGACCTCGGGGAGCGACGAAGTGTCCGATATAACACACGTGGTCCCGCATGCCATCGCCTCCGTAACGGGCATCCCGAATCCCTCATAAAGACTCGGAAAGCAGAAGAGCGATGCATTTCTGAAGAGCGCCCTCTTCTGTTCCTGGGAGATATATCCCGTCCTTATTATCCTGTCCTTAAGAGGAGAACTCCCGATCGCCTCGAGCGTCGAGGCACTCTGCCATCCGAGACCTCCCGCGAGGACGAGCCTGACATCTTCCATACCGGCCTTTGAGCCAAGAATGCCGAATGCCTTTACGAGAGTCTTTATGTTCTTTCGAGGTTCCAGTGTCCCGACATACAGGATATATCTTCCGCCGCCCGTGAGCTCATCTGAAGTCTTTTTGTCGGCGGACCTTTCCTCCTCATCTGAGGCCGGCCTGTAAAAGGATGTATCCGTTCCGCAGTGTGCGACAAAGATCTTCTCTTCGGGGATCCCCAGGATCCCGTGTATCTCCTTTTTGGAAAACTCAGAGATAGTCACGACCGCATCGGCATTTTGAGCACTCGCGGCAAGGTGTCTCCGGAGCAGCCTTCTGTTCTTCCCCTGCATTGTCTCAGGGAAACGCTCGCAGACCATGTCATAGATCGTGATGATCCTCTTCCCGGTGACTCCTGCAGGAGCCAGATAGTTGAAGAAGACAGTAAGATCGGCCTTTGAAGAGGTTATCTTCTCATATGGCCTGATCCTTCCCGCCTTTCCCATCCTGATATAGACGGACAGCGGGATCGAAGTGACGGTCGTGATGTCCCCTTCCGTTATGCCGCAGTCTTCGAGGTGGGATGCAGCCATAGAGGCGCCTTTGTTACGGGACATAAAATCGAAAACATGAAACTCGCAGGGAGTCTTTATCTCCCTGCGAAGTCCTTTCATTACGTTTGAAGCGTAAAATCCTATTCCCGTGAGTCTTTCCTCTGCGAGAGGCTGTAAGTTAAATGCGATCACGTTATTATCTTATTTGAGCTTTTCCTGAACGTAGGAAGACATCTCTTCCTTGATCCTAGCAAGCCTTGCCTCGGCCTCGTCCCTTGAGGAATCATAGACACCGAAGTAGATCTTGAGCTTGGGCTCGGTACCCGAAGGCCTTGCGCATGCCCAGTCGAGCCCCTTGTCTCCGCCGAGCTCGTAAAGGAGCACGTTTGACTTGGGAAGAGTAAGCTCGGTAGTCTTGACGCTGCCGTCGGAGAAATCATATCTTACAGACTTCTGATAGTCGCGTACAGCCTTGACCGTGGGGCCGCCGAGGAGCTTTAATGCATCATCAGCTGTGCTGACGCTCTCAAGCTCGCTTCTAAGTGACGTCATAGCCTCGCCGATCTTAGCGATACCCTCCTTGCCCTCGAGTGTGAAGGAAACTGCCTGCTCGAAGCCGTAACCGTGCTTCTTATAGATCCTCTCGAGCCTGTCGAAAAGAGTCTCGCCCCTGTCGAAGGACTGGGCTGCCATTCCGCAGACGAGCATAGCTGCAACGACTGCATCCTTATCCCTTACGCTCGTTCCGGAAAGATATCCGTAGCTCTCCTCGAAACCGAACTGGAACTTCTTGTTTCCGAACTCGTCGTCTATCTTGATCCTCTCACCGATATACTTGAATCCTGTGAGAGTCTCCTGGAGCTCGACACCGAACTCGCGGCAGACAGAGGCACAGAGCTTCGTGGATACGATCGTCGTACATGCAAATGCATTGTCCTCGAGCGTTCCGGCCTGCTTCTTGGAATCGAGGATATAGTCGAGGAGCATAAGTCCTACCTGGTTTCCGGTAAAGCACTTATATGTAACCTCGCCGTTCTCTTCGCATCTGGCGGCGATACCGAGTCTGTCGGAATCGGGATCAGTACCGAATACGAGGGAGGCATTTGTCTTCCTGGCAAGCTCGATACCCATCGTAAGGGCTGCCGGATCCTCGGGATTGGGAGTCTTTACAGTAGGGAAAGCTCCGTTCGGGATCTCCTGCTCGGGAACGATATGTACATTATTGAATCCGATCGTCTTGAGGATCCTCCTGACCGGCTTATTGCCGGAACCGTGGAGAGGAGTATATACGATAGACATATCCTTCTGTCTCTCGATGGCATCCTTATCGATAACGAGCTCTGTGAGCATCTTCGTATAAGCGATATCGACTTCGGGGCCGAACCTTACGATGAGTCCTGCAGAGAGAGCCTCGTCAAAGTCCATCGTCTTTATGTTCCTGACATCGGAGAATTCCTGCATATTCTCGAGGATGGCGGAAGCAGCCTCATTCGTAACCTGTCCTCCGTCCTCGCCGTAGACCTTATATCCGTTATACTTCGGGGGATTGTGGGAAGCTGTTACCATTACTCCGGCGAATGCTCCGAAATACCTTACCGAATAGCTGAGCATCGGAACGGGGCGCAGCTCATCGGAAAGATAAGCCTTTACTCCGTAAGCGGCAAATGTCGTAGCTGCGACCTTCGCAAACTCGGGAGAGAAATGCCTCGAATCGAAAGAGATCGCAACTCCTCTCTTCATAGCCTCCTCGCCGTTGCCGACGATATATTTTGCAAGTCCTGCGGAAGCCTTGGCGACCGTATAGACATTCATCCTGTTCGTTCCTGCACCGAGGACGCCCCTCAAGCCTCCCGTACCGAACTCGAGGTCCTTATAGAACCTGTCCTCTATCTCCTTCTCGTCAGAAGCGATGCCGAGAAGTTCATTCCTCGTATCCTCATTGAAGTAAGTATCCTTGCTCCAGATCTCATATGTGTCCTTGTAGCTCATACGGGTAACCTCCGTTTTTATTTCAGTGCTAAATATATCATAAACATCACTTCGTTTGTGATGTTGTTTTACCCTTATTATCCTTTTTGTCGAATATGCAGAAAAGAATAAGTCCGACGGCGCCGAGAATAGAGCATATTGCACCCGCATACAGTCCGGGGGCACAGAATGTGAGTTCGATCTCGTGTACTCCCGTACCGGGATCTATTCCGATCAGGGCATCCTGATATACCTTGATATCAGCCTTCTTCCCGTCTATCGTGAGCGTCCAGCCGTCCTCATAGGGGATCGAAGTAAGGATCATGTCCCTTCCGTCCAGGTCGCTCCTGATCTTTACATATCCGTCAGTTATCTCCTCCACGCTGACGGACGATGTATCGAGACGGTCCATCATCATGTCGAAGGAGTATTTATCAAGATATGCGAAGTTCAGGGAGTCATAGACGAAAGTATCGGAGTCGGACTTGAATACGATCTCGACCGTATCGCCCATATGGAACGATCCGAGCCTTATTACCTGTGAATAGTATGTATCGGCACCCCACGATGTCAGCCTCTTCCCGTTAAGGTAGACAGTCGACTCCGAAAGGATCCTCGGAGCGGAGATATTCATATAGAGCTCTCCCTCGCTCACGACGTTATACCTGAACTTCACATAGACAGGCTTCTCGGGATCATATCTTCCAATGACGGTCTTGTCCTTGAACGCCTTCTCGTTCTCGAGTCCGTTCCTGTCAGGATTGCTGTTTGCCTTCTTGTCTTCATCATATTTCGAGATCTCCTCACGGGGGAATTCGGCTACGGTGTCCGTAGTCTCATAGATGCTCCCGTCGAAAAGGTCGCCGTTGAAGATCTCCGGCTCCGGTGTCTTCCCGTCGATTATATAGATATCCTCCGTGAACTCACGCGGGAACATCGAGCGGAACCATTCATTGCGGAACGAAAGATAGTTCTTGCCGCCCGTGGACTTCTCGAGCGAATACATATCAAAATCGAAAGCTCCCCTGTCTACCGGGAATGCGGCATCGAGCACATTGTCGTTCAGATAGAACTTCAGTCCCGCATTATAGTCGTCTGTCGCTATGAACTTCGCATCCTCATAATCATGTCTCGTTGTCAGAGCCCCGATCGAGAAGAAAGCATCCGTGTCGGCAGCTGCGAAAGAGTAGCCTGCCGCGAAATAATTGTAATTGACCGCATATCCGAGCTGTTTCAGGAAACGGTGGAATTTCTTGTTCGAGTTGGAATTGAAGAGCGTTATACCGCGGGAACCGGCATACATCGATGCATTCCCTCCCGCAACAGACCTCGTTCCGAGATCGATCTGTTCGCTCTCATACCTGAAGCCCTTGCCTGCCAGTTCATATCCCTCCTGACAGTCGAGAGCCGCCCTGATGGAATCGGTATAGACCGCGGCATCACCGTAGTGTACGGATAAGGTCGCTATCCCGCTCGAAAGGATATTGCCCATAAAGGCCGTCTCAAAGACGACCAGGACAGCCAGCAGAGCCGGAAGTATCCTGGGCATGTCGCGGAGCTGATCGTGCCATTTCTCCTTCTTCATCAGGAACAGCACACCCGTAATGGCGAGGATAAATGCCAGATTGAACACGAAGAGATTGTCGTATTTGTTCATCTTCCCGAAGCTCTCGTCTATGAACAGGACGATCAGCAGAAGAGCCGAGGAGCGGAGTATATCCTTCTTTTCGATATCGGACATCTTCTCCATGACCTCGCACGCGATGATGAGGAAGAAAGGCATGAATACGAAGGACTGCCTGTGCCAGAACCAGTTCGGCATATCGAAGACATGCCATACGGTATCTATCGCGATGACCGATACCGACAGGAATACGCCCGCAGTAAGGAATGCTCGGATCTTTCTCTCCCTTCCCCTGAAGACGGGGCTTACGAAATAGATGATGAGCGACAGCGTCACCAGAAGCGAAAGGAATATGAAAGGCGGATTCGCGATCATGATCTCGGCAAAATCGCCTGTCGTACCAAGGAACATCCTGTCGGCAAGACCGAGGACGGACGAATACATAAGACGCGACGTCTTCTCGGCGGCGACCGGATCCCCGTTCCTTATCGTATCGAGTCCCGTAGGTATCAGGATCACACAGACCGTGAGCGCGCACAGGACGGCGATAAGGATGAACTTTCCGATCTTACGGGCGCCCTTCCTGTTAAGGACTCCGAGGCCTTCCGTCATCGACATCCTTTCGAGCAGGTAGATGAACGTAAAGATGCCCGCCATATATGCGATATAGTAATTCGACGCGAAAAGGAGTATCAGCGTGACGATGAGTCCGCCCTTCTTCCCCTCCTTAACGAACTTCTCGGTAAACAGGAGCAGCAGCGGCAGCAGTGCATAACCGTCGAGCCACATGATATTGAAGAGAAATGCCATAGCATATGAAGAGAATGAATAGACCACGCCGAAGAGCACGGGCCACATCGATCCCGTCTTCGATCTCTCCATGAGGAAACGGCACATGAATACGGATGCGAGCGTGATCTTCAGCGCCATGAGAAGGCAGATGAACTCATTTACCATATGGGGCTTGAAGAAGACTATAAGGATATTGAGCGGGCTCGACAGATAGTAGCCGAAGGTGCTCATTATGTTCTTGCCTGCGCCCAGAAGGAAAGTATATGTAAGGCATCCCGGGAAGTGGCTCCAGTCGATGTTCCCGAGGTGATAATTATTCATAAAGAGGAACGGCGCGTACTGGGCTTCGAGGTCACTTACGACTACTGTCTGCGATCCGAAAGGATACACGTCGCTCAATATGAGCATAATGATAAAACAAAGGAGTGTGATCCCGCCCGAGATGAGCGGATATTTAAGTTGTTTACGATTCTTTTTCAGATCGAGCGAATTAACTTCATGCATTGGTAATATTCTCCGTCCTGTTTTTAGATTATAATACAAATGTCGATTATCTTAAACTGTCCAAAGGAGATCCTTCATGCTGATAAGTCTCATAGTTCCATGCTATAACGAAGAAGAGGCACTGCCCTTCCTTTACGATGCTGTATGCAAGGTCGCCTCGGACGAGTCCTCATACGATTTCGAGTTCATAATGATCGACGACGGAAGCCGCGACAGAACGCTCGAGGTCATAAAGGGACTGCGCGGGAAAGACGATCGCGTGAAGTTCATATCCTTTTCGAGGAACTTCGGAAAGGAAGCCGCCATGTATGCGGGCCTTCAGAAGTCAAAGGGCGATCTTGTAGCCATCCTCGATGCCGATATGCAGGATCCCCCGTCGCTCATTCCGGACATGATAAGGTCGATCGAGAATGATGAAGCCGATATAGTCGCCGCCAGGCGCGTTTCTCGCGAGGGGGAGCCGAGGATTAGGAGCTTTTTCGCGAGGAAGTTCTATAAGATAATCAACAGGATGATCGAGGTCGAGATAGCGGACGGAGCAAGGGATTTCAGGCTCATGAAGCGCAAGGTCGTCGATGCCATCTTAAGTGTTTCCGAGAGACAGCGTTTCTCCAAGGGTATCTTTGCGTGGGTCGGATTCCGCACCAAGTGGATCGAGCATAAGAATGTCGAGAGGGTCGCGGGCGAGACCAAGTGGAGCTTCTGGAAACTGTTCAAGTATGCCGTAGACGGCATAGTCTCATTTACCGTCGCCCCCCTGAGGTTTGCCACATATGCGGGATTCTTCTTTGCAACTGCAGGATTTGTCTACCTCATCTACTATTTCATCAGGGCGATAATACTCAGGATCTATAACGACGTTCCCGGTTATCCTTCGCTGTTGTGCTTTATCCTCTTCATCGGAGGACTCATCCTCATGGCGCTCGGAATGCTCGGCGAATATATCGGCAGGACATTTATCGAAGTCAAGCAGAGACCCGTCTATATCGCAGCAGAAGAAGAGACGGACGCCTGATCTTTCATTTAAGTCTTTCCCAGATATCTGTAGAAGGCAGTGTCCTCATAGTCGCGGACATAGAACTGCCTGGGTGTTACGTTGATAAAATAATCCTCATGAGACCTCAGGTCGCCGAATGATACGATCTGGTCCCTGGGCTGTACCGAGGTGTCCTCCCCCGTGATGATCTCCTTTGTCGCACCTGCGACGGTCAGCAGGAACAGGAAGGCGGTGACTCCCGACAGAAGTAGCGCGCCGAAGGATATCATCGATCTTCCGTCGATATTGTTGTTGTTCTTTGCGATCCTTTCGCACTCTCTTCCGATCTTTACTGCGGTCATTACCGTAATTGCGAACATCGGCGCGAGAGTTCCCCTCATGAGAAGGTCATTTGCCTCGCTCATCATGTATACCGGGAATACCGCGAGAGTTGCGGCCGATACCCACATCAGTCCGTCATGCTTCCTGTCGCGGAAAAGGAATACTATCCAAAGGCCGAACTCAAAGATGACGTACAGGAAGTAGTAGAGTATGAGCTCGCCCGGATCCTTATAGAATTCCCAGATAAAGCCCCTGATGCCTGTCGCATTTGAATTGGCCGTAAAGAAAAGCGCATAGCATGCAAATATGAAGACGGGCAGTATCAGGTTTCCGATCGAAAAGATGTTCAAAAGGCTCCTTCTCCTGTCGCCCTTTATGATCCCGTCCCTTACGGCTTTCCATACCGCGACCGGAACGAGACCTATCGTCGCCCACGGGGAATACGGGAACAGAAGAGCTCCGAGAGCTCCGGCGCTCCTGCCGTTTTTCGCCCCGATCACGAGCATCGTCACTACCCATCCCGGTATCGTCTGGTGGAAGACGTTCATGGTCTGATAGAAATTGCCGTGTATGTTGAATATATGGTTCCATCCTTCCCATGTCGTCTCGACATGAAGGACGATCCCGTTGAATGCCAGGACGAGAATGTCGAATCCCGCGAAGAGGAAGAGAGTCACCATAGCTGCGTATGATCTTCTCTTCATGATGAAGCATATCCCCGTCATCACGAGGAACAGACCGAGCGCCGACCACAAAATGAGTGCGATCCTGGCAGCCATAAGCCCGAACAGTTTCCCGACGGCAGCAGGCACGAGCCAGAATGTAAAATAGTAGGCGAATGCCACCGTGTCGCTTCCGAACGCCTCACGTACCACGGGGTCGCTCTGCTTTGAAAGATCATAGAAGACGGGCCAGTCATACTCTACAAGATCATTAAGGACTGCCGCCCTGACATTATGGTCAAGAGTCGTCCAGGTAAACTCGCCGATACCCGCGACCACCGCCCATATGACCGCAAAGACGGCCGTTATCACCAGAAAAGGCACAGTGAAGGATATCTTATCGTCTGAGATCTTTTTGCAGTTACCGTCCTTTTCGCTGTCGATGACCGAATAGATGCAGACTGATATCAGGACCAGCGAAAAGATGAGCGCCATATGGATCTTCAGGAAGAACATGAAGAACAGAAGCACCGGCAGCGCCACATATATGAGCGATGCCGTGAAAAATGTCCTGTATCCGATCCCGAACTCTTTCTTCCCCATCTTATCCGCCTTACCTCGCCAGGTACTTATAGAAGAACTGTTCCTCGTGATCGTAAACGAAGAACTGTTCGTCGACCGTGTAATAGTTTCCGTATTCGGGATGCCTCATATCGCCGAATGAATATATATCCTCGGTAAAGCGCCTCGATCCGTCAAAAGTCGATATAACGGTGATCAGGAGCTGCTGAAGGGCTATGAGCGACATAACGAAAACGAGGAGCGCCCCTCCGGCAAGTTTCAGATATTCGCGGGGAGTCTTCCTGATGACATGGCCGTTCTTGTCCCTGCCCGTAGTCTCGACCTTTTCGGCGATAACGCCGGCAAGCATTACGGAGAGGATAAAGAATTCGGGCATCGCGCCTCTCATCGTGAAATCATTCTGATATGAGATCTTGTAGAACGGCATTATCAGGAGAGCTGCAAGGACAGTATAGAACAGGCTGTCCTTTTTTCTCGCACCGAAAAGGAGCAGGAATGACGGCAGTATCTCCACGAGGATGACGAGAAGATAACCTGCAAGGAATGCGCCGATGCCGCCGTAAAAACCTATAGTATTTCCGGATACCGATGTCGCATTGCCGTTAGCCGTGAAATACGGAGCAAAGATAAACAGTATGAGCAGCGGAGTCACTATATTGACCGGATCAAGGATGTTCAGGATATTGCCCTTCACAGATGAAGAACGGTTCTTCTTCGTAAATACCGACCATATGGCTATGGGCACGAGTCCTATCGTCGCCCAGGGCGAATAAGGGAACATCATCGCTCCCAAGAATCCAACTCCCCTGTTATTCTTCGTCAGCATGAACATCACGGCTATGAGCCAGCAGGGAATACACTGGTTAAAGACATTCAGTATGTTATTGATATTGCTTATGTACACGATATGTCTCGTGTAGCCTTCGAGCCACATCCACTCCTGCTTTGTACCGATAAACTCATTATAGATATACGGAATGAAGTCGAGCCCGGCGAAACATATCATCGTAAAGATCACGGCATATGTCTTCTTCCGGAGTGCCATGGACATTCCCGTCAGGGTAAGGAACAGACCCGCCGATGCCCACAACAGAAGACAGAAGTTTCCTGCAGCAAATCCCAGAACCTTTCCGATCACCGCAGGTACTGTCCAGAATGTCAGATAGTATGAAAAACCTACGACAGTATCGGGAAGATAGGAATTGATGACCGGATCGCTCTGTTTTGAAAGGTCATAGAATACCGGCCAGTCGTAATTGACGAGGTCCCTGAAGATGGCCCGCCTGTATGCATGATCCGCGGATCCCCAGACATACTCTCCTACATCGGATATCAGAGCGATGAGAACTGCAGCCGCTGCAAGGATGATGATATATGTAAGGGGGACCTCAAATGATGTCTCCTCTTTTGAAAGAAGCTCTTTTGAAGGACTCCTGACGCTGTCCCTTACAAATAGGGCAGTCATGAGGCACAATATGAGCGTTGCCGGGACAGCGATCCAGATCTTCAGCCATCCCATGAAGAAGACTGCGACCGGAAGTGAAAGGTAAACGGCGCACACGGCAAGAAAAGACCTGAGCGTTATATTGACGCTCAACCCTTTCCTTTCCCTGTTACCTTTTGAAAGCGACGCTACCTCGCGCATACACACGCTCTCCCTCCCTTGTTAGATGATTATACCACAAAGCGAGCACCTTGCTTGCAAGGGGTGCGAGCGAAGCGGGTATGTCGTGCGGAGCACCTTACTTGCAAAGCCTACTGATCTAGTAGTATTATGTTCCCGACATATTTTTTCGGAGGATCACATATGAAGATCTCTACCAAGGGCAGATACGCGCTTCGAATGCTCGTTGATATTGCGACTCATCAGGACGACGGCTTTATCGCACTTAAGACGATCGCCGACAGACAGAATATATCCAAGAAATATCTTGAGCAGATCGTACCGGTCCTTGGCAAAGCCGGGATCCTTCAGGCCAACAGAGGCTTCCAGGGCGGCTATTCACTCGGAAGACCTGCCTCTGAGATATCTGTCGGCGAGGTATTGCGTCTTACGGAGGGCGGACTTGCACCTGTCTCCTGCATTATCGACGACAGTCATGTTCTTTGTGACAGAATGACAGACTGCCCAACCCTTCCTGTTTGGCAAGGGCTGGGCAGAGTCATAAATGAATACCTTGATTCTGTTTCTATTCAGGATATTACGGATCAGTCTGCAAAAAGAGGAGTCGAGAGATAACGGTCTCCGGTATCAGGCAGAAGTACTACTATCTTCTTTCCCTTATTCTCCGGTCTTAATGCTATCTGGGATGCAGCCCACAATGCTGCTCCGGATGATATGCCCACGAGGAATCCCTCCTTACGCGCAACATCTTTTCCCGTAGCGAAAGCATCTTCGTTGCTGACCTTTATGATCTCGTCGTAGATACCCGTATTCAAGGTATCGGGAACAAATCCTGCTCCGATTCCCTGTATCTTATGCGGTCCGGATACTCCCTCCGACAATACCGGTGAGGTCGAGGGCTCGACTGCGACTACCTTTACGTCAGCCTTTCTGCTCTTGAGATATTCTCCTACACCCGTGAGTGTTCCTCCCGTCCCTACTCCTGCAACAAAGAAATCAACATCACCATCCAGATCGTTCCAGATCTCAGGACCTGTAGAAGCCCTGTGAGCCGCAGGATTTGCGGGATTCGTGAACTGTCCGGGGATAAAGCTTCCGGGAGTCTGCGCTGCAAGCTCTTCAGCCTTGGCGATCGCGCCCTTCATTCCCTTTGCTCCCTCTGTAAGTACGATCTCGGCGCCGTATGCCTTGAGGAGGTTCCTTCTCTCGACGCTCATCGTCTCGGGCATAGTGAGGATAGCCTTGTATCCCTTTGCAGCAGCAACAGCGGCAAGGCCGATACCTGTATTTCCTGATGTCGGCTCGATGATGGTCGCGCCGGGCTTCAATACACCTCTTGCCTCTGCATCCTCGATCATCGCGAGCGCGATCCTGTCCTTGACTGAACCCGCGGGGTTAAAATACTCGAGCTTGGCATAAACATCTGCGCCGAGTCCGTGTGCCTTTGAGTAGTTGTTGAGCTTAAGAAGCGGAGTGCCTCCGATAATATCCGTGATCTTCTCATATAAAGCCATTATTTTTCCCTCCTGTCTGAGCAGGCATTCAATGCCTATTCATTTTATAGGTTTTATTCTAACCACTGTATTTGATAATGTCAACCGCGAAAATTACCGTCTTTTCAGACCTCTGTCTACAAAAGGCGGCAAACAAAAAGATCCCCGGAGAGAACGGATTCTCCGGGGATCAGAAGATACAATGCTTATCCTTATCAGATATGTGCATCATCATAGATAGCAGTTGCAGCCGCCTTCACGCTCTCATTGTGATCATTCAGAGAGGAAGCAGCATTCCTGGCTCTCGCAATATATCCGCCGATAGCCATAACGAGGACTGCAGCGAGGATAACAATGATTGCGATAACAAGAACCATCTCTATCAAAGTAAAACCTGTTTTATTCTTTCTAAACCTTTTCATTCCCCCAACCTCCTTTATGAGAGTATTATACACAATTGTGTCTAATTCGTGAAGAGATTGTGAAATAAATTTTTATTTACTTCTTATTTTCCTCCAATACATCCTGTCTGCCGGCCGGTTTTCGGGGATAATAACGCATGTAGACTTCCTGCCTGTGATAAACGCTGCGGCGCTAATATGATAGAATCAGTTCATGGATATACAGATAGACAGAACGCGCAAAGGTATCATCAAGGCAGTAGCAGCAACAGTCACTGCGTCTGTCGCAGGATATGTTATGTCCGGTCTTCTCCCTCTTTCGATCATCTGGATCATTCTGCTTCTGTTTCTTTCCATCCCTTCATGGACTGTCAGAGAGGAAAACAGATATCTGCCCGATCTCATCACAGGATTATTCCTTTCCATATTCGTTCTCTATTTCTCCCAGTTCATAAACATGGCCGGGCACGAGATATTCAAAGACTACTCTTCTCTGTTCTCGTATATGAACAGGAGAGCCGGCGGCTATCTGATCGACCCGAGGTTCCCGACCGAGATGCTCCTCATTGTATCTGTCTACGCATTCCTGCGTGCCTGCCGCCTGCCGCGGCGCATCTCTTCAGCCGTTACTCCGCTCTTATTCTTTATCCCGGCTCTTGCCGACTATTATGTCTATACATTCCGTGGGAGCGAACTGATATTCCCGGACCTTTACGGTGCCTCCACCGCATTCACTGTGGCCGAAGGCTATCATTTCCCGGTCCTCATCCCTCTCGGAGGCATGATCTGCCCTTATATCCTTTTCCTGATCTTCACATTTTAGGTCGGGGACAGCGCACCTCACGTCAAGGCAGACGCAAAGAGCATCCTCACGAGGGCCGGTGCATTCATATCCCTTTTCGCCATGTTCCTCATATCATTCTCGAACTACAGGTCATTCCGTTATCCGTACTCCTATTATGACCAGCCTTCGCAGGGAAACGGCTTCACATTGAACTTTCTGATGAGCATGACAGGCTTCAACATCCAAAAGCCCGAAGGCTACGACAGCAGGCAGTATGAACAGCTCGTCTCGGACTCATATAAGTATTCCTTCGATCCGAAGGATTCACCTGATATAGTCGTGATAATGAACGAGTCCTTCTCGGATCTTTCAGTCTATGAGGGCATTTCCTCCTCACTTTCAGAAGATCCGATCCCGTATTTCCATTCGCTTTCATCGGCAGACAACGCCGTCACCGGTTTTGCGTATTCGTCCGTTTTCGGCGGGAGGACTCCTAACTCAGAGTATGAATTCCTGACGGGCATCACGACATATGCTCTCCCTGACGGCCTGATCCCGTTCTCCTATTCGATAAACAGCGACACTTTTTCCGTCGCTTCCTATCTCCGGAACAACGGATATGAAACATACGGCATCCACCCCTTCATGGCTTCGAACTGGAAGCGAGATAAGGTCTATCCTCTCCTGGGGTTTAAAAACAGCATCTTTATAGACGACATAGACTACGATCAGGATGATCTTATCAGGAGTTATATATCTGACCGAAAAGCATATTCCATCGTTGAGGACATCCTTTCAGAGGATAATTCTGCCCCGAGGTTCATATTCCTCGTCACGATGCAGAATCACGGCGGTTATGACATGGATCCGTCATCACCTCTTTATACGGAATATGTTGACCCGGGAACAGAGAATGCCGGAGAGATCAACACATTCCTTTCGCTGATGAATCAGAGCGATATCGCACTTGAGGAGTTCCTCGGGGAATTGTCTTCAAGGGACAGGGAGACCATCGTCGTCCTCTTCGGCGACCATCAGCCTAATCTCGGATTTAATTCCTCTTTCACGGAATTCGGCGGGCTTTCCCGGAAGGTACCTTTCATGATCTGGAGCAACAGGGACACGGACGGGCTGTCATCATTAAGATCCGCTCCGGAGACGAGCATCAACTATCTCGGGATCGATACATTAACGGCAGCCGGTATCCCTCTCCCTCCTTATTTCGAATTCATTTCCGGCATAAGAAAGACCGTACCCTGCATCAATTCTGCAGGATACGGTCAGGGTGATCTTGATGATGCTATAAATGATTATCTCGGTCTTCAGTATTATGTCCTGAAGGACTCCTGAGACTGAGATCAGGCTGCATACGGCAGTTCGCCGAAGATCTGCGCCTCGTCATATCCGTTGACCGTACGGGGAGAAACCTCCTGATCATAGCCGGCGATGTATAACGTGCCTTCCTCATCATGGAAGTGGAGTTCACCGGACACTTCGTTTGCATAATCGAGCCAGAGCTTTGTTCCGGCAGCAATGGGTGCCGGGGAATAATCCTCAACAAAAGTGAGCTCGAAATCCTTCTTCGCTTCAAGAGGTACGTTGTTATAGAGCACCTGTCCAAGATCCGTGACGGCAACGACTGATCCGTCATCCTCAAACGCTGCTGAATATGATGCGCTGCGCGTTCCGAGGATCCAGATCCTCTTCTTTACGTTGATCATCTCGGGGCTTACGGGGATGCTCGATGTGACGACCGTCTCTCCCGGGAGCCATTCCGATTCAGAATTGTTGGGAAGGACAATCGGATTTCCGACGAGCTTTCCTCCTGAAGGAGTCGTATCCTCGACGGAATCAGCGCTCAGGGCATAGGAATATGTCTCTTCATAATCATCCTCTTCCGAAAGCGTTATGAGCAGGACATACTTGCCATCGACCTTCGCAATGCTCGTATAGTAGTAGAATCCCCAGACTTCGGATGTGGTAAAGGTTTTATTGCCGTTGGTGATCTTGAATGCATTTATAGTCTCATACTCGTCCATGACCGGCTCTATTCCGGTCATCTCAAAGTTGCCGTCGCCGTCCAGATCGACAAAGAGCGTTTCCTGGTCGAGATCGAAATCTCCGACGAGCTGGCAGATATAAGAACCTTCGGATGCACTGAACTTCTTTTCGATGAGCCCGTTCTTATCGCCGTAAGCCACAGGGAAATAGTGAATGATCATATCATCTCCCATAAAGACTACCGTAACATGCTCCGGATCCAGAAGGACTCCGAGCCTGTAAGAGCCGATGAGTTCATCGATCATCGCGGAGTCGAGCACGAGAGAGTACTCGCCCTCCATCACCTGGCAGAAGAGATCCCTGTCAGTGATGATATCGTCAAATCCGAGCTCGTCGCCCGTTACGGCATCGATGTTAACCGTAACGAAGCCTGTCCCTTCAACGGTTCCGTACGTATTTCCCTTGGACTGATGGATCTCGGGAACATTTATGTAGCTCAGGATGGAGTCCGCTCTTCTGACGAACACTCTGTCGCTGATCATGACGTAATCGGAACCCTCATCATAACCGTCCAGATCCCTTACATCATCGAAAAAGGCATCCGCCTCACTCTGCTTTGTGTATAACTTTTCGAGAGCTTTCGCGAGGGCGGGATACATATCCTCCTGCTCGGGAGCAAGGACTATATTCTTCGAGTAATATGACATCGGAGACTTTTCGAATTCCTCGTTCATAAATGCGATCATATAGTCGCCCGTAGCTATATCAGGAACAGGTTCGGGAGTAGGCTCCGGCGTAGGCGTAGGGGTCGGGGTCGCAACAGGCTCGGTCTCCACGGGCTCTTCGGAAGTCTCCGTAGGCTCCTCGGATTCCTCTGTCTCCTCCGTCTCATCCTCGTCTTCGTCATCGTCCTTATCTTTTCTCTCCTTCTTATCCTTACCGCCGTCGAAAAGATCGGTAATGTTCGAACATGACGTCATCATGGCGACCGACGATATCATGATAACTGCGAGGATAAGCGATAAAACCGTCTTGAATCTCTTCATCTTCATCTCTCCTGAATATTAGAGCCGGACCGTCATAACCTCGATAACTACAGGCTCAAGAGGCATATCCATATAATCTGTCCTGACAGAAGCGATCCTGTCGACCTCCTCGATGCCCTCGATGACCTTTCCGAAAGCAGCATACTGACCGTCGAGATGGGGGGCATCCTCATGCATGATAAAGAACTGCGAACCTGCCGAATCAGGATCCATTGCCCTTGCCATCGACAGTACACCTCTGGTGTGTCTGAGATCATTCTTCACTCCGTTGGCGGAGAACTCGCCCTTGATCGTATATCCGGGACCGCCGGTACCGTTGCCCTTGGGGCATCCGCCCTGGATCATGAATCCGGGAATGACCCTGTGGAAGGTAAGTCCGTTATAGAATCCGGATCCTGCGAGCTTTACGAAGTTCTCTACTGAGATCGGGGCGATATCGGGATAGAGCTCCGCCTTGATATCTCCGCCGTCCTTGATCTTGATAGTAACGATAGGATTTGCCATTTCTTATTCTCCTCTTCTTGATTTCTTGAAGTCGTGAAGGATGTCATCCTTGATCTTCCAGAGCTTGGGTGACAGGTCAACATAGTAGCGGTGAGGATTCTCGAATCTCTTAACGGCCTCCCAGAGCGAATCGAGTTCCTTCGTGCAGTTGCTCCTGATCTCCTCCATGGAAGGCTTCTCGTAGATGAGCTTTCCTCCCTCGAAGATCTTAACGAGGAGCTTCTTTGTCGTATAATTCTCGAGCGTCTTGGCCTTCCATGTCTCGACGGGATCGAAGATCTCATAGGGCTCTCCGTCAGGGATCTCTTCTCCCTCAACGAAAATGACATCAGCCATCGCCTTGCCGGTGGACTTGTCATAGAACCTTACGATCTCCTTATTGCAGGGTGTCGTGACCTTGCCGGCATTCTCGGATATCTTCATCTTGGGGATTACGTTGCCGTTGTCATCCTCGACTGCGGAGATCTTATAGACACCTCCGAATACAGGCTCCGCTTTCGATGTGATGAGCCTCTCGCCTACACCGAATGAATCGATGCATGCTCCCTGGGAGATAAGATCCCTGATGATGTATTCGTCGAGAGCGTTGGATACCGTGATCTTGCAGTCCGTAAGTCCTGCATCGTCGAGCATCTTTCTGGCCTTCTGGGTCATATATGTAAGGTCGCCGCTGTCGATCCTTATTCCGAGGAGCCTCCTGCCCATGGGTTCAAGGACTTCCTTAGCGCACCTGATGGCATTCGGGATACCGCTCTTAAGTACGTCATATGTATCTACCAGGAGGAGTGTCTTGTCGGGATATGACATTGCATATGCCTTGAATGCCTCGAACTCATCGTCGAAGAGCATTACCCAGCTGTGTGCCATCGTGCCCGAAAGAGGTATGCTGAACTGCTGTCCGCAGATCGTACATGATGTTCCGGCTACGCCTGCGATATATGCCGCTCTCGCACCGAGAACGGAAGCATCGAATCCCTGGGCTCTTCTGGCACCGAATTCCATTATCGGCCTGCCCTCTGCTGCCCTGACGATCCTTGCGGTCTTCGTTGCTATAAGGCTCTGATGGTTGATCGTGCACAGGAGTGCCGTCTCGAGGAGCTGTGCCTGGATAACAGGGCCTCTTACCTTGACCAGCGGCTCTCTGGGGAATACGACCGTACCCTCGGGGATAGCCCATACATCACACTTGAACTCAAAATTACGGAGATACTCGATGAACTTGTCGTCAAATCCGTAATTCTTCAGGAATACAAGGTCCTCTTCCGTGAAGTGGAGATTGTTAAGATAATCTATGACCTGCTCAAGGCCTGCCATAACGGCATATCCGCCTCCCTCGGGAACATCCCTGAAGAACATGTCGAAATAAACGATCTTCTCGTCATATCCGCCGTCGAGATAGCCTTTGCCCATCGTGAGCTCATAAAAGTCCGTGAGCATGCTCATATTGGTTCTGTCATTCCACATACCGTCCATAAAAGTACTCCCCTTTACAGCAAAATAAAAAAAGCTCCGGGAAATATCTCCCGGAACCTTAATTATATCACGTTTGATCAGTCTTTTACTATCTCCTTGACCGATGTCGCAAGTCCTGCGATACCCTGGATCTCGGAAGGGATGATGATCTTCGTAGCCTTGCCGTCTGCTACCTTCTCCAAAGCCTCGAGGCTCTTGATGGCAACGAGGCCCTTGTCGGCACCTACGTCCTTGATCATCTGGAGACCCTTAGCAGTTGCTTCCTGTACGGCGAGGATAGCCTGAGCCTGACCTTCTGCCTCCTTGATGGCAGCCTGCTTCTTAGCTTCTGCACGGAGGATAGCCGACTCCTTCTCACCTTCAGCAACCCTGATAGCGGATTCCTTCTGACCTTCAGCGATGAGGATCGCTTCTCTCTTCTCACGCTCAGCCTTCATCTGCTTCTCCATCGCAACCTGGATCTCACGGGGAGGGATGATGTTCTTGAGCTCGACCCTGTTGACCTTGATGCCCCAGGGATCGGTTGCCTCGTCGAGGATCTCTCTCATCTTCGTATTGATGATGTCACGGCTCGTCAGTGTCTGGTCGAGCTCGAGGTCACCGATGATGTTACGGAGAGTAGTTGCCGAAAGATTCTCGATAGCTGTGATAGGTCTCTCGATTCCGTATACATAGAGCTTGGGATCGATGATCTGATAGAAGAGGACTGTGTCGATCTGCATCGTAACGTTATCCTTTGTGATAACTGCCTGAGGTGCGAAATCTGCTACCTTCTCCTTGAGGGAGATCCTCTTTGCGACTCTGTCGATAACGGGCCACTTGAAGTGGATACCCGTGTGCCATGTTGTCTTATATGCACCGAATCTCTCGATGATGAATGTTGTTGCCTGAGGTACTACCTTGATGCATGTAAATGCAAGGATAACGAGTACCGATGCTATAACGATTGCAATGATTGCGGGAGTTTCCATTTTGATTCCTCCTTATGAATTCTTCTCTTCAACGATAAGCTTAACGCCTTCCATTCCGACGACCTTGATCGATGCGCCTTCGGGAATGCTCTTTCCTGACTTGGCACTCCATGTCTGACCAATGACCTTGACCTGACCTTTGCCGTCTATGGGGTCGATAGTCTTGATGACTATTCCCTCATGACCGATAACACGGTCGGCATTAGTAGGTTCCTTGGCTGTCATGCGCCTCTGATCTATCATCGGCTTTATCCAGATCATACATATGACGAAACAGATAACTGAGACTGCTATCATCGCTATGAGCTGGACTGTTGTCGAACACCCGACCAGATCGAGCACCATCGCCACCAGACATCCCGCTGCACACCAGATCGTTGCAAGCCCGAGTGTTGCCGCCTCGATTATGAGGAAAACGACGAGCAGTATGAGCCAGACGATCCACATGCTGATATTAGGCATACGAGCACCTCCTTTTCATGTTTTTTCAAATATAACACCCGCATTTCGGGAGTTCAATCAAGGTGAGACCAACTTAAATAATTCTTTATAATTGCACCATCCAGCGCTCTTTGTCGTAGTAGACCTCCTCGAGCGTCAGCCCGCATGCAGGAAGCGTCTTCCCTGCCTTTTTCCTGTCAGGCATCTCGAAAAGCATCTTCACCTCTTCCGGACTTATCTTTCCGATGCCGGCATAGAAAAGCGTCCCCGCCATTATCCTTACCATGTTATAAAGGAACGACTCACCCTTGACTTCGATGAGGATAAGACCCGGTATCTTCCCATCTTCTGTAACATTTACTTCCGTTACGGTCCTTACAGTCGTATTCTGGCTTCCGCCCGCCGCACAGAAAGATGCGTAGTCGAGCGTACCCGTCATGTAAGAAGCCGCTTCTTTCATCAGGGAAATGTCCGGTGCATACGGTGTATGGAATGAATATCTCGCTATGAGCGGATCCCTTACGGGTGATGAGTAGATCCTGTAGATATATCTCTTCCCGAGACTCATGAACCTGGCATTGAAGTCCTCTTTTGCATACCATGCGGACTTTACGGCGACATCCGGAGGAAGGACCGCATTAAGGGCGAGCGGCACCTTTTCGGAGGGTATGAAAAACGGGACGTCCGCAGAACTTACGTGACAGGCGGCGTGAACGCCGGAGTCAGTCCTTGAACATCCCGTTAGATCTATATCTGTCTTATATATCTCACGGAGCGCTTCCTCGAGCACTCCCTGAACGGATCTGCCGTTGTCCTGGATCTGGAACCCGACAAAGTCGGTCCCGTCATATCTCGATTCCAGGACGAGCTTATACATTCCGTTGTATCAGAGGGAACTCTTCTTCCCGTCTGCGCCGTTATCAAAGCAGGACTTACCCATCATGGCAGCTCCTACGATACCGGCATCATTACCCATCTCGGCAAGCCTGATCTCAGTCTTCGGTACTCCGGGGCCGAAATAAGGACGGCTCATAGCCTGCTCTCTCAGTGGAAGGATAAGGGGATCACCCTCATTGCATACACCGCCGCCAATGACGAGGACCTCAGGCATAAATGCATTGATCGCATTTGCAAGTCCGTCAGCAAGGTAATCGATATATGTCTCTACTACTTTCGATCCGGCCTCGTCGCCCATCCTCTGAGCCTCAAAAGCCGTCTTGCCTGAAACTTTTCCGTCTCTCTTTATGAGATCGTTCATCTTGGAGTCGGGATTTGCCTCGGCAGATTCCTTCGTCATCCTGATGAGAGCCGAAGCGGAGCAGTATGCCTCGAAGCATCCCTTACGTCCGCAGGAGCAGGGAACACCGCCGGAAACGAGTACCGTATGACCAAACTCGGATCCTGCCTGGTTGAATCCCGAATAGATCCTGCCGTTAGCGATAACACCCGCACCGACTCCGGTACCGAGAGTGATAGTTACCGAATCCTTCGTTCCCTTAGCTGCACCGGCTACTGCCTCAGCCATTGCCGCACAGTTGGCGTCATTATCTATATAGACCGGAAGGTCGATGACCTCTCTGATGAGAGCTCTCATGGGTGCCATGTTGAAGTGGAGGTTGTTCGAATATACGAGTACTCCGGCTTCATTATCCGGTGTTCCCGGGGAACCGATACCGATCGCATCTATGTCGGATACCTTGAGCTTGGCATCTTCGATAACATCGAGCGCGAGCTTGCCCATGTCATGGATGATATCTTCCATAGGTCTTGTATTCTTGGTCTTTATGCTGAGCCTGTTGATCATCTTTCCGTCATCGGTAACGACGCCGGCCTTGATGTTCGTGCCTCCGAGATCTATTCCCACATAGTATGCCATAGGGGTTCCTGCCTTCCGTTTTGATAACTTTGTTCTCCGGTCTTAAGACCGACGTTGATTATTCTATCACATCATCCCGAGAATATCACTAACAGACATCCTTATCTGATTATAAATATGACGGCAGCTCCCGCGAGCAGCAGGAATCCTGTCAGGATATCCGCGGGGACTATCCGGAGCGGATTGAGCTTTGTCCTGCCCTCACCGCCTCTGTAGCATCTTGCATCCATCGCTGTCGCCAGTTCGTCCGCCCTCTTAAAGCTCGAAACGAACAGCGGAATTATCACCGTAACATATCCCTTTAATCTCCTGACGAACGAACCCGTATCAAAGTCCGCACCTCTCGATACCTGAGCCTTCATTATCTTCTGGGCCTCCTCGGTAAGAGTCGGTATGAACCTCAGTGCGATAGACATCATCATCGCGACTTCATGTACGGGCACCCTTATCTTCTTAAGCGGCCCGAAAAGCTTCTCGAGCGCATCCGATATCTTGAGCGGTGTTGTCGTCAATGTCAGGAGAATGCTCGTAATGACTATCAGGAAAAGAAGCCTCATCATCATGAGAAATGCCTTGAACAGGCTTTCGTCAGTGACCTTTATCATCCCCCATTCCCATAAGATCTTTCCGCTCCTGATGCTCAGTATGTTGATGATAAAGATAAAGACCGCTATGGGGACTACCGGCTTTACCGATGACCACATAACAGACGGAGGTATCTTAGCGGCAATGAACATAAGGAGTGTCACACCGGTCAGGGCGATCAGTCCCGGGATCGTGCGGACAGTAAAGATCGCGACTACATATACGATATAGAGCACGAACTTTATCCTCGGATCAGCCTTATGGATGACCGAGTCAGTCTCATAATATTTTCCCAGACTGATATCCTTAAACATCGTGCTCTCTCCTGTATCTGATGATGCTCCTGACCATGGCCGCAGCTTCATCCGCGGGAGTCCTTCCGTGCTTTTCCCATAAGATCCCCGGGAGCGCGGCGGCAGTCTTTTTCTGGATCATCTCCGAAAAAACGAACAGCGAAGGCATCGCAAGACCCAGAGATCTCGCCTTGCCCTCATTCTCGAATATATCGCCGGGTCTTCCGGTAACGGCAGCCTTGCCGTCCCTGATAATGCATATCCTGTCCGCATAGCGCTGGGCCTCATCCATATTATGGGATACCAGAACGACGGTGGTTCCCGCCGCCTTGAGCTGACCGAGCATCGAAAACATCTCGATCCTTCCCCTGGGGTCGAGCCCCGATGCGGGTTCGTCAAGGACCAGTACATCCGGCTTCATAACGAGCACTCCCGCTATTGCAGCTCTCCTCTTTCTTCCTCCGGACATCTCGAAAGGACTCCTGTCAAGCATCTCCTGAGGGAATCCTGCAGCATCAGCTGCCTGCCTTATCAGCTTATCACGGTCTTTTTCATCGATATCGAGCACCTTAAGACCGTAACCTATATCCTTATAGATCGTCTCCTCAAAGAGCTGATACTCCGGGTACTGGAAGAGAAGTCCGACATGCTTTCGAAGTTCCCTCAGATCTTTCTTATTGCCTGCATGAAGTTCCCTCTTATCCGGAGTAAAGAACACGACATCTCCGGAAGACGGCTTCAATATGCCGTTCAGGTGTGAGATCAGAGTGGTCTTCCCGCATCCGCTCCTGCCTACTACTGCAAGGATCTCGCCACGCATGATATCAAGTGAGAAATCGTCGAGTACTTTCTCCTCGGAATTCTCATATGTATGATCCAGATTCCTGACCGACAGGATAACATCCCGGGCCGGATCATCCGCGGATACGGGAGCGGGGACTTCACATGAGGCAGAGATATTCAGAAGAAGATCCGACAGGAAATCCGAACATGTCTCCTCGTTTATTATCGTATCAGGATCGAGGCTTTCCTTTCCCGCAAGTGCCGCGATCTCAAATGCCAGATCCACATATACGGGGCACATGAGACCCGAGCCGGAAGCCGCCTTCCTGTCAGCGAATATCTCATACGGTCTTCCCGAGAGCGTGACCTTACCGTTCTCTATGACAAATGCCCTGTCGCATCCGGCCGCTTCGTTCATGTCATGGGTTATGTTGATGACTGTCGTTTTCTTTTCGCGGTTGATCTTTCCGACTATCTCGAGGAGCTCCTCGCGGCTCTGCGGATCGAGCATTGATGTGGACTCATCGAGGATCAGTATCTCAGGCTCCATCGCAAGAGCTCCGGCTACGGCAAGTTTCTGCTTCTGTCCTCCCGAGAGCGTGGCCGTCTGCCTCTTGGCAAGATCTTTGAGCCCGACATATTCAAGGGCCCTGTCGACGCGTTCGCGCAGCTCGGGAAGCGGGACTCCGAGATTCTCCGGACCGAAAGCCACGTCCTCTTCAACGATCGTACCTATCAGCTGGTTATCCGGGTTCTGGAAGACATATGCGCAGTTCTCCCTTATATCCCAGAAATGATCACGGTCCTTTGAATCATATCCGAGTACGGCAAGCTTTCCTTCATCCGGCATCCCGAGAACGTCGATCAGCTTTGCGAGTGTGGACTTTCCGGAACCGTTAGGTCCCAACACGGCAACATATTCGCCTTTTCCGATCTCGATCGACAGACCGTCGAGAGCTTTTGAGACAGACTCCGGCCGATCGTCTTCCTCAGAATACGATCTGTATGAAAAATAGATGTTGTCTGCCTTTACCGCGGTCATTCTCTTCTGATCCTCTTGTTTATTATAACGGAAAAGGGGCTGTCTTCTGTTTTGAAGACTGCCCCTTTTTTAAATCAGCTTTTAAAGCAAGTCCCGAGCTGTTATACGAACTCGAGGATAGCCATCTCAGAGCCGTCTCCGCGTCTGGCGCCGATCTTGATGACTCTTGTATATCCGCCCGTTCTGCCCTCATATCTGGGAGCGATCTCGTCGAAGAGCTTATTAACGGGATTTACAACATTTCCCTCGGCATCGTGGCTCTTCATAAGCCAGTAAGCCATTCTCTTCCTTGCTGCGAGACGGGAAGCACTGTCAACCTGGACTGTCTTCGTCTTTACCTCACGGTCTACGACATCATACTTGTTGCCATTCTTGGAAGTCTTGGAAGCAAGAACCTTCTTGCCCTTACCGTCGAGCTTTGCAGCAGAAACAGTAACTTCCTTTGTCGTGAAGTTGTCCTTCTCCTTGATAGCCTCAGTGATGAGCTTCTCAACGATAGCGCTGATCTCCTTAGCGCGTGCCGTTGTCGTTTCAACCTTACCGTTGATAACAAATGCCGTTGTCATGTTTCGAAGGATCGCTGTGCGCTGATCGGAAGCACGACCTAATTTTCTGTTAGCTGGCATCTTTATATCCTCCTATGATCAATCTTGTTTGTCAGCAAGATGGAGACCCATCTGGCCGAGCTTGGAAATTACTTCGTCGAGAGACTTCTTACCGAGGTTCCTGACCTTGATCATCTCATCTTCAGTCTTGGAGATAAGATCGCCTACGGTATTGATAGCAGCTCTCTTGAGGCAATTGTATGTACGTACAGAGAAATCAAGATCCTCGATCTGCTTGCCGAGTTCGGAATTCTTCTCGGTCTTTGTCTCGATGCTCTTGAAGCTCATGTTTGTCTCTGTCTCCGTAAGAACGGTAAACAGGTTGAGGTGCTGGATAAGGATATCTGCAGCAGAAGAAAGAGCTTCGTCAACTGCGACTGTTCCGTCTGTCCATACCTCGAGAGTCAGGCTGTCATAGTCTGTTCTCTCGCCTACACGTGTGTTCTCGATCTTGTAGTTCGCTTTCCTTACGGGAGTAAAGATGGAATCGATCGGGATGATGCCGATGGACTGGCCTTCGGTCTTATTCTGATCAGCCGTGTTATATCCGCGGCCTGCACCGATCGTGAGTTCCATGAATACCTTGGACTCGCCGTTGAGATGAGCGATCACATGATCGGGGTTCATGATCTCTACCTCGTCATCATGTACGATATCGCCTGCGGTAAGCTCTCCTGCCTTACCCTCGGGTACGCTGATGCATACCGTCTTGGGAGAATCGGAGTGGAGCTTAGCCCTGATACCCTTAATGTTAAGGATTATCTCCGTCATGTCCTCGATGATTCCGGGAACAGTGGAGAACTCATGATAGATATTGTCGATCTTGATAGCTGTTACTGCAGCTCCCGTCAGGGAAGAAAGCAGAACACGACGAAGTGAGTTTCCGAGCGTTGTGCCGTATCCTCTCTCAAGGGGGGATACCACATATCTGCCGTAAGAACCGTCTTCTGTCAATTCAGCACATTCGATCGTAGGCTCTAATATATCGTTCATTTTTTTCCTCCTGTAATGTGGCTATTTCCGTTTCCTTTAGTTTCCGATGAAGTCAATTATTTGTTGTACAACTCGACGATCGCAACTGCATTGACAGGAACATCGATCTGATCAGCTCTGGGAACAGCGTTGATCTTTCCCGACATCTTCTCCCTGTCAGCGGAAAGCCATTCAGGTACGAGCCTTCCCTCTGTTGTCTCAAGGATGTCCTTGTATCTCTGGGAACCCTTAGCGGACTCTCTGATCTCTACAACATCCCCGGGCTTAACGGAGTAAGAAGAAATGTTTACTGTTTTTCCGTTTACGGCAACGTGTCTGTGGCTGACGATCTGCTTAGCCTCATCTCTCGTTCTTGCAAAACCGAGTCTGAAGATAACATTGTCAAGACGTGTCTCAAGAAGGATCATGAGGTTTTCACCGGTCGTGCCGTACTTGAGCTTCTCAGCCTTTACAAAGTAGTTTCTGAAGGGCTTCTCGAGTACACCGTAGATGAACTTAGCCTTCTGCTTCTCCTTCAGCTGTGTGCCGTACTCGCTCATCTTTCTGGGACGGGCGTTTCTGTGTCTGTTTGATTTCTTATCTATTCCAAGAAAGGCGGGCTCAATATCAAGAGCTCTGCATCTCTTAAGGACAGGTGTCATATCTCTTGCCATCGCTTTATCCTCTTTTCTAAACTATTTAGTGTTAACAATCGCGGGGGATTATACTCTACGACGCTTAGGAGGACGGCAACCGTTGTGAGGAACGGGTGTAACGTCCTTGATCATCGTGATCTCAAGCCCTGCTGTGTCAAGTGCACGGACTGCGGACTCACGTCCTGCTCCGGGTCCCTTAACGAAAACCTCGACCGTCTTCATTCCGTGATCGATAGCCTTCCTGGCTGCGTCCTCAGCTGCAACCTGAGCAGCAAAAGCCGTACCCTTTCTGGAACCCCTCATGCCCTGCTGTCCGGCAGAAGCCCAAGAGATGGCATTTCCCTGTGTGTCACTGATAGTAACGATAGTGTTGTTAAAAGTAGCGTGAATATGAGCATGTCCTGCGACGATATTCTTACGCTCACGCTTCTTCGGCTTTGTAGCCGTTTTCTTAACTGCCTTTGCCATATTCTAAGATCCTCCCTTACTTCTTCTTGCCTGCAACAGTATGCTTCGGGCCCTTACGGGTACGAGCATTCGTCTTTGTGCGCTGGCCTCTGACGGGAAGTCCGAGTCTGTGGCGACGGCCTCTGTAACATCCGATATCTGTAAGACGCTTGATGTTACCTGCGATCTCTCTCTTGAGATCTCCCTCTACTGTGTAGTGATTCTCGATTCTGTCACGGATCTTGGCTACTTCTTCCTCCGTGAGATCCTTGACCCTGGTATCAGGGTTGAGTCCGGTATCATTGATGATAGCGGACGCGCTTGTCGTACCAATGCCGTAAATGTACGTAAGAGCGATCTCGATCCTCTTATCGTTCGGCAGATCAACACCGGCAATACGAGCCATTTAGTGTACCTCCATTGAGTGTAGTGTTTTTGAAATTTATATATACGACACGCGATGTAAGGATTCTCCCCGGGTCAGGAGGAGCAGCCGCCCCTACTGTTACGTGTTATATGCTACTTATTTCATTTTCTGTTTCTGTTCTTGTTTTTCCGGAGACGAAGCTTGTATCTCCGGCGACATGGACAGGGCTAAATCTGTCCGCAGTCGGTCTTCACTTATTCTTATCCCTGCTTCTGCTTATGCTTGGGATCGGAACAAATGATCATTACTTTTCCATGACGACGAATGACTTTGCACTTCTCGCACATAGGCTTGACTGACGGTCTTACCTTCATTTTGAACCTCCTGCTGTTTTCTTCACGCAAAATTAGGCGCTTTTACGCGCACGCTAATATATTTTAGCAGTTTTTTTCTATTATGCAAGAACTATTTTGAACGTCCCGAAAAAACTCCGGAGCCTTCAGATCCTGCTCAGTTCTTGCCTCTCCAGGTGATCCTTCCTCTCGAAAGATCATAAGGCGAAAGTTCCATTGTTACCTTATCACCGGGAAGGATCTTAATGTAGTTCTGGCGGAGCTTTCCGGAAATGTGCGCCAGTACCTGGTGCCCGTTCTCGAGCTTAACCTTGAACATTGCGTTGGGGAGCGCATCCTCAACTATTCCCTCTACCTCGATAACATCCTCTTTTGCCATCAGATTTCCTCCTCATAAGTTGTCATTTCAGGGCCGTTATCAGTTATTATCACAGTATTCTCATAGTGAGCAGCCGGCTTTCCGTCGGCTGTCACGACTGTCCACTCGTCATCTTCCAGGAGTACATGCTCCGTTCCCGCATTGATCATGGGTTCGATGCAGAATGCCATTCCCTTTACGATCCTCGGGCCCCTTCCGGCTTTGCCGTAGTTGGGAACATCAGGCTCCTGGTGCATCTGTCTTCCGATGCCGTGTCCGGTAAGGACTCTTACGACTCCGTATCCGAAAGACTCGGCATGTTCCTGGACAGCATGGCTTATATCGCCGATCCTGTTCCCGATCTTTGCCTGCTCGAGTCCTTTGAAGAAACACTCCTTAGTCCTCTCGACCAGAAGCTTCTTATCCTCGGATACATTTCCTACATAATAAGTCCTTGCCGCATCTCCGTTAAATCCGTGAAGTTCGGCTACGACATCACATGTCACGATATCGCCGTCCTTCAGTATCACCTTGTCCGAAGGGATCCCGTGAACGACCTCTTCATTGATCGAAGTGCAGATCGCCGCAGGGAAAGGAGGCTCGCCGAATCCAACACACGGTGCAGAACCGCCCGCTTCCTTTATGATCCTCTGTGCTACGTCGTCAAGATGTTTGGTTGATACTCCGGGTCTGACCTCGTCCTTAAGAGCCCTGAGGATCTTAGCGACCAGTGCGCCCGCTTCCCTCATCTTCTGAAGTTCTTCATCTGACAGTATCTCGATCATGTCTTTTCTCCGCCAAAGCATCTCAGATGATATTCTTAGCCATGAGACCTTCTTCGATCTGAGCGATACAGTCTTCCGCAGAAGCACCGTTATCGCCCTCGACGATCAGATCCCTCGATCCGTAAAAATCGATAAGGGGCTTTGTGTTCTCATAATATGTCTTGAGCCTTGCGCTTACCGTCTCTTCATTATCGTCGGCACGCTGAACGACATTGCCTCCGCAAAGATCGCATACACCTTCGACCTTTGTGGGCTTGAACGTAACATTGAAACTCGCGCCGCACTTCTCGCAGACTCTTCTTCCAGATACGCGCTGCTTGATGACCTCATCATCTACCACGATGGACAGTACTGCATCGATCTTCTCGTTCTTCTTTGCGAGCATCTGATCGAGTGCCTCGGCCTGAGCGATCGTCCTGGGGAATCCGTCGAGGATATATCCCTTGCTGCAGTCGCTCTGCGAAAGACGGTCCTCCACCATTGATACCGTAAGACTGTCCGGAACCAGAGCACCCTTGTCGATATAGCTCTTGGCTTCGATGCCCAGAGGTGTCTGCTCCTTGATGTTGCTCCTGAAGATATCTCCCGTAGAGATATGTGCAAGATCATACTTCTCTCTCAAAACGGTAGCCGAAGTACCTTTTCCCGAACCGGGTGCGCCGAGTATGATGAGTCTCATTTATGTATTCCTCTTTTCTTTCTTAATCGCAAACAACGGTCCGGGGATATGTCCCCCGGGCCGTTATTCACTATACTTCATTATTTTTTATTAATCAAGGAAGCCTCTGTAATTCCTTGTTACGAGCTGTCCTTCGATCTGTACTACGAGGTCATTGGCAACACCCGTAAGGATGAGTACCGACGTACCTGCGAACCATACATCCTCGAGTCCCGAGAAGAGAGCTGCGAGTGTAGGTACCAGACAGATTAGCGAAAGGAAGAGTCCGTCTGCCCAGTTGAGCCTGCTCGCGGTCTTCAGGATGAAATCCGTTGTGGGCTTACCGGGTCTGATACCGGGGATAAATCCGCCGTTCTTCTGAATGTTGTTGCTTATCTCGATCGGATTGAACTGGATAAGCGAGTAGAAGAATGTGAATCCGATGATCAGAAGGAAGTAGAAGATGTAGTACCAGGGGCTCGTCGAAAAGTTCCTGAACCAGTCGATGACTACTCCGTGCTTGTTAGCAAAGAAGAATGTAACGATCATCGAAGGAAGGGAAAGGATCGACATGGCGAAGATTACAGGCATAACTCCCGACTGGTTTACCTTGATCGGGATATATGAGCTCTGTCCGCCGTAGAGCTTTCTTCCTACCGTCTTCTTGGAATACTGAACGGGGATCCTTCTCTCTGCATTCTGTACATATACAACGAAAACGATGATAGCGATCGCGATACATGCAACTGCAATGAAGAGCAGGACTCCGAGGAGGATTCCGATAGCGGGGTTCGAGAACCTTCCCGAAACATCCGCTGCCTTCTCGTACAGATTCTGTGTCATTGCAGGAAGTCTTGTAACGATACCTGCAAAGATTATGAGAGATACTCCGTTTCCGATACCCTTCTCGTTGATCCTCTCACCGAGCCATACGATAAAGCATGTGCCTGCGGTGAAGCAGATGACTACGAGTGCTCCTGCGAGGAACTTTGGCATGATCGGCGAAAGAGCCGATCTTGTGGACCATGTAAAGAGCGTTGCCTGAAGGAATGCGAGTCCGATAGCAGAATATCTGTTGATCTTGCTCATCTTCTTCCTTCCGGATTCACCCTCTTTCGCGAGGTTCTCAAGATAAGGGATAACGACCGTCAGGAGCTGGATGATGATGGAAGCGTTGATGTAAGGCGTGATACCCATAGCGAATACTGTTGCCGCATAAAGTCCGCCGCCTGCGATGATGTTCATCATGCTTCCGAGCTGTCCCCACTGCTGAACGAGTCCGGAGAAGATCTCTCTGTCCATTCCGGGAACCGGAACGAGACCGCCGATCATATATACTCCGAGAATAATGAGTGTATAGATAAGTCTTTTTCTCAGATCCGGAAGACGGAATGCTTTGACTAAGGTGTCAAACATGCCTTTCATGATCAAACCTCCTCAGCCGTTCCACCAGCCTTTTCGATCTTCTCCTTGGCAGAAGCAGTAAACTTTACTGCCTTGACATTGAGCTTCTTTGTGAGCTCGCCGTTACCGAGGATCTTAACGCCGTCATTATTCTTGGGCAATGTGATGATGCCGTTCTCTGCGAGAACCTCTGCCGTTACCTCTGTACCGTCAGAAAGCTTCTCGAGATCGGAAACATTGACCTCGATATAAGCGGGTGCAAATCTCTTGTTGTTGAAGCCTCTCTTAGGGAGTCTTCTGTAAAGAGGCATCTGGCCTCCTTCAAAACCGGGACGTACTCCGCCGCCGGATCTTGCCTTCTGGCCCTTATGTCCACGGCCGGATGTCTTTCCGTTTCCGGATCCTGCTCCGCGGCCCTTGCGGTATGCTTTTGCATTTCCGCTCGAAGTAATTTCATTGAGCTTCATTTATCCATACCTCCATCTCTTATCGGATTTCCTCAACGGACTTTCCTCTGAGTCTTGCTACCTCTTCGATAGACTTAAGGCTCTTCAGACCTTCCATTGTGGCATTAACCATGTTGTTGGGGTTGTTGGATCCGATGGACTTTGTTCTGATATCAGTGATTCCTGCGAGAACGCATACGTCACGAACGGGACCGCCTGCGATTACTCCGGTACCGTCTGCAGCAGGCTTCATAACGATCTTTGCTGCAGAGAACTCACCGAGAGTCTCGTGAGGGATAGTACCGTTAAGTACAGGTACCTCAATGATATTCTTCTTAGCTTCCTCGATACCCTTGCGGATAGCATCCGGTACCTCAGCAGCCTTTCCGATTCCCTTACCTACAT
Source organism: Clostridiales bacterium (assembly GCA_017529925.1). Lineage (GTDB taxonomy): Bacteria > Bacillota > Clostridia > Saccharofermentanales > Saccharofermentanaceae > Saccharofermentans. The sequence goes on from JAFXMZ010000024.1 coordinate 97,267, forward strand.
GACCATTCTCGTCGCCTACGACAACAAGAGCTGCGAAACGGAAGTTACGTCCGCCCTTAACTGTCTTGGAAACACGGCCGATGTGGATAACCTTTTCCTTTAATTCTACGCTGTTAGGATCAAAAGCCATTTGTTATCTCCTCCTGATTAGAATGAGAGACCGGCTTCACGAGCCGCCTCTGCCAGAGCTGCGATTCTTCCGTGATAGAGATATCCGCCACGATCGAAAACCACTTCCTTGATCTCCTTCTCGAGAGCACGCTCGGCAACGAGCTTTCCAACCTGTGCCGCAGCCTCTTTGTTGCTTCCGTTGGAAGCAGAAGACCTTATGTCCTTATCAAGGGAAGATGCACTAACAAGCGTAACACCCTTTGTATCATCTATTACCTGAGCATAGATGTGGCTGTTGCTCCTGAATACGCACAGACGGGGGCACTCAGCAGTACCGGCGATCTTTTTACGTACACGGAGATGCTTTCTCTTACGAATTTCGTTCTTGTCAACTTTATTAATCATGATCTATACACCTCCCCGATTACTTCTTAGCACCGGTCTTGCCTTCCTTGATTCTAAGGTGCTCGTCGGCATACTTGATACCCTTGCCCTTATAAACATCAGGAATTCTGAGCTTACGGATCTTTGCTGCGGTCTCGCCAACGAGCTGCTTGTCAGCACCCTTAACGATGACCTGTGTCTGGGAAGGTACTTCGATCGTGATACCCTCGGGCTCCTCTACCTCGATAGGATGGGAATATCCGAGATTGAAAACGACCTTCTTACCCTGCTTTGTTGCCTTATAACCAACACCGTTGATCTCGAGGTTCTTTGAGAATCCCTCAGAGACACCTACTACCATGTTGTTGATAAGCGAACGTGTGAGTCCGTGGAGAGCTCTGTGATTCTTATCATCAGAGGGTCTCTCGACTGTGATAACGTTTCCGTCCATCTTGACCGTCATGTCGGGATGTACATCGAGCTCAAGTGTCTCTTGGGAACCCTTTACGGTGATGTGCTGGCCGTCGATCTTTACGTCAACGCCTGCGGGAACCGTTATCGGCTTTCTACCGATTCTTGACATATCTTTTTCCTCCTGCTCTTTAGATTGTGCCCCGCCCCGGTATGTCGCACGAAGCGGTGCTTTTCAGAGTTGTAATCTCCTCTTTGTTAAGAGAAGTCTTTACCAAACGTAAGCGAGAACTTCGCCGCCCACTCCGTTCTTCCTGGCGCTCTTGTCTGTCATAACGCCCTTAGAAGTGGAGATGATGGCGATACCAAGGCCGCCGAGAACATAGGGAAGGTTCTCTTTGTCAGCGTATGTACGCAGACCGGGCTTGGAGATCCTCTTGATACCGGAGATGACGTGCTTCTTGCCGGAGTACTTAAGAGTAATGTTGATAGTACCCTGCTTGTTGTCTTCTTCGACATCAAACTTTGTTATGTAACCCTCGTCGAGAAGGATCTGAGCGATTGCCTTCTTGAGGTTGGAAGCCGGTACGGATACTGTCTCGTGTCCGGCATCACCTGCATTACGAATCCTCGTAAGCATATCTGCGATTGCATCTGTAATCTGCATTATCTTATCCTCCTTAACCTGTTACCAGCTGGCCTTCTTTACACCGGGGATCTGGCCCTTGTAAGCCAGGTCACGGAAGCAGAGACGGCAGATTCCGTACTTACGGATATAAGAATGAGGTCTGCCGCAGAGCTTGCAGCGGTTGTGCTGCTGTGTTGAAAACTTCGGAGTCTTCTGTGCCTTAAGAATCATTGACTTCTTTGCCATTTAGTTAATCCTCCCAATCACTTGCGGAACGGCATTCCCATGAGCTCCAAGAGAGTCTTGGCTTCCTCATCGGACTGTGCTGTTGTTACGATGATGATATCCATACCGCGGATCTTATCGATCTTATCGTAATCGATCTCAGGGAACATGAGCTGCTCCTTGATACCCATGGCATAGTTACCGTGACCGTCGAAAGAGTTAGGATTTACTCCGCGGAAGTCACGAACACGGGGAAGAGCGATGCTGATGAGCTTGTCGAGGAAATAATACATATTATCTCCACGGAGCGTTACCTTGCATCCGATCTTCATTCCGTCTCTCAGCTTGAATGCGGCGATGGACTTGGAAGCAACTGTAGCAACAGGCTTCTGTCCTGCGATGATGCCCATGTCACGCATAGCGTTATCAAGAGCCTTAGGGTTATCCTTAACCTCGCCGACACCCATGTTGAGAACGATCTTCTCGATCTTAGGGATCTGCATTACAGACTTGTACTTGAAGGCCTCAGCCATAGCCGGTGCAACTTCAGATGTGTATTTTTCTTTTAATCTGGACATCTACTTACTCCCCCTTAGCAGCCTTCTTAACAGTGTCGATGACAGCTCCGCACTTCTTGCATACGCGGTCCTTGGAGCCGTCCTCGTTTACCTTATGTGCAACGCGGGTTGCCTTGCCGCACTTGGGGCATACGAGCTTAACGTTAGAAGCATCGATGGAGCCCTCTCTCTCGATGATTCCCGAAGGATCATTCTGAGATCTTGCCTTCTTGTGCTTCTTTACCATGTTTACGCCCTCGACATAGACTCTGCCTGCCTCGGACTCTGCCTTAAGAACCTTACCTGTGCTTCCCTTGTCCTTTCCGGAGATAACGAGCACCTGGTCATCCTTTTTAACGTGAATCTTGTTAGCCATTTCTTCGGGACCTCCTTACAGTACTTCCGGAGCGAGAGAAAGGATCTTCATATAGTCCTTGTCTCTGAGCTCTCTTGCTATTGGTCCAAAGATACGAGTTCCACGAGGGTTCTTATCTTCCTTAATGATTACTGCAGCGTTCTCATCAAACTTGATGTAAGAACCGTCTGCACGCCTTACGCCTCTCTTTGTGCGTACGACAACGGCGCGAACTACTTCGCCCTTCTTGACCATACCGCCGGGAGCGGCTGTCTTAACGGAGCATACGATAACGTCACCGATATTGGCATACTTACGCCAGGAACCGCCGAGTACCTTAATGCAGGCAAGCTCCTTAGCACCTGTGTTATCAGCAGCTCTGAGTCTGGATTCAACCTGAATCATCCGATATATCCTCCTTTAGCCTGCATTACTTAGCCTTCTCGACTATCTGGACAAGTCTCCATCTCTTATCCTTAGAGATAGGACGTGTCTCCATTACCTGAACCTTATCGCCCTCTTTGGCCTCGTTGTTCTCATCGTGTGCCTTGAGTTTATAGGTCCTCTTCATGATCTTTCCGTACAGAGGGTGCTTAACGTGCTCTACTACAGAAACTGTTATGGTCTTGTCCATCTTATCGGATGTAACAATACCGACTCTGCTCTTTCTGAGGTTTCTTTCAGCCATTTTGCATTATCCCCCTTAATTTGCTGCCTTGAGCTCTTGCTCACGGATTATTGTCTTTACTCTTGCGATGTCTCTCTTAACAGATGCGATCTGCTGAGGATTATCAAGCTGGTTTGTAGCATGCTGGAAACGGAGCTTGAAAAGTTCTTCCTTAAGAGAAACAAGTTCTTTCTGAAGTTCGTCTGTTGACTTCTTACGGATCTCATCAGCCTTCATTTTCCTGCTCCTCCTTTTCCTTCATGACAAACTTTGTCTTACAGGGAAGCTTGTGACCTGCAAGTCTCATAGCCTCTCTTGCCTGCTCTTCAGTAACTCCTGCGATCTCGAAAAGTACTCTTCCGGGCTTAACTACTGCTACCCAGTACTCTACAGATCCTTTACCGGAACCCATTCGAGCCTCGGCGGGGTGCTTCGTGATAGGCTTGTCAGGGAAGATCTTGATCCAGACCTTACCGCCTCTCTTAACGTATCTGTTGATCGCGATACGGGCTGCCTCGATCTGATTGGACTTTATCCAGCAGGGCTCTGTTGCGATGATACCGTAATCACCATATACGACCTTGTTGCCTCTGGATGCCTTTCCTGTAAGGCGGCCTCTGTGCTGCTTTCTGTGTTTTACTCTCTTAGGAAGTAACATCAGTTCTCGCCTCCTTCCTTAGCTGCGACAGCCTTCTTCTGGGGAAGTACTTCGCCGTTATAGATCCATACCTTTACACCGATACGGCCGTATGTCGTGTTTGCCTCGGCAAAACCGTAGTCGATGTCAGCGCGGAGCGTCTGAAGAGGGATCGTTCCTTCGTGATAAGACTCGGAACGTGCGATCTCGGCGCCGCCAAGACGGCCGGAGCACATTGTCTTGATTCCCTTGATGCCCTGCTTCATTGCGGAAGACATGGCCTTCTTCATAGCTCTTCTGAAGCTGATACGGTTCTCGAGCTGTGAAGCGATGTTCTCAGCTACGAGTGTTGCATTGGAGTCAACGTTCTTGATCTCCTTGACCTCAACCTTGAACTCCTTGCCGAACTTCTTGGAAAGTGCAGCTGTAAGAGCCTCGATACCTGCGCCCTTGGAACCGATCACGAGACCGGGTCTTGCAACATTAAGGAAAACAGTCGTCTTCTCCTGTCCCTTACGCTCGATCCCGATGGATGCGATGCCTGCGACGTTCTTTCTAGCCTCATCGATAGGCTTCTTGCTGTTCTTGCTGGCGTTCTTGATGATGACATCAGCCTGCTTCATGATGAAGTCACGGATGTTCTTATCCTCTACAAGGAAGTCGCTGAATGTCTTCTTGTCGGCATACCAACGTGTATCCCATTCCTTGATAACGCCTACTCTCAAACCGTGAGGGTTAACTTTCTGACCCATGCGATATCCTCCTTATACTCTTTCCTTGAGAACTACTGTTACATGGCTCGTTCTCTTGTTGATTCTGTTTGCGGATCCTCTTGCCCTGGGAATGAAGCGCTTGAGGATGGGACCCGGATTTGCGTAAGCGTCTGCTACGTAGAGGTCTCCTCTGTTGAGTCCGTTGTTGTTTACCGCATTAGCCTCGGCAGACTTAAGTACCTTTGCAAGTACGGGGGAAGCTGCCTTGGGAGTATAGGTAAGGATCGCATAAGCATCATCAATGGACTGACCCTTGATGAGATCTGCAACGATCTTGACCTTTCTGGGAGTGATGCGAACATACTTAGCTGTCGCGATTCCCTGATCCTTTCCCATACCGAGCATCTTCTTCTGCTTCTTTGTGGGAACGGGAAGCTTATTGCTTCTCTTGGAAGGAGCCGCATAAGCCTCGAGGATCTCATCGCGGTTCTTCTCGATGTTTTCTTTGCTCAAAATGATCTTTTCCACAATAGTTCCTCCTTTACAATCAGCCTCTGCCGGCAGACTTCTCACCGACATGTCCGCCGAACTTACGCGTGGGAGCGAACTCACCGAGCTTGTGGCCGATCATATCCTCGGTAACATATACCGGGACATGCTTATGTCCGTCATATACAGCGATCGTGTGTCCGACAAACTCAGGATAGATCGTGGAAGAACGGGACCAAGTCTGAACGACCTTCTTATCGTTGGCATCATTCAAAGCCTTAATTTTCTTCATGAGAGCATCTTGTACAAAATAGCCCTTCTTGGTAGATCTGCTCATCTTTGCTCCTCCTTAACCCTTTCTGCCCTTGACAATATACTTGCCGGACTGCTTCTTCTTGTTTCTGGTCTTCTTACCGAGAGTAGGAACACCCCAAGGTGTAACAGGGCCGGGAAGACCGATAGGCGACTTACCTTCACCACCACCGTGAGGGTGATCGTTAGGGTTCATTACAACGCCTCGAACGGAAGGACGGACACCCATGTGGCGCTTACGTCCTGCCTTACCGAGATTAACGTTCTCATGCTCTGCGTTTCCGATCTCACCGATCATAGCGCGGCACTTAACGGAAACCATACGGACCTCGCCGGAAGGAAGCCTTACCTGTGCATAGTCGCCTTCCTTAGCCATGAGCTGTGCGGAAGCGCCTGCCGTCCTTACCATCTGAGCACCCTTGCCGGGCTTGAGCTCTACGCAGCAGATAACCGTACCTACGGGAATGCTGGAGATGGGGAGAACGTTTCCTACGATGATATCCGCATCTGCTCCGCTTACTACCTTGTCGCCGACCTTGAGGCCGTTGGGAGCAAGGATATAAGACTTGGAACCGTCAACATACTGGATGAGAGCTATAAAAGCTGTTCTGTTAGGATCGTACTCGAGAGCGGTTACCGTTGCGGGTACTCCGTCCTTTGTCCTCTTCCAGTCGATAACACGGATCTTCTTCCTGTTGGCTCCGCCCTGATGACGAACGGTGATGCGTCCGTAAGAGTTACGTCCGGCATGGTTCTTGCCTGTAACGAGAAGGCTCTTCTCAGGTGCCTTCTTCGTAAGGACAGAATAGTCAGTCACTGTCATCTGTCTGACTGCCGGAGAAGTAGGGTTAAATGTTTTAACTGCCATTTTCTTTATTCCTCCTTATCTGACCTTACTGGCCGAATCCAAACTCTTCGATGGATGTCTTGTACTTAGCGGAAACCTTGGCTGTCTTTCCGCCCTTCTCAAGATATGTAACATCCTTGCCTTCTGTATCGATCGTAACAACAGCCTTCTTGTAGGAAGGTGTTCTTCCGAGCTGATAACGCTGTCTCTTGAGCTTTCCGTCGTAGTTTGTCGTGTTAACGCTCAAAACCTTAACATTGAAGATCTTCTCTACGGCGTTCTTGACCTCTGTCTTTGTAGCATCCGTGGCAACCTTGAATGTGTACTTGCCATCGGCGATCTCACCGGCAGACTTCTCGGTGATGACAGGTGCCTTAATGATGTCCTGCGGTGTTCTTATCATACGTACACCTCCTGAATCTTCTCGATAGCAGCCTTTGTAACAACGAGGCTGTCATACTTTAAGATGTCGAAAACGTTGATCGTGTTAACGAGCTCCGTCTTTACATCAGGGATATTCCTTGCGGAGAGATATGCATTGTCATTCTTCTCTTCGAGGACGATGAGAGCACCCTTATCAGCCTTGAGAGCCTTAAGAGCATTTACGACAGAAGCTGTCTTGATTGCATCAAGGTTCATATCCTCTACAACGATGATCTTCTGATCAGCGAGCTTGGAAGAGAAAGCAGACTTCATAGCAAGTCTCTTGATCTTCTTGGGAACTGTGTAGCTGTAATCCCTGGGCTTCGGTCCAAAGATGATGCCGCCGCCGACATACTGTGCGGAACGTGTGGAACCGTGACGTGCACGACCTGTTCCCTTCTGTCTCCAGGGGCGCTTACCGCCGCCTCTTACTTCGCTTCTCGTCTTTGTGCTGTGTGTGCCCTGACGACGGTTGGCAAGCTGATTGCGGATTACTGTAGCGATAGCGAACTTATTAGGCTCGATACCGAAGATCTCGTCCGACAGCTCAATCGAACCGGTTACGGCACCGCTAAGATTGTATATGTCTAATTTAGCCATTGTGATATCCTCCCGTCCTATTACTTAGCCTTAACGGAAGTCTCAACTGTTACGAGACCGCCCTTAGGACCCGGAACTGCTCCTCTGAGGACCAGGATTCCTCTGTCACCGTCAACCATAACGACGCTCAGGTTCTGAACCGTGCAGTTAACTGCTCCCATATGACCCGGCATCTTCTTTCCGGGGAGAACACGTGCAGGTGTGGAGTTAGCGCCCATGGAACCTACTCTTCTGTGATACATCGATCCGTGACCGGAAGGACCACCCTTCTGTCCGTGACGCTTGATGTTACCGGCATATCCCTTACCTTTGGAAACACCGCTTACATCTACCTTGTCTCCGACAGCGAACATGTCAGATACCTTGATCTCCTGGCCGAGGGAATACTCTTCCTCTGTCTGGAACTCACGGATGTAACGCTTAACCTCTACGTCAGCCCTCTTGAACTGTCCCTTATCAGGCTTGTTCACGAGCTTCTCACGTACAGATCCCGAACCGACCTTGACAGCCTTGTAGCCGTCTTTTTCAACCGTCTTGTTCTGGAGCACATACATAGGCTCTACTTCGATAACGGTTGCCGGGATAACATTACCGTTCTCATCGAACAGCTGAGTCATTCCGGATTTCTTGCCAATTACGAATTTCGTCATTCTTCTTTCCTCCTATTTAGGTTATTGGTTCGCCTTTCGCGAACGTGACCTCGAACGGGGATTTTGGCGGATCTTCCGTCCGATTAAACCTGCTTCTTCTCTATCAGACCTTGATCTCGATAGAAACGCCGGCAGGCATGTCAAGCTTCTGAAGTGCATCAACGGTCTTAGCCGTAGGTGCGTAAACATCGATCAAACGCTTGTGTGTCCTCTGCTCGAACTGCTCACGGGAATCCTTATACTTGTGAGGGGAACGAAGGATCGTAACGATCTCCTTCTCCGTGGGAAGCGGGATAGGACCTGCATAGCTTGCGCCTGTTCTCTGTACTGCATCTGTGATCCTTGCAGCACTCTCGTCAAGCAGCTGATGGTCGTAAGCCTTGATCTTGATTCTGAGCTTCTGTGTTGCCATTTTTCTTTCCTCCAAATGCTGTTTTTTATTTCAACCTTGCCGTGCGTTTCTTTCTTTCCCATTCAAAAACCCAGATCTCCAGTTACTGCACTGATCAACATGCAGCACTTTGGCTCCTGGGCAGACGTTCAAGTTTTTGACGCTGCCGGCCTTGGGCCGAATCGCAGGGATCTTTGCCCTGCTGCTCCGCCGAAGTTACCCGCTATCCTGCGCAGCTCGCATAAAAGCGGCAATCTCCGGTTTCTTCGCACACGCTACAACGGACTTCTCCGAAGTCGCGCAAGAGCAATTATATTACGCATCTGTGGGATTGGCAAGCACTTTTTTACAATTTCGTCAAATTGATGCCGTTTCCTATAATATATAACAATTTATATAGACAACAGTTCTTTTCTCGGATGTGGTTTGTGAAGCAATATCTTTGCCGGATGCTCATCACTTATAAAAAACGATAACACCCTCCACTCTGAGTTGCAACTATTTATAGTTGCACAACCGTTATTGAATCAATAACATTTTTACAAAGCAAAAGGACTGTCCGAAGGCAGTCCTTTACATGTAATCTTGCTTTTACTCTTATCAGCGCTCGTGTCTTGCGTACTTGGGAAGGAGCATGGGAGATACTTCTCCGGTCTCGAGACCTGCACTCTTGAGCTCGTCGTCAAATGCCTTGACGTGATCGAGGTTCATGTTGCCGATCGTTACTTCCTTATACTTGGCAGCTGCCTTCTTACCTGCATTCCTACCGAATACGATAACGTCGAGGAGGGAGTTACCCATAAGTCTGTTCGTACCGTGAATACCGCCTGCTGCCTCACCCGCAACGAGGAGGTTGGGGATAGCATTTGTAAATCCGTCACCGTTGATCTCGAGTCCGCCGTTCTGATAGTGGAGCGTAGGATAGATGAGGATCGGAACCTTACGCATGTCGATGCCGTAGTTCATATACATACGGAACATGGCAGGGATCCTCTTTTCGATGGTTCCCTCACCGCCGAGGATCTCGATCATGGGTGTGTCGAGCCATACGCCCTGGACTCCGCCCGGAGCATCGACTCCTCTTCCCTCTCTGCACTCACGGATAACACCGGAAGCGTTGACATCTCTTGTCTCGAGAGGATGGATATAAGCCTCACCGTTTGCATTGACGAGCTGTGCGCCTACGGATCTTACCTTCTCCGTAACGAGTGCACCGAGGATCTGGGAAGGGTAAACGGCACCTGTAGGATGGTACTGGATCGAATCCTGATAAAGGAGAGGTGCGCCTGCCCTGTATCCGAGAACAAGTCCGTCAGCCGTAGCTCCGTAGTGGTTGGATGTAGGGAATCCGTTGTAGTGCATCCTTCCTGCACCACCGGTAGCGATAACGACTGTCTTAGCCTTTGCTACAGAATAGTCACCGGTCTCCATGTTGAGGAGGACTGCACCTGCGACCTGTCCCTTGTCGTCCTTGATGAGCTCGACAGCAGATGTGAACTCGATTACCGGGATACCGAGGTTGATGACCTCATCCCTGAGTGTTCTCATGATCTCTGCACCGGAGTAGTCCTTGGCTGCATGCATCCTCTTTCTGGATGTTCCGCCGCCGTGTGTGGTTACCATCGTACCGTCTGTTTCCTTATCGAACTCGACTCCGAGCTCATTAAGCCACTTGATCGCATCGGGAGCTTCCATTACGAGCCTCTTTACGAGCTCGGGCCTTGCAGCGAAGTGTCCGCCGCCGAAGCAGTCGAGGTAGTGCTGAACAGGAGAATCGTTCTCCTTATCAGCTGCCTGGATACCGCCCTCAGCCATCATCGTATTTGCATCACCGATACGGAGCTTTGTGACGATCATAACGTCAGCGCCTGCATTGTGAGCCTCGATAGCACAGGAGGAACCTGCTCCGCCGCCGCCAATTACGAGTACATCCACATCATAGTCGATCTTGGAGATGTCGACCTTATCCGTCATGAGACGGCTGGTGGAATGGAGCATCTTGGCAAGCTCGATGGGAGCTCTCTGACCCTTGTTGGGGCCAACCTTGATCTCTTCAAAGGAATCGTTATTGTAATCGGGATGGAACTTCGAAAGGAGGTCGTCCTTCTCGTCAGCCGTGAGTCTTCTGGGCTCTGTAGCCATACGTGCAGCTCTCGTAGCCTCAACCTTCCTGACAGATTCCATCATGCTTTCATTATATGGTGCATACATTGGTTTTGGCCCTCCTTATTTCTCTATCTCTCTGTTGTTGTAAAGATCCTTGACCTCATCGATCGACTTGGCCATCATGTCAGCCATAGCCGAATCAAATTCGCCGTTATTGATCTCCTCAACACGCTTGGTAAGGTGCTTGGCCTCAGGCTCGATGTACTTACCGTTAAGTCTTCTTGCAAGAAGTCCGACCATGGGATGTGAGATACCGGCGGGGCATCTTACGGAACATGTTCCGCACATAATACAGTCGAATGACTCCTCGGCGCACTTCTTTATGTCGCCTCTCTGGGCATAAGCGATATACTGCATCGTATTAAGGCTCTGAGGACATGCCTTTGTGCAGGCATTGCATCCGATACATGAGTAGATCTCGGGATACAGTTCCATCATGACCTTCTGGTTTGCCTGAAGATCGTTGATATCATATGTTCTCTTATCTGTAGGGAAATAAGGGATCTGTGTGATATACATGCCTTCCTGAACCTTAGTCGTGCAGGCAAGACCTGTCTTGAGCTCATTATGTCCCTTGATCCTGTAGATGCAGGCGCAGGCACCGCAGAAACCGTGACGGCAGCCGACACCTCTTGTGAGTGTATAACCTGCATACTCCATAGCAGTCTGGATGGTCAGGGCAGCAGGTACCTGGTACTTCTTACCGTAAAAGTAAACGTTTACCATTTCTTCCATAGTATTTATTCTTCCTTTCCTCATCAATATTCATTGGGCAGTTCGTCTATCTGGTCGAATCTGAATACAGGACCGTCCTTGCAGACAAACTTGGATCCGATGTTGCATCTTCCGCACTTACCGATACCGCACTTCATGCGCAGCTCGAGCGTGGTATAGATCTGCTCATCCGTGAAGCCCATTTCCTTAAGGCCCTGAAGGACGAACTTGATCATGATCGGAGGTCCGCAGACGATGCCGATGCAGTCTGTCTTGAATCCGATCTCCTTGAGGTATGTGGGAACAAATCCTACATGGCCGTCCCATCCCTCCTGCTCACGGTCTATGGTGAGATAGACGTTTACGTTGGGTGCCTTCATCCATACGTCCTGGATCTCCTGGAGCTTAACAAGGTCATCAGCGGATCTGGATCCGTAGAGGATATCGATCCTTCCGTAATTCTCCCTGTTGTCGAGGCAGTAGTTGATAACAGACCTTAACGGAGCAAGACCGATACCGCCTGCGATAAAGAGAAGGTTCTTGCCCTTGAACTCTGTCTCAACGGGGAAGTTGTTTCCGTAGGGACCTCTTACGGTGACCATGTCACCTACTTCCAGGCTGTGGAGCTGTTCTGTGAGGATACCGCACTTCTTGATGGAGAATTCCTGGTATTCCTTGTTCGTAGGGGATGATGTAATAGAGAACATTCCCTCGGATACTCCGGGTACACATACCATGGCGCACTGACCGGGCATATGCTCGAAAAGCTTTCCACCGTCAGGTGCATTAACCCTGAATGTCTTTACATCGGGAGTCTCCTGTGTGATCCCCGTGATTATGCCAACCTGAGGCACTAACATATCCTTGCTGTTACCGCAATCACACATCAGACGGCACCTCCTTTTTCAGCTTTTTCAAAAGCCTTGATAACTTTTATGATATTGAGCGACTGAGGGCACTTGTCCACACAGCGTCCGCATCCGACGCAGGAGAACATGCCGTCATATCTGTCAGGGAAGTATACGAGCTTATGCATGAATCTCTGACGGAATCTCTGAAGCTGGGAAGTCCTGTTCTGACCGCCGGCCATGAGAGTAAAGTCGGAATACATGCATGAATCCCAGCATCTGTATCTCTGTATGCCGTCCTTTGTCGTATAGTCCTTGATGTCGTAGCACTGGCATGTAGGGCATACGAATGTACATGTTCCGCATCCGAGGCAGGGATTATAGATCTTTCCCCAGACTTCGGAATTGAACTTCTCGTCCGTCTTGCCCTGGCCCCAGCCTTCCAGACTGAGCTTCGTATTGGGAAGCTTGTCCATAATGGCCTTTATATTTGCCTTCTCTTCCTCGATCGCACCCTCGTCGGCATCGGACAGGATATCCTTAACTGACTCGGTAAGCTTTGTGCCCTTCTCGGTCATGGGCTTCCAGTAAAGGTCCTCACCGACTACCCATGTTGCAACATCAGCCTTGGGGTCAGAGGGATCTATTCCGAATACTGTGCAGAAGCAGGACTCCTCGGGCTCATGGCAGGCAAGGGCCACGATTATGCTGTGATCCCTTCTTGCCTTGTAGTAATTATCTACGGGGTCGGAGAGGAATACCTTGTCGAGCACGTCAACAGCCTTGACATCACAGCCTCTCATGCCGAAGACTACAAAGTCCTTATCCTTCAGCTCCTCCATCTGTACTTCGAGCTTGGTCCTGATCTTTGTGCCGGAAGCCTCCTCGCCGTTTTCAAGTTCATCGGCGGGAGTTATGGTCTTCTTTACATTGTAGAGAGTCTCAAACTGAGGGAAGAATGCATCCTTAGCAGACTTTACAGTCTTGTTCGTGAGGATACCTTCCGTGTCTGCTCCCTCTTCGTATACGCCGAAGTTATACTGCCCGGCCTTCTTTACTGGAAGTATGAGCTCCTGCTCTCCGGCGATCTTTGAGAATAATGTATTTATATCTTTTATAGCAATCTTATACATATATTATCCCCTTTCTCCAGGCTCGATGTCTTCAAAGGTAAAGTCCGTAAGAGGGCACTGTGCCTCAGGATCCTTACCTGCCTGGAACTCGCCGTAGAATTTGTCGATGTCCTTGATGAACTTCCTGTTGAAAAGGTGGAGCGGGATACCCTCGGGGCAAACCCTGCTGCACTCGCCGCAGTCTGTACATCTGCCGGCAACATGGAATGCTCTTATGATGTGGAACATCCTCTCTTCGAAAGAGACCACATTCGCCTTCTGCTGGGCGTCGAACTTCGTGTTGTCGAAAATGCACTTCCTGCAAGAGCATGCAGGACATACATTACGGCATGCATTACACCTGATGCACTTGGACAGTTCCTTCTTGAAGAACTCGAATCTCTCCTCGGGGCTCATAGCCTCGATCTTCTCGATCTCGGCGAACCTCTCCTGATCTGCGGTGTCCTTAGACTCGCCCCAGACCTCATCGGAGATCATATGATCCTTGCCCTTGCAGACATGGCATCTGTTAAGAAGAACATCGCTGTAGTTTACCGTCTTGTCTCCGTAGATGGTCTTGACTGTGATCTCATCGGCACCGTCAAGCTCCGTACCGGAGATCTCCGTGATGCCCTTTGCATCCTTTTTGATCTTCTCGATATCGAGCTTGCCTCTGCAGCCTACGGCTACGATATAGGCATTGTCACGGTTGACCCTGTGCTCCCTGATGAGCTGGTTAAAGCTGTAGGTATCGCAGGGCTTAAGGCATACAGCCGTCTTTCCCTCGAGCTTTGTAGCTTCGATCATCATCTTGGAAAGATTTGCTCCGCAGAAACCGTCGTAAACAAAATCGTCCATTTCATCGACTGAGGTGAAGACTGCAGGCTCGGGATTATAGGGCATGTCACCCTTCTTCCATCCGACTACCCTTGCCACGGTACCGTCAGTCAGGAGTTCTTTTAATCTGTCTTTTAATCCTTGCATCTTAAATCCCCCAATCTGACACTCTTACCAAGTGACTTTATCTTCTCGCAGAATTCGTTCATTGTATTGGAGAACTTGACGCCCTCTGCGGCAGAACACCACTCGACTCTCGTTCTTCCGTTCTCAACGCCCATATAATCGAGCATGGAGAAGAGAAGTGTCATCCTTCTTCTTGCGTAGTAGTTACCCGTGCTGTAGTGGCAGTCTCCGGGATGGCATCCACAGATGATGACGCCGTCAGCGCCTCTCTCGAAAGCCCTCAGGATAAACATCGGATTGACTCTTCCCGAGCAGGGGACTCTGATTATCTTAACGTCTGCCGGATATGACAGTCTTGAAGATCCTGCCAGGTCTGCACCGGCGTAGGAACACCAGTTGCAGCAAAATGCTACTATCAACGGACGAAATTCCGTTTTCTCTTCGTTCATCGACATATAGAATCCACCTCCGTTGTAATCTGTCTGTTGGAGAAGCCCTGAAGATCCATGGCGCCGGAAGGACAGGACGTGGTGCAGGCACCGCATCCCTGACAGAGCGCGTTGTTGACGACAGCGACTCTTCTTGTCTCATTGACTCCGGGACCTCTGACCAGCTGATCCTCATATGTGATAGCTCCGTAAGGGCAGACATTCGCACATGTGGAACATCCGTTACAGAACATCGGATCGCACTTGGCAGTACAAGGATTGGTCTTGAGCTTATCCTTGGCAAGGAGTCCGACTACCTTGACTGCAGCAGCGCCTGCCTGCGATACCGTCTCAGGGATATCCTTAGGACCCTGAGCCATACCTGACAGGAAGATACCTGCCGTAGGCGACTCAACGGGACGGAGCTTGGCATGTGCTTCTGTGAGGAAGTCATTGTTATCGATACTTGCCGTAAGCATTGTGGCGATCTTGCGTACGCCCTTGTTAGGCTCGATGGCGGCAGCGAGGACGACCATATCGGTCTTCTTCATGATCTGCTTATTGTCGAGCATGTCGACTGCCTGTACCATGAGCGATCCGTCGGGCTGGGGAATGACCTTTCCGACCTGACCCTTAACGTAGTTTACGTGATACTGCTCAACTGCTCTTCTGTAGAACTCGTCGAAGTTCTTACCGGGAGTTCTTACGTCGATATAGAAGACAGTGATATTCGTATCAGGCCAGTGATCCTTGATGAGCATGGCGTGCTTAGCGGTATACATGCAGCATACCTTGGAGCAGTAGGGCTTTCCGCGCTCGTCGTCGCATCTGCTGCCTACGCACTGGATAAATACGATATCCTTAGGCTGCTTATGGTCACTCATCCTCTCGAGGTGTCCGCCTGTAGGGCCGGAAGCATTCATGAGACGCTCGAGCTCAATGGATGTGATAACATCGGGAGACTCATTATATGCATACTCGCCGTACTTATCGAGATTAATGATGTCAAAGCCGGTAGCTACTACGATGGCACCGTACTTGACTGTTACGATCTCATCCTCCTGCTCGTAGTTAACGGCCTTGGAGGGACAGATCTTTGCACAGATACCGCACTTTCCTGTCTTGAAGTAAGTACAGTTCTCACGGTCGATAACGGGTACTGCGGGAACCGCCTGGGCAAAAGGCATATAGATGGCGGATCTTCCCCGAAGCCCCCTGTCGAACTCGCTCGGGATCTTTCCCGACTTTCCGAGAGGGCACTTGGCCTGGCACTCGCCGCATCCGGTACAAGCCGCCATATCAACGGATCTTGCCTTCTTCCTTATCTGTACGTCGAAGTTTCCTACATATCCGGATACGCCCTCGACCTCACTGTAGGTATAAAGGGTGATGTTGGGATGCTGGTTTACCTCGACCATCTTAGGAGTGAGGATACATGATGCACAGTCGAGGGTAGGGAATGTCTTATCGAACTGGCTCATCCTTCCTCCGATGGAAGGTTCCCTCTCGACGATATCTACCTGATAGCCGGCATCTGCGATATCAAGAGCAGTCTGGATACCTGCGATACCGCCGCCGATAACGAGGGCTCTCTTGGTAACGGGGCTCTCGCCTTCCTGCAGGGGAGCATTGAGATTGACCTTGGCGATCGCCGCCCTTGCAAGGATCACAGCCTTCTCCGTTGCCTCTTCCCTGTCCTTGTGGATCCAGGAGCACTGCTCACGGATATTGGCGATCTCGACCATGTAGGGATTAAGGCCGGCCTTCTCCGCACACGCCCTGAAAGTCTTCTCGTGCATACGGGGAGAGCAGGAGCAGATAACAAGACCTGTAAGACCGTGTTCCTTGATGGCTTCACCGATCTTCTCCTGACCCGCTTCCGAGCACATATACATATAGTCGTCGGCGAATACTACGCCGGGCTCGAACCTTACGAGCTCAACGACTTTCTTTACATCTACCGTAGCGGCGATATTAGTGCCGCAATGACAGACAAATACACCTATTCTCTGCACGTTACTTACCTCCTGTACCTGCGGTATGCGCTTACAAGGAGCTGCTGAGGAACATCGTCGTCAATGAGCTCGGGGATATCATCTGCAAGAAGGTGATCTCCTCCCCTTTCTCTCTCAACAAGCTGTCTTGCAGCATCGATGAGCTTGCCGGGCTGAACGTTCCTGGGGCATCTCTCGATACATGCGAGGCATGTAAGGCACTTCCAGAGCGACTGGGAACCGACGAGCGATTCGATATCGCCGTTGATGATATAAGAAGCGAACTGGTGGGGCTTTACGTCCATCTCGTTAAAGGACGGGCATGAACCCGAGCACTTGCCGCACTTCATGCACTTATAGGGATCACATCCGGAGATCTCCTTAATAAGCTCAACCTTTTTCTCGATCTCTTGCTTTGTCATGAATTACCCTCCTTTGCGCCGAGAGCCTCTGCAAGGAGCTCCGTGAAGTAGTATACGGGGATCTTCGAATCCGCCTCGGACTTATTGAGGTTGTACATACAGAGAGGGCAGGCAGTGATCAGCATATCGGCTCCGAAGCCATTGCTACTGTCGAAGATGAGCTTCGTCCTCTCCTGGGAGATACCGCCCTCCTTGAGGGAAGTATAAGCTCCGCAACATTCATTCCTGTAAGGGAATACAACAGGCTCTGCACCGAGTGCCCTGATGAAATCCTCCATTATCTTCGGATTCTCGGGATCATCGAACTCAAGGATCTTTCCGGGTCTTAAGACGAGGCATCCGTAGTAGGCACCGATCTTCTTTCCCGTCAGGGGATTGGTGACCTTCTTGGCAAGCTCGTCAAAGCCTATAACGTCTCTTAACACCTCGAGGAAGTGAAGGACCTTTGTCTCACCTCTGTAAGGCTCGTCGAGAGCGAGGTAATTATTCGCGCGGTCGGAGATGTCACTTACATTCTTCATATCATCGTTTACTCTCTTGAGCACGTGATGACATGCAGAGCAGAGCGTAACGAGATCCTGGCCGTGTTCCTTCGCGTCATTGAGCGCGCGGACGGACGAAAGCTTTGTTGCTATCTCGTCCGAACCGAGAGGATAAACTCCTCCGCAGCACTGCCATTCATTGATCTCTTCCAGCTCGAAGCCCAGTATCTCGGCGCATTTTCTCGCATAAAGATCGAGATCAGCCGCCTTGTTCTTCAAAGTGCATCCGGGGTAATAACTGTATTTCATAGTACCTCCTTAGCAGTCCGGAAATGATTGGCTGGTCTATGCCTCCGGGCGCAAAAAAGGCCAAGGCACCAATATCGTGCCTCATCCTTCAGATGTCTTCGGAAACGGACTGCATGTGCAGTCGTCATAAACCACTATAAATTTACCACATCGGAAGGCAAAAATGTGTAAAAAAAACATGAAACGTTGCTGTTTCCACGGGGCAAAACCTCAAACGCTTCATGTTCTATATGCTTTTTTATATTTAAATAATGAAATGATTTTCAAATCACCTGTACGAGCCGTACTTTGCCTTCTTCTCCGTCTTCTCCGTGTAGAGCTTCTCATCTGCCTTGTCGAGGACCTCATATATATCGACGTCGGCGGAGCATGAGAATTCGCATATACCGGTACTCATCTCGATGGGATACGGCTTGTTTGCCTTCTTGTTGTGCTGTTTGGTGATCGATGCGAGCCTCTCCTTGATGGAGTTCTCGTAATTCTCAACGCCTACCAGCGCGAAAACAACAAACTCGTCGCCTCCGAGGCGCCCGATGATATCACCGCTCCTGAAAGTATCCTTGAGGATGGCGGCTATCTCGCGGAGCGCAAAGTCACCGTCATCGTGACCGAACTTATCGTTGACCATCTTGAGGTTATCCATGTCGGCATAGCAGATTATAGCCTTCTTACCCCTGTTCAGCGGATCTCCGACTGCCTTCTGCGTATACTCGAGGAATCCTCTTCTGTTATAGAGTCCCGTAAGCTCGTCAGACTTTGCGACCTCATTCAGGAGACTGTTGTCTCTCATGAACTGCTCGAGCGAGTTCTGCAGGCTCTTCTTGACCTTGTCCTGTTCCTCGATCATTATCAGGGACTTGAGGGTAACGGAATACTGATGACCGATAGATGAGATATATTCCAGATCTCCGACATCGATCTCGTTGACGAGCATACCGTAGATCTCTTCGCCCACGAACAGCGGTGATACTACCATAGTCCTTCTTCTCGAGTCGTCGATGTGCTCGTTGCTGAACATGAACTCAGTCCTCATGAGCTGCTGCTGATCGGAAGGGGCAGTCACGCCGCTCTCATCGCTCAGCGCCTTAAGGAGTACGGAGTTCGGACACTTCCAGAATTCCTCTCCCTTGTTCCTGACATTGCCCTGGAACAGATACAGATAAGATCTTCTGAAGCCTATATTGCGAAGTCCCTTGAGCAGGTGCTCAAACGGGATCTCCTTCTCGTTGTTCATGAGGAAGATGTCGCTCGTCTCCTTGCTGACACTCCTTGAGACACGGTCTATCTTGTTATTCCTTATACCGACCATCCTGTTGCCCGCATATGAAAGCTTCCTGTAGAACTCGGAGAAGAGCTGCTCCGCGAGGATGAGAGCTTTCCCGTCCGATACGATGTGCGAAGCCTCGCTGTGGAGCGTCTCGAGAACGTTATACAGTTTCTCGGGGGAAGTATATGAGAAAAACTCCGTGTCGATCAGGTGGCCGAAAGCCCTCTGTGTATCGAACTCCTTCTCTTCCGAGCACATGGACCTGAAATAGTCGACGAGCGTGCTCTCAAATCCGGCGAGCAGATCCTTTATATTCCTCAATGTGTCATCATCCTCGAAGATGCCGAAGAGATACTTCTCTATGGATTTTACATATCTGGTGCCGTTCTGCTCTATCTCGTCGATATGCAGTCTTTTCCTCATCTCGTCGATATCAAGTCCCTTGCATCCGCAGGAACTCCTCTGTACAAGGAATGTCTCGACCTCGAAGCTGTTTAGCTTTCCTCTCTCGATAAAATCCCTGCTCGAAAGGACCGCCTTATATGTAAGATCCGCGGAACTTGCTTCGACTGTTGTGAGGGGAGGATTCATGGATGCAGAGAAAACATCGTCATCGAAACCTATGACATAGATATCCTTACCGGGTTCGAGTCCTCTTTCCTTGAATACCCTGTATCCTCCGATAGCCATGTTGTCGTTCGCAAATGCGACGGCATCGAGATCCGGGTTATCGTCAAGAAGCTTCCTTACGACGTCGTCGCTGTCTGCCGTAAAATCACCGAATACGATCTGTCTGTTCTCGACCTGAAGTCCGGAGTCGGCCATCGTTGTCCTGAATGCCTGAAGCCTCTCAAGAGCATCCCTGTTCGTCTCCGGGCCGCTGACATATCCTATCTTCTTCGCACCGTGCTTGTTGATAACGTGAAGCAGGGCCTTAGAGAATCCCGAACGGTTATCGAAAGTAACCGACTGGTATCCGGGGATATTCGCAAAGAGCGTGACTATCGGAACCTTGGGGAGTCTTGACAGGAACTCCATCTGAAGTGACAGCTCGGCTCTCGAGCCGATAGTTCCCAGGAGAATGAACAGTATGTCGATCGTATTGACGGTCGGTATCGTAAAAACGGAATTATACTGATATTCATATTCCCTGTTCTCATATCTTCCGTCGGCCTTACCGATGTAATGGCCAGGAAAGATAAAGAGGTTGGCGTCCATGGCCTTGGCAGCGAGTTCTGCACCCTTGCATGCCTGTCCCGAGAAGTAATTATCGGGATCGTCGATCATCAAGCCGATATTAAGTCTTCTGTCCATAAGCGCCTCCGTCAGACAGTATAAGGATATTTTAACATGCCCGCGCTATCTTATAAATAAGAAAATCACTTTTTGCGGCGTGATAATCCCAGCAGGAACAGACCTGCGTAGGCAGCCGCCACGATGACTATCCCGGATATCACGACAGCCGCGATCCTTCCGCTGCTCCACCCGCTCTTCTCTTCATTATCGTCTCCGGCCTTCTGCCCGGGACCGTCTTCTCTTCCGGCCTTTGTTTCGGCAGTCTCCGAAGTCTCTGTCTCAGTCACCTCAGTTTCTTCCTGAGATGTCACGACTGTTGTCTCATCCGGCGTTGATGAAGGCTCTGACGGCTCGGTCCCGGGAACCTGCGTCGGAGTCGGCGAAGGCGGTGTCAGTGTTCCTGCCCTCTCAACAGGTTTAGAAACAGCCGATCCCGTCAGCGCCGAAACTATTCCTTCGTTCCATGTCCCTGCCGCCCTGTTGAAGATCGCATATCCGCCTTCGCCGGAAGTCTTATAATCGCCGTTATCCCACCAGAAACACTTTATCCCGCGGGAAGCCGCCTGTGACACAAGGCATTTTGCATAGTCGCATCTTGCAGTATCATTCTCCTTGAATTCCGCACCGCATTCGCCGATGATGACGGGCACCCCGAGCCTTTTCGAAAAGGCGTCAAGGGAATTCATGATATTGGCGACCTCATTCGAGTCATCGCCCGTCCAGTCGCTGTGGACTGAAGTCCAGGTCACGGACGCGGCAGTCCCAGTAAAGCTCCACGGCGCATAGACATGGACTTCCGCGATAAGGTGATCCTGAGCTGTATCCGAAGGAAGCACAAAAGCATCAAGGACACGCTGATCTACCGAGGATACATATGTATTTACGATGAGATTCCTGTCTGCGTTATTACCGCCCGTAGCCCTCACGGAATCAACGAATGCCTGAGCCATTTTGTTTACTGTATCGAGTGCGTCCGACGTCGAAGGCGCATTCCATGTGTTGTTGATGTCGAGGACTTCGTTATAACCTTCGAACATGAGCTTATAACCGTAGTCTTTGAACTCAGTGGCGATCTGTCCCCAGAGCTTCCTGTAGCGTGCCTCGGCCTGACCGAAAGAAGTGCCGTCCGCCATTATCCAGCAGACCTTGTCCCCTCCGTGTTCACCCGTATCATGGTGAACGTTCAGGATGACGTAAAGATCGTTCTCCATTGCGTAATCGACGACCGTCTTTACCCTGTCCATCCACGCCCTGTCGACGTTACCCTCGGCATCGATATGCTGGGCCCATGTGACAGGGATCCTTATCGCGTTGAAGCCGTGCGCCTTGACCGAATCGATCATGGCTTTCGTCGTCTCGGGATTGCCCCATGCCGTCTCAAAAGAGGCGGGATCCGTACCCGTGATCCACGTGCCGTACGAATCGAGTGTATTTCCGAGATTCCAGCCGACACCAATCTCATCGACGGCCTCGCGTGCCGTAATAGGGGAATCCGCCCTTACAGGTCTTCTCCCTGCCATACATATCGAAAAGAACATCACCGCAGCAACTGCTGCAGCCGCAATCTTTCTGATCCTCATCCTTATCTTCCGAACCTTTCCTTTACGAGCTTTAAGTTTTCTATGATATCCAGATGCTGCGGGCACACCTCTTCACACTGTCCGCATTCCACGCAGTCACCCGCCGCGCCGAAGACCTCCGTCAGTCTGTCATAGTATTCCGACTCGACGAGCCAGCCTTTGGAAGCGGGCTCGCGGACGACATTGTTATAGAGTGCAAAATACTTCGGTATCGCGATATTCATGGGGCAGCCTTCAGTGCAGTAGGAGCATGAGGTGCACGGTATCGCGATATTGCTGTTGATGACGGATACCGCCTTCCGGATCAGTTCATACTCATCATCGCACAGGGGAACGAATGACTTCATGTAAGACATATTATCCTCTAACTGTGCGATATTGCTCATGCCCGACAGTACCATGGCGACTCCCGGCAGCGAGGCGGCAAAACGGATCGCCCATGAAGGGATCGACATATCCTTCGAATATGACCTGAACAGATCTGCGGCTTCATCAGGGATGTTCGCGAGCGTCCCGCCCTTGACGGGCTCCATGACTATCACCGGCTTCCCATGCTTCACAGCCGTCTCATAACACTTTCTCGACTGGACTCCTTCGCTGTCCCAGTCGATATAGTTGATCTGAAGCTGTACGAATTCCATCTCGGGATGCTCGGTCAGGACCTTGTCCAGGAGCTCGGGGGAGTCGTGGAATGAGAACCCGATATGCTTTACCAGACCCTGCTCCTTCTTTTTCACGATCCAGTCAAAACAGCCGAGTTCGGTATATTTCCTGTAGTGATCGACTCCGATGTCGTGCAGCAGATAGTAGTCGAAATAACCTGCGCCCGTCTTTTCGAGCTGGGTGTTGAATATCCTGTCGCAGTCTTCAGGTGTCTTTATGAAGCCGCCGTGAAGCTTTGTCGCCAGGGTAAAAGTGTCCCTTTTGTGCCTTGAAGTGAGTGCCGGCTTTACCGCGTCCTCGCTCTTGAAGGCACAGTACATCCATGCCGTATCAAAATATGTGAAGCCGTTCTCTATAAAGAGATCGACCATCTTCTTCATCTGTTCTATGTCTATCGAACCCGCATCATCCGGATCGAGAAGCGGAAGCCTCATAAGCCCGAAGCCGAGCTTTGGCGAACTGAAGATACTCACAGTCATGCCCCTCCTTGTCTGTTGCCGCATTTTTATGTATCTTAATTATACACGACGACGGAGGTTCTAAGGATATGAAGCTCAATTACAAAAACACTTTCCTGTGCGGTCTTGCCTTCTTCACCATAATGTCTTTCTGGCAGCTGTACGACAATGTCATTCCGCTTCTTCTGACCAACACTTTCGGACTTGCCAAATCCTATACCGGATACATAATGGCAGCAGACAATGTGCTCGCTCTCTTCCTCCTTCCCCTGTTCGGAAAGATCTCCGACGGGACCCGCTCAAGATACGGACGGAGGATGCCCTATATAGTCATCGGAACCGTGATCGCAGCGGCTCTGCTGAACCTCATCCCCATCATAGACAACGGTCATGCGGCCGGAAACGGCGGGATATTCTTTTCACTTCCCGCATTCATCGCAGTCCTCGGCATACTTCTCGTAACGATGTCGGTATACCGCTCACCCGCAGTCGCGCTCATGCCTGATATCACTCCCAAGCCTCTGCGCTCGCAGGGCAATGCGATAATCAACCTGATGGGTGCCGCAGGCGGTATCACCTACCTCGTATTCGCGGCAGTCATGTATCCTGCATCCAAGACAGAGAATGTCGGTCACGTCGACTATACCCCCCTCTTTATCTTCATGTCGGTCATCATGGTCGTCGCAATAGTCATCATGTTCAAAGCTCTTCCGGAGAAGGCCCTTTTCGAGAAGAATGAAAAGATAGAGAAAGAGCATCCGGAATGGGACCTCACCGAGAAGAAAGACGAGTCAGGAAAGAGCATCCTTCCTCCGGAAGTAAAGAGATCCATGATATTCCTCCTTCTTTCGGTTGCCCTGTGGTATATGGCATATAACTCGGTAACGACCTGGTTCACGACTTATATAGACGACGTCATGGGCAAGGGACTTGGCGGCGCATCGCTGTGCTTCCTCATCGCCAACGGAGGAGCTGTTATCTCCTATATCCCGCTCGGCATTATCGCTTCGAAGATAGGAAGGAAGAAGTCGATCTATTTCGGGACCGTGCTCCTGACCGTATGCTTCGGTTCATGCTATTTCCTTACGACCATGTTCACGACCATAAAGCCGATCACATATGCCGTATTCGCGCTCATCGGCCTTGCATGGGCGGCTATCAATGTCAACTCCCTGCCCATGTGCCTTGAGATGTGCAAGGGCTCCGATTCCGGAAAGTTCACCGGCTACTATTACGCACTTTCGATGTCGGGACAGATATTAACGCCCATTCTCTCCGGTTATCTGATGGAGATGGCGGGCGTTAAGTGTCTCTTCGTATATGCAGCCATATTCGCGCTCATGAGCTTCCTTACGATGACGCTCGTAAAGCATGGTGACGTTCTGGGTGATTCTGTTAAGGGACTTGAGGCATTCGAGGATTTTGACTCCTGATAAGGATCATTCCTCTCCTCTCTCTGCCTTTCTCTTTCTCTTGAACTGATACATCATCTCATCGGATTCTTTTATCATATTCTCGATCGACAGGCCTCTGCTGATCGTGCACTCGGACATACCCATCGATGCATCGACGCCGTAGTCCTTATCACGAAGCGCTCCGTCGTTATCGATATTGCGCCTGATCTCCGACTTTATGAGTTCAAAATGAAGCATCATCGATTCTTCGCTTATCATGGCGAAAGCGAACTCATCGCCGCCGTACCTCGCGCATACGCCGCGCTCGCCGACATATTTCGAGATGGCCCGGGCAAGGACCTGTATGGCATTGTCTCCCTCAATGTGTCCGAAATTATCATTTATGTACTTGAGACCGTCCATGTCGACAGAGAACAGCGAGAAGACGAGTCCCTTATTCTTTCTCTCCGAAAGGATCCTGTCGATCCTCGAGAAGAATCCTCTTCTGTTATAAAGACCTGTAAGATAGTCGAGCTCGCTCATCTCCTCCATCTTCCGGACTGTCTCCTGGGTATGTCTGTTATTAAGTACGGTGTTTACCGTCGCGGAGATAAAGAGCGCAAACTCCTCAAATCTCTGCTGCTTGCGCATATCGAGCCTTTCATATCCGTTGACCACATATCCGAAGTTCACGTCTCCGGATCTTGTCTGCTTGATGAGGAATACATTATACTTGCTTTCCCTCGAGAGAAGCAGATCTGCTTCGGGGAACATATCCGGCATATTGAAGAATTTCTGGTCAAATCTGTATTCGCCGTCCATCGATTCTAAAAGCGCATGAAGACAGGTTCCCTCCTGGAGGGCGATGAAGTAGTACTGATCCTTCCAGAGCCACAGACAGTACTTGAGGTTCTGCGCCATATCGTCGACATCAGTCATGCTTATGGACCTTGAGATGAACTTGCCCATCTCGAGCATATGACGGAAATAATCATGATTATCCCTCGCCATCTCCGATACGACTGCAGGCCAGTCTTCATCATTTCCGGATGAGCATCCGCACGATGTATGCTTCGAAAGGCGGTAATCTATCTTCATCTTCTTCTCGATGAGAGGGGCGTGGTCAGTCGTCATCTTCCACTCCCTGATACGTTCGAGTATCTCATCGGATATCTTCTCATAGTCGAGAACGCATGTCGTGATGACAGGGTTGTGGCAAAGCGCCTGTTTGATGCCGTCAAAGCCTGTTACATATACATCCTCAGGGACTCTGTATCCTCTTTCCGCAAGGCAGTCGCAGATACCTATCGCCATCGAATCGTTGGCACAGACTAAAGCCCTGGGCACCCTGTATCCCGAATCGATGAGTCCCGACAGGACCTGTGATGCAGTCGCGTCCCAGAAATCCCCGTAATGTATCATCCTCTTCGAAAATTCTATCCCGTTCTCCTCGAGGACCTTCCTGAATACATCTATCCTGGCGTCGGAAAAGCTGTTGCCTCTGAATCCCGCGAACATCTCGACATCCTTTATGCCGTGATCCTCGACTATGTGGCGGACCGCCTTCTCAAAGCCATCCTCATACTGAAGCTGTGCATGTATCGTTCCGGGGACATCCCTCTCGAACATGAACAGGGGTATATCCTTCTTTTTGCACCCTGATACAAGTCTGTCTATTACGTCCGCAGTCTTTATCATCTCACCGAAGACTATCATCGCGTCATGATCATGAGAGCAGATAAAATCCGCAAACTCGAGTTCCCTCTGCAGGTTATACTTGTCATCCGAGGTAAGTCCGAACGTATAACAGCAGAGGACATAATCCTTGAACAGCTTCTCGGTCTGCATTGAACGCATGAACATATTGAGATTGTCGGCATCCTCCCAGACTCCGCAGACGCCTATCACGCCTCTTCTGGCTCCGAAAGAACCCTCCTTGTATGTCTCTTTCCTGTAGACCTTGACATAATCGATGACCATCTCGCCCGCCTCATCGAAAGGCGTATCCATATCGGGATCACCGGGCCAGTCTCCGCCGACCGCCAGATTGATTATGATAAAGAAGGGATGTGTGAAGGTGTCGTCCGCATGAACGCGGAAGTACTCTATGCCGTCTACGAGGAACTTTATCTGCCCGGGGTCCCATTCGCATGAGTAGATATGGAAATCCTCCGACAGATCGACATTCCCGATCATGGCATTTATGCCCTGCTTCATTATGTGCTTCTCGCCATAATGGATCGTACCGTAGACTTTCTCCGTATCGTGGCCCAGGACCTCCATGATGTCTATCTCGCCGCACACCGGCCACGACCTGTATTTGGTCTCATCGGGCAGGAGCCAGAATGCGGGAAGGAATCCCTTGCCCTTGGGCACCTTGATGGAAGCCTCGAACCTTCCGTAGAGGAATTCGTGCTTGCCCTTCGTATTTATCCTGCCTGAGTAATATCTGTAATTACCGTCCCTGTCCGTTATCCTGACAGGACGTATGTGGAGCTTGCCGTCGCGGACATAGATAGTCTCGTCGCTCGCGACATATTCCTGGAGCTCATTGTTGACCCATCCCGCCTGACGTGTTTCCATATTCCAGTCAGACGAGCTTAATGAATCTCCCGTAAATTCTTCAGACCATGCCAGTCTGTATTCGGAATCATCTGCGCCGTTTCTCATTCCGCAACCCTCACAAGGAAAAGCTCTCTTTGACAATTATACTATATATGCGCCAGCATGTGTGCTTTTATTTTATCTTTTGACAATTGCCCCGGAGACACACGTTCGTATAGATTAGTAAGGCAATTCAAGAAAAGAAGGTTCGTTTATGAAGACTACGCGAAACAGAAGACCGTTTTTTGCACACTATAAGAAGATTTTCAGAAATGAGTTCAGAGGCTATAATGCCGGAGCTCTCGTAAATGATATCACGGCCGGGATCACGGTCGGAGCAGTCGCTCTTCCGCTGGCTCTTGCATTCGGTGCCGCCAGCGTCGACGCCGAACATGCTGCTGTCGGCATCGCGGGAGGTCTTATAACTGCGATCTTTGCAGGTCTCATAAGCGGACTTCTGGGCGGTGGATCCTTCCAGATATCCGGACCTACGGGAGCGATGGCCGTCATCCTCGGAACGATCGTCTCCGGAAAATACGGTCTTCAGGGAATGTTCGCGGCAACATTCATATCGGGTATCATCCTTCTCGCAGCGGGACTTCTGAGATTCGGTAAGCTCGTCCAGTTCATACCGAAGCCGGTCGTAACGGGCTTTACTTCAGGAATAGCAGTGGTAATAGCGATCGGCCAGCTCAAGAATGCATTCGGCTTCAATGTCGAGGGCGCTGAAACGGTCGACAAGGTAATCTACTTTGCGACACATATCGGTCAAACCCATATGCTCACATTAGGCCTCACGGCTGCGACAGTAGTACTCATGGCAGTCTATCCCAAGAAGGCTTCCCGCTATTTCCCCGCATCTCTCGCTGCGCTGATCATCATAACCGCAGTCACTTCCATTTGCGGTCTGGATGTAGCGAAGATCGGTTCGATCCCCGGTTCCCTTATCAACACGGAGAAACTGAACGTCGGGGGCCTTTCGATCGGCATGATAAAGGAGATCGCCGGATATGCCGTAACGATCGCACTCCTCGGAATGATCGAGAGCCTTCTTTGCGGAACATGTGCCGCAACAATGAAGAAGGAAAAGTTTGATTCGAATGTCGAGCTCATCGCCCAGGGTATCGCCAATATGGCCGTCCCTTTCGCGGGAGGCGTGCCTTCGACAGCAGCTATCGCGAGGACTTCCGTAGCCATCAGGAGCGGCGGAAGGACAAGGCTCACATCCGTCTTCCATTCCCTCTTCCTTATCATCTGCGTATTCGTTCTCTCACCTGTCATAGGCATGGTCCCTTATTCGGCACTTGCCGGAGTCCTCATCATGACTGCATGGAAGATGAATGACTTCAAGACCATCCGCTCATACTTTGACCATAAGCTCACGGATGCCATCGTCCTTTTCTTCGTTACGATGGCGGCGACCGTTATCCTCGATCTCACATATGCGATCCTGATCGGCGTCGGCCTTTCGATGATACTGACGATCAATATGCTCTCCAAGATAAGCGTCAAGGTGGAGGAAGAGACTCTCATAAAGAACAGAAAGGCTGCCGTCGTCTACAGTGTCGGCGCATTTTTCTTCGCCAACGGCAAGGAACTTAAGAAAGCCATCGAGAAATGCGAAAAGAAGTACGATACATACATCCTCTCTTTCAGGGGTGTCGTATTTGTGGATCTTTCAGCCGAAAACGAATTCCTGGAGGCTATCTCATATATCAGGTCACTCGGTGCGGACTTCTCCTTTGTCGGACTCAATGAGACGATAAAAAGTTCCCTGGAACAGATCGGCTTCCAGGAGGAAGTCGGCAGGGAACACTTCTTCAACAATCTCGAGGAGTATGTCGCGTCACAGAATTCAAGAGCCGCTGACGCACAGTCCTGACGGATATCAGATATCTATTATCCTGTAGCCGCAGGCATTGATAATCTTCGTGCCTGAAGGATGATCATATTCCTTCTTTATCATGCCGTAGTTCGTGTGGACATGGCCATGGAGCATATGCGTGGGCTTGTATTTATTCATCACGTCGTTGAATACGTCGAATCCCCTGTGCGGAAGGTCGTCCAGATCACCGTATCCCTTTGCGGGGGAATGGGTGACGAGGACATCGATCCCGCCCGAGATAAGAGCCTTGGGCTTCATCCTCAGCACCCTTCTTCTCATCTCACGCTCGGTGAACATATTCCTTCCGTCGCTCCTGTATCTCATCGAGCCGCCGAGTCCCATGAACCTCTTGCCTTTGTAATGGTAGATCCTGTCCTCGATGCATACCGCGCCGAGAGGCGGTTCGGTAATGAGGCTGTCGTCGTGATTTCCCCTTATGTAGATCATGGGAACGTTTACCATAGTGATCAGAAAATCCATATAATCCGTACGCAGGTCTCCGCAGGCCACTATAAGTTCCACACCTGCGGTGCGTTCCTTCTTAAAGTGGTCGTAGAGGATCTTGTCCTCGACATCTGCAACAGCAAGGATCTTCATTATTCTTCTTTCTTCATCCCTTCGCTCTTCATGATCGGAAGCCCGTTTGCTTTAACCGTCTTCTGAGCCGTCTCGGTAAGCTCGTCGAAAGAAGGTATCGATCCGACGACATTATCGTTGAGCCAGTCCATGTTGATGATCTCTTCGCTCGAAAGCCTCGGACTCAGAGCCTCTTTGATGATGCCTTCCTGAGAACGGAGTTCCCCGTCGAAAGGACTGAACGAATCATCCGTTATCGCCTTACGCAGGAGCGACACCATCTTGACGGTGCTGTATGGGATTGTATCACACTGATAGATATCTATGACACCGGATGACATTCCCCACCAGTAATTGATGGCCATATCCTTGGCATTCTCGGTCTCGGTATCCCATGCGTCGTTCAGGATCTTCTGGACGATGAGCTCGTAATATTTGCCCCACTTCCATACGGGGAAAGCGATATTCGTTATCTCACCGTTCTCTCCTATGGTATAAAGACCGTATTCATTATCTGCGTTCTTCGGCTTGATGAGGTCAGGACCCGATACTACCCGGAGGCCGTTGTCCCTTATATATTCGCGCCAGTACTCATCCTTGAGGCACGACCATGTCAGGTATATCTTTGCTTCCGGATCGACCATCGATGCTCCGATCGCAAATGCATTTATGTTCGCCACGTTTCCGCAGATAGGATATGTTGAGACATAACCTATCCTGTGATCCTCGGAGATCGTCGCAGCGATCATCCCGAGGAGGAACTTTGCCTCGTACATCCTTCCGTAGTATGTCCTGACCGCCTCGTGGGAGAGGTGTACCGAACAGTTCAGGAACTTGATCTTGGGGTACTTGATAGCCGCCTTGAGCGCATGTTCCATCTGTACGGGAGACGTTGTTATGATGACCTCAGCGCCGTCTTCGGCAGCAGCTTCGACCGAATCGGCAAACTCCTCCTCCGTATCCTTGCAGTCGCATGCGAGCGTCTTTACGATGCCCGGGAAGACTTCCTCGAGTTCCTTTCTTCCCTGCTCGTGGCCGTTTATCCACCTCGACTTCGTTGCATCCCCGTCATAGAGGAAGAGTATGTTCAGAGGATTGGTCTCCGAATATGTCTTCTTTATGATATTGTCGATGATCGGGATGACTGTCTTCTTCTGAAGCTGGGGCTCCTCCGAGAAGATGATCTGGTTTCCGTTGGCGCGGATCCTGATCTCCTTCCATATAAGGCTCAGGTTCTTCTTGATCTCCTCGGGGAGAGGGATCTTCAGGCTGTCATATCTGTACATCTCGAGATAGACGAGGAATGCGTCCCCCGCCGTTATCGTGGTATAAGCCTTGCCGCCGTTAGCCTGATAGACCTTTGAAAACTGTCCGAAGGCCGACTTGAGGTCGATTATCGAATCCTCGTCCCACGGCGTCTCAAGGTCCTTGCCCGCGATCTCGGCGAGCTTCTCGTACGAGCCCTCCTCAGTGAAGGTGATGCTGTAGATCGACGTGCACTTATAGAACTTCAGGAACTCATAGTAGATCTTGACTTCCTTCTCATCAGACTGGGGAGGCAGTACCCTCGTGACATTCGCGAGGATAGTGGGCTGCTCGAGGAACTTCATTACCGAAACCCGCTTGTTTCCCTCGGAAACATAGAACTTTCCGAGGAATTCGATGACGGTTATGGCATCCTGGATGCCGTGTTCCGTCTGATAGTTCATGAGATTTATCCACTTCGTTCCGAATTCCGTATCAGCGGGCAGGAGAGGCATAAAGTTCCTCGCAAAAGACTCCTGTCTGCCTCTGGTAACGGTACCGACGACGAGCGGAAGCGGGATCTCTGTCATCCCGACCTGCTCCTCTATCATCGTCGTTCTCGTTCCGAGCATATAATCGAGCGCGGGGAGATACGGATAACGTCCCTCCGAAAGCGCCTTCTGGTATTCCTTACTGCCCAGCTTCCTTGCCTTTGCATAATCTTCTGCTGCAGTTGCCATAATATCTTACCTTTTTCCTTTTCTGACCTGTTTTTCAGGTTTACGCCATTATACTACCCGCGCCTGCTTCTTCATCATGTCCGATTGCCCAAAAATACCTTCTTTATCCGCACATATAATATTCAAAAGGTCCGTACTCATCGAAAGGCACCCTGCCGTTGACTATCCTCTCCCTTATACCCTTCGGGTTCTGCCAGTTCTCGCTGTCATAGTCCCTCGGGATCACTATCACGGTCCCCTCTTCCGCGAGCAGTTCATCCACATATTCCTCCGGTGTCTTCAGCCCAAGATTACCGCCGAGGAACAGGTCAAAATGAGGCGTATATGTCCCCTTCATTATCGAAACGATGGCAGCATTGCCCGATATCGTCACGACCCTGTATCCCTCTTTCTCGTATGCCTCATTCTTCTTAGCTATCTCACCATACCCGTCGAAAAGGCCGTCCGTCATTATCCCTTTGACCTCACCTTCCCCGGCAGGATGAGCTCCGGCGGAAAGAACAAATGTGATCATCAGTATCACCCCGGAAACGGTAAATGCACATGCCGGCACTATGATCCCGAATATGCGCTTATCGGGGATCTTTATCGTAAGGACTTCCGCGAGCGCAAATATGAATGCATATACGAGATGCTGGAAAGGTTCGGTTATCGGGATGGCGACCGTCATCAGTATAAGGATCAGAACGAGCCTTTCGGGGCGCTTCTTCATGATGTCGACGATAATTCCTGCGATTATGACCCCGCCCATAAAGAGAAGATATCCACCGGCATAGTTTACCGAAGCGTTCGCGCTGCCGAACGAGAAGAGCGAAAGCAGGCAGTATTCCCAGAATGCCCCGAATGAAGATGTCAGAAGGAGGACCGAAGCGAATACGGCGCACGAAGCTGCTGCTCCCGCGCCCATCATCAGGATCTTTGAATATCTCTTTTCCCTGAAGCATATGACAGATACATATGCGAGCTCGAACAGGATCAGGATGCCTCCCGTAGTCTGCCTTGATAGCGCAGTCATTACAAGGATGATGCCTGCTGCAAAGTATCGAAGGGTGATCTTTTTCCCTTCCTTTTCCGATGTCAGGATACAAAACAGCAGAACGGACAGGAAAGCCAGCGAATTATACGTAAAATGATCCGCAAAGAATGCCATAGCTGCTGAGGGGATAAGAGCTTTCCTGGGGCTCATCGAAAGCCTTGAAAAAGTATATACCGCCATGATGACGGCAACAACACCCACAGCCTCGAAAACCCTGTAGACGATCATCATCCTCACTATCCGCAGAGGCAGTGATGCCAGGAAGAAAAAGAGCGGCGGCTGGACGAGCGAAAAATCCCTGTAGGGAACATAGTCCATCGCAAAAGCCCTGCTGATATTATAGTTCCATATCTCGTCGAGATCGCCCGCGGGAAGCAGCATTATACGTACCGCCGCCGACAGGCAGAGAAGGATGAGCGCGAGGATAACGGCTTTATCGCATGTAAGCTTCTTTCCCATTTCTCTCCTTGATCAGATGCCCCCGGGGCTTATGATGTCATGCTTCAAGCTGTGCAAAATATATATCGTGTGCCTTGGCAAAAGCCTTGTCGAATGCCTCGTCTCCGCTGTTATGAAGAGTCTCGTAGTACAGGTGCTCATGGTCCGCGAGTTCCGGACGGATCCTGACCATCGTGGCGACTCCGATATTGGAGCAGATATTCGTGATCCTCTTGCACTCTACCATGAGGTTCGAGAAGATGGCATCCGCCATTATGTCGCATACGCCGTTGCTCATCCTTTCGAAGTGGTTCTGCTTGAGCTGGTTGATGAGTTCCCATCCGACCCTTACGAGAGGCTCGATCTGCATCGAGGCTTTCTCATCCCTTTTGCGGAATGACATCTCGGAATAATCTATTATCTGGGACAGCAGCGAATAGAGTATCGACAGTTCCCTTTTTGCTTCGGCCGAGAAGACCGTGTCCGTCTTCGACATATTAAGTGCCTGATCGGCTATATTGACCGCAATGTCGCCCAGTCTCTCAAACTCGGCAACGACCTTGTAATACTGGTTGAGTATCGCGACATGCTCCTCGCTCTGAAGATGCGGCAGCAGCTCTACCATATACCGGCTTACCCTGTCCGTCATGTTGTCTATCTCATCTTCCTCGACGTTGATCTCATCGCATATCTCCTGATTATATTCACGGAGCAGGGCGAAAGACTTCTCTATGTTGCTCTCAGACGCTTCGAACATCGTCATGAGGACATCATAGCAGCTGTTCAGTGCGATGGCGGGGGTCGAGAAGAATACCGGGGTAAGAGCATCGATCTTATCCTGATACTTGCCCCTTGCCTGAACATCATCCTTTACGATGATCTTACTGAGCTTCTCATATACGCCTACGAGCGGGAACAGCAGGATAGCACAGGAGAGATTGAATACGGAATTGGCATTCGCGATGGTACCCGAATTGACCGTACTGTCCCACAGATCATCTATAAGGCCCATATTATGGATGAGAAATACAGCGATGAAGACCAGTGCGGATTTGCTCAGATTGTAGATTATATTGACTATACCTACCCTCTTTGCGTCCGCTTTCGCACCTATCGAGCATACGATGGCAGTCGTGACGCAGTCACCGAGATAGATACCAACGATAACGGGATAGACACCCCTGAACGTCAGGAGTCCTGCTGACGAAAAAGCCTGAAGGATACCGACTGCAGCCGAGGAACTCTGAAGGATAAATGCGATCGTCGCACCCGTAACATATCCGACAAAAGGACTCGAACCGAGCTGTGAAAACATCTGCTCGACCATAGCCGATTCCTTTATGCTCGATACGGCACTCGTCATATTGAGAAGTCCCGAGAAGAGTATTCCGAAGCCGACGGCGATATTGCCTACCGATCTCGTCGAATTCTTCTTGGATGACATCAGGAGTATTATTCCGATTATTATCGTTATCGGGGCCAGGGTCGAAGGCTGGAAGAACTTCAGGATGGTCATCGTATCCGAGCCGTCGTTCAGATCGAGGAGCCTTATGATCTGGCCGGTGACCGTCGTACCGACATTCGCACCGATGATGATGCCGAGCGACTGACGCAGTGTGAGGATGCCTGCTGCGACCAGACCTGATGTGATAACTATCGTAGCTGTAGATGACTGGATGAGCGCCGTGACGAGGATACCGAGGATAAGTGCCTTCCAGGTATTGTTGGTAACCTTCTCCATTGCGTTCTTGAATGTACCGGATGAGTTCTCCTTAAGGGAATCACCCATCAGCCTCATTCCGTAAAGGAACATGGCCAGACCGCCAAGGAGCGATATTACGCTGAAGATATCCATAAAAACCCCGTCACCGTATTATTCTTTATAAACAAGACAATTATACTATACGGTGGCGGGATTGATAATATTCTGAAATATGATATTTATGTCGGCTTTCTTACCGTCTTCAGGATGATGCCACCACGACCTTATCCTTGCCGGTCTTCTTTGCTTCATAAAGGCCTGCATCGGCCCTCATACACCAGGCATCCGATGTCTCCCCGGGGATAAGCTGGGCAACACCGAGGCTCATCGTGGTCCTGCCTGCCTTCGGGAACTGAAGAGCGGCGAACCTCTCTCTTATCATCTCGGCAAAGATGGAAGCCTCCTTGGCGTTCATATTCGGAAGAAGTATCATAAACTCTTCTCCGCCCCATCTGCCTACTGTCGCCTTCGGGTTATTCTCTTCGATCACATCCCTGAGGAGAGTCGAGAGCATTCGAAGGACATTATCGCCCTCCCTGTGGCCGAATGTATCATTTACCGCCTTGAAGTCGTCGATGTCCATCATGATAACGGATGCAGGAAGATCAGTGTCCTTTTCCTTCGAACGGGTTGTTATGCGGTGCTGGATCTCGGTCCTGTTGAGAAGTCCGGTAAGTCCGTCGGATACAGCCACACGGGCAAGAGTCCTGTTGGCTTCCTCGAGTTCCTCAGTCGCAGCCTGAATGAAGTTGGCGAGTCTGTTTATCATCGATACCCTTCTGGATACCGCTTCCCTCGACAGACGGATATTCTCACTCAGACCGGAGCTGACAGCGCCCTCTCTCTGGGCAGCGATGACAAGCGTGACATTATGCTGGTTTACGAATCCGCCCGTTCTCAGGAATTCTCCCGAAGTATAGAAACCCGAGGTCGGGGCGACCATCTGGAAAGGCAGTGTCTCTTTTCCGACTTCAGCATCTCCCCAGAAAGTCTTCCTGGCTGCGCATGAATATACCGAAACAGCCTCAGGACCGAATTCCCGAAGTTCTACCGCCTTATCATATACCGTGGAGTGGATCGTCTCGGGATCACCGTATGCGATCCTTACGTTCACGTCTTCACTTATGTCGGCAGTCATAGTGAGCGATCCGTCAGGATTACACTTCGTCGGGGCTCTCAGTATATCTATCCCGTTATATTCATAGAAGAAAGGGAACTCGAGCGTGTTGATGAAGAACATCTCATCATTCTTTATCTTCAGATATCTGTAGTATGTGTCGTATGCAGGCTCACCGTCGAGTTCGTAAAGGGTACATCCCTCGGCCTTTGTTACGAGGATGCCTCTTCCGAGAGGTTTCCATCCTGCGATAAATGACGAACTGACATAATAGTCATCTCCGCCTGTCAGGAGAAATACTATGCCGCTCTCGACGAAGCCTCCCGATGAGGAGAATACATATGAATCATCTGAGAGCATATCCGTCGAAAAGGCTCCTCCGCCGAAGAGCTGGATATCCTCCGGAAGCTCGGACAGCCTCTCGCACAGTCTTGTCATGGACATACCCCTGATCGTTGTCATGAGCGTGACCGATTTGACCCACGGCCTCTCCCTGACTTCGGCAAGGAGCGTATCCACGGTGCGGTCCATCTCGCCCGTGGACATCGGCAGCTGGAGAATGCTGAGCATTGTTGTCGAGTATTCATACAGACTGCAGATTATCGCGATCTCATCCTCACAGAAATCGCCCATGACGATATTGCCTGCTCCGGAGCAGCCCATATAAAGTGCGTCGGGGATCTCGTTCCTTATAATGTCAACGACTGTCTTGACATCCTGCTTGTCCCCGTCGGCAACGAGTATCGTAAAAAGAACAGTAGATGCCAGGAGCGAATTCCTGAGATGCTTTATCTTGTTCAGGCTGTCCCTGAACTTCTCTTCGTTCTTATATGTAAACTGAAACTGTTTCATTCCCCCGTCCTCCGTACAATTAGTATACATTAGGGCGCGGGGGCATATTTTTATAAATCTGTAAACTAATCTTTATGGGGATGTGTACCGTTATGGCTTATCCGAGAGCCTTTTTGAGTACTTCCAGATTGTTCTTCATTATCCCGAGATAAGACTCGCCGTTTTCTATCCTTTTCGAATCGACAGACTGGATCGAATCGAGGATAAGGACGGGCATATCGCTGTTTTTGCAGTTCTCCTTTATCGTCGAAGCGATCTTTCCGTTTCCTGTCTCCGTCGTGATGAGGGCAGGTACATTGAGCTCGTCCGCTTTGCCCGCGAGGAATATCACCGTCTCGAAATCTGCCTGAGTCTCGGCCGAGCACCCCGGGAAAGCCGCATAATAATCAAGGCCGTAATCAGCCGTCAGATAAATGAACGGAAAGCGGTCGGCGACGATGATCGTCGTGACGGATGCTTCTTCACATGCTTTTTTATACTCGGAATCAAGTGCCGTGAGCTCGCTTATATATCTGTCCTTATTGGCGGAATATACGGATTCATTGTCCGGATCGGCCTTTGACAGGGCATCCTCTATCGCTTCGCAGGACGCGGCGGCATTTCTTAAGGAGAGCCAGATATGCTCATCATATTCGGTCTCTTCCTCATCCTCCCCGTCTTCAGCGGACATTCCTTCCTTCGTCTCTTCTTCACGGATGCTGTCTCCGATGACATCCATCAGGTCGACTATGATCATATCCTCATTGACCTTGTTCTCGAGAGCATCCCTGACCCACTCCTCGGACTCACCGCCTGTAAAGATCAGGATGTCGCATGTCGTTATATCGACTATGTCATCTGATGAAGGCTGAAAGCTGTGAGGATCGACCCCGTTATCCATAATCAGGGTGATATCCATACCGGCAGGATTATCGCCGGCGATATTCCTCGTCCAGTCATATTCCGAAAAAGAGACGACGACTACATCGAGTCTTTCATCATCTCCTGCCGCAGAGCACGAACAGAGTACTCCGGCTGCCATGACCGCCGTAATAAATAGTGTAAGAACCGATCTGATATATCTCATCTTTCCGTCACAGACTCCCGAATTTGAAAATCGTTCTCATTTTTAACATGTCCGGGCGCGATTGTCAATAACAGAATATCTATTCAGCTGTATGCGGTGTGTTTTTCGCGCCGATGAGTATATCGAGTATATCTGTGACTTCATCCACGGTGGAGAGATGGGATTTTGTCTTCGGCTTATAGTGCAGATAAGGCTTTCCCTGCGCACACATAAGGATACGTCCCGCGAAGTCGGGTACTCCGAGGAGCTTTCCGACAGCATCGAAATCCATCTTTCTGTCACCCGCGAAGTAAAGGAGCACGCCGGCCTCCTTGAAACAGACTCTCTCAAAGCCCGCATCCGCAGCCATGGAACGTATCAGCGAGGCACCTGCAAGGAAGACGACTTCCTTCGGCATATCTCCGTATCTGTCGGTGATCTCGTCGGTAAGGTCATTATAATCATCCCTGTTCCTGACAGATCCCAGACGCCTGTATACGAGCATCCTCTGTGTCTCGTCGCCGATATAATCCGAAGGGATATACGAATCGAAATCCACCTCGAGATTGACCTCGGGAGGAGGAAGGAATGTCTCGTCGCCGTCTTCACGGAGAGCCTTGATCTCTTCGTCGAGGATACGGCAGTAGAGTTCATAACCTATTACATCCATATGGCCGTGCTGCTCTGCACCGAGGAGATTTCCTGCTCCCCTTACCTCGAGATCCCTGAGGGCTATCTTGACGCCTGAACCTAATTCGGTGAATTCCCTGATCGCCATGAGGCGCTTTCTCGAATCGGAATTCATCTCCTTATCGGGATCGTATGTGATATATGCATAAGCCTGCCTGTCAGATCTTCCCACGCGTCCCTTTATCTGGTAGAGCTGTGAAAGTCCGAACCTGTCGGAATCCTCGACTATCATCGTATTGACGTTCGGCATATCGACGCCTGATTCGATTATCGTCGTGCATACGAGGATATCCGCCTCGCCGATTATGAAGGACTCTATGATCTTCTCCATCTGGTGTTCGCTCATCTTTCCGTGAGCGTAGACGACCCTGACATTGGGCATTATCTCGGAAAGATGTGCAGCCTTGCTGTCTATATCCGCAGTCTTGTTATAGAGATAGAAGACCTGTCCTCCCCTCGCTATCTCGCGGAGGCATGCGCTTATTATCACCTCTTCATCGAATCCCATGACATATGTCTGTACCGGCCTTCTGTTCATCGGCGCCTCATCGAGTACCGATATATCCCTTATGCCCGTCATCGACATATGGAGCGTTCTCGGGATAGGTGTTGCCGTTAATGTCAGGACGTCTATATTCGACCTTAATGCCTTTATCTGTTCCTTGTGATTGACGCCGAACCTCTGCTCCTCATCGACAACGAGAAGACCGAGCTTATGAGGGACCACATCCTTTGAAAGAAGTCTGTGCGTACCGACGACTATATCGACGTTGCCGTCCTTTATGTCCTCGAGGTTCTTCTTCATCTGCGCTGCCGGAACGAATCTCGACAGGAGTGCCACCTTGACGGGGAAACTGCCGAGGCGTTCTATCAGATTATCGTAATGCTGCTGGGCCAGGAGCGTAGTCGGGGCGAGCATAAATGCCTGCCTGCCGTTCCCGACGCACTTGAACATCGCCCTGAAGGCCACCTCTGTCTTACCGAATCCGACATCTCCGCAAAGGAGCCTGTCCATCGGAACGTCGCTTTCCATATCCTTCTTGATATCCGCTATCGCCGCAAGCTGATCTCCTGTCTCCGTAAACGGGAAATTCTCCTCGAATTCCTTCTGCCACACATCATCGGGAGAACATCTGTAACCCTTTCCTCTCCTTCTTGCGGCATAGAGCTTTACCAGATCGAAAGCGACCTTTTTCGCTGCGTTCCTTGCGCGTTCGACCGACTTGTTCCACTCGCCCGAATCGAGCGACGAGAGCTTCGGCGGCCTGCCCGCGGGTCCTATATATTTTGAGAGCTTGTCGAGTCTTTCGACGGGAAGATATATGACGGCATTCTTGGCATAGTCGATCTTCAGATAGTCCCTGTTGGACCTTCCCATCCTCATATTGACGATGCCGTCATAACGGCCTATTCCATGAGCGTCATGAACAACGTAATCACCGGGAGCTATCTCGTCAAAAGTCCTTATCCTTCCGGCTGAAGACCTCTTTGAAGTGATCTTTTTCTGCGCACCGAAAACATCCTGTTCGCCTATCAGTATCAGCCCTGCATCCGGATACGAAAAACCGGAGGGGAGCGGAACTTCTATAGTCCTGATCGATACCTCTTCTTCAAGGAGCCTTTCCCTGAGCGCTTCGGTCCTCCTCTTTCCGGTAATGAGAAAGCATACTTCGCTTCCCTCATTTCTGTCCTTCACGAACTGCGCGAGATCATGGTCCCTGCCTCTCCAGTTCTCGCCCGAGTGTGACATCACTTCGACAGTCTTTCCTCCGGGAAGGCAGTTGCCTGTCGACTTGAGGCATGACAGCGTCGTAATCCGCCCCGATCTGTCGAGGAGCTTCAGCATCACGTCTGTCCTGAGCGGTGCATCGAATGCACACACAGGTGCGAAGCCCTGCTCGAAAGCCTGTTTGGCAGATGCAGTATAGTCTGCCGTATACTGATCGATCCTCGACCTTGAAAGTCC
The DNA here is from genome assembly GCA_017529925.1 of Clostridiales bacterium. Classification (GTDB taxonomy): domain Bacteria; phylum Bacillota; class Clostridia; order Saccharofermentanales; family Saccharofermentanaceae; genus Saccharofermentans. The sequence goes on from JAFXMZ010000024.1 coordinate 137,719, forward strand.
CATCTCATCGATCATTACGAGCGCCTTATCCCTGTCGATATAGTCGGGGATAAACGAGAAATCGTCATATATGAGCGAGAGCCATCTGGCAAAGCCCGATATCCTCATTCCTTCCCTTACGGCTTCGACATCAGCTGCCGTCGTCTTCCTGAGGACATCAGCCGTTTTGGAGTTGCCGGTGGAATCCATCTTCTCCATATCTGCAAATGCCGCCTTCTGCATCGCGGATGAAAGTTCCTTTCTCCTCCCGTTCTCGATCAGTATCTCGTCGGCCGGGAATATCCTGACTTTCTTAAGCTGGTCTACCGATCTTTGCGAGGAGATATCGAAAAGCTTTATCTGATCTATCTCATCATCAAAGAATACGAGCCTTACCGGACTTGATCTGTCGGGAGTAAAGATGTCCGTGACATCTCCTCTGGATGAGAACTCTCCGGGGGACGATACCTGTCCCGTCCTCTCATAACCCATGGCGATAAGCTTTGATGTAAGGTCCGACGGATCGATCCTGTCTCCGAGCCTGATGCTCAGGACATTCCTGTCATATACCGCCTTGGGCATCATCCTGTTGATGAGTGCTCCCGCACATATTATCGCGGCACCGAAATCGCCTTCGCTGATCCTCGCGACCGCACCCGCTCTCATTGTCCCGGGTTCTCTCGATGAAGCGACCGCGGAAACAAGGGACAGATCTGCAGGGGCGAGGACTACCGTTTCCCCGTCGATAAAAGGTCTTATGGACGTCTCGAAAGCTCTGGCCGCAGCGATATCGGGAACGATGACGACCGGCTTCTTCCCTTCCCTCATGGCAAGGGCTGCAGCCATGTATCCCTTCTGCTGTTCACAGATCCCCGTAACGTTAAGATGGAGGCCCCCGTCACGGCAGATGTCCGCCTTTTCGATGAGCCTCTTGTCTTCATTGATCAGTTCAAGGATCTTCTTTATCTCTTCAGTCATTCTCTTTCACGTATTCAAGTGCAGCATCTGCCGCTGCTTCAAACGAATCGAATACTGTCTGTCTTTCTTCCTTCGGTATGTCCGAAAGGACATAATCCGCGAGAGGACGGTCCTCCGGCTTGGGTCCCATCCCTATCCTTACCCTCGGGAACTCCTGTGTGCCCAGATGTGCTATCACGGACTTCATCCCGTTATGTGTGCCCGCGCTTCCTTTCGCACGTACACGTATGGACCCGGTCGGGATGTCGATATCGTCATAGATGATGATTATGTGCGAGGGCTTTATCTTGAAAAAGTTTGCAGCTTTCGCCACCGATATCCCCGAATTGTTCATATATGTCTTAGGCTTGAGGATCACGACTTCCCTGCCTTCATATCTGCCCTTGCCGTATGTTCCTTCATAGCCCGTTCGGTCTATCCTGATCCCGGTCTTATCGGCGATCATCTCGGCTGTCAGGAAACCGCAGTTGTGACGGTTATAGGCATATTTGTCTCCGGGATTTCCGAGTCCCGCGATCAGCCAGATATCGGATTCCTTCTTCGCGAAAAGGGACACGTCCTCAGACCTCCGATCTCCTGTTGTCGAGCTTGATGAAGCTCGCGCCGCGGAGACGGTTCTTCTTTGCGACCCAGTCCTCTTTGTTGACCTGCTTGGATCTTCCTATTCCGAGTCCAAGAGCGGGAACATCATTCGTTATCGTGGAACCTGCGGCAATGTAGCTGTCCTTGCCGAGGACTACCGACGAAAGGATATTGGAGTTGCCTCCGATGAAGACATTGTCCTCGATGACGCATCCGACCTTATCCTGACCGTCGTAGTTACATGTTACTGTTCCGCATCCGAAGTTAACATTCTTACCTACCGTCGAGTCACCGATATATGTCAGGTGTCTTGCTCTCGAATAATCATCAATGCTCGAGTTCTTTACTTCGACATAAGCACCTATCGTGACATGATCATTTATCCTCGAGTCGGGCCTTATATGAGAGAAAGGTCCGATACGGCAGTCATTGCCGATTATGCACTGTGTCGCGACCGAATAGTCTATGACAGTTCCGTCGCCGACCTGTACACAGTCGAGCCTTGAGTTCTCTCCGATGATGCAGTCCTCTCCTATTACGGTATTACCCATGAGAGTCGTTCCGGGAAGGATTATAGTATCCTGTCCTATCTCGACCGCGCAGTGTATCCATGTCGAGCTCTCGTCAAGGATCTGAACCCCGTTCGCCATATGCTTCCTGAGGATCCTCCTGTTCATTATCTGACATGCCTGCATGAGCTGCATCCTGTCATTGACTCCGAGCGTATCTTCAAAATCACATACTACCGATCCGACCGTATACCCGTCTCCGATGAGTATCCCGATCGTGTCCGTAAGATAGTATTCCTTCTGCGAATTCTTGGCGGAGAGCCTTCCGAGTGCAGACAGCAGGAGCGATGTCTTGAAGACATACATTGAAGAGTTTATCTCCTTTATCTTCAGTTCCTCTTCATCTGCATCCTTGTGCTCTACGATCCTCAGGACATTGCCGCTTCCGTCACGGACAAGCCTTCCGTACCCTGTGGGGTCTTCCGCTACCGCGGTGATGACTACAGCAGCCAGTTCCTCTTCTTCCGTTATCTTATCAACGGCTTTCCTTATCGTCTCCTCGCTTACCATCGGCGAGTCGCCGGGAAGAACGATCGTATATCCGTCGCGTCCCTCGAGGAAAGGCGCCGCCTGCATGACGGCGTGTCCTGTACCGAGCCTCTTCTCCTGGAAGATGTAAGCTACCGATTCTCCGAGTACGTTCCTTATCTCTTCCTGCTTATCTCCGACTATGTAGACCTGCTCGCTGCAGCCGGCCTTATAGAGCGCATCCGCCACCCACTTGATGATCGGTTTGCCCGCTACCTGATGTACCACCTTGGAGTGAGCCGACTTCATCCTCGTGCTGTTGCCTGCAGCCATGACTACCGCGCATATATCCATTTTGACTTTGCCTCCTGAAGACATGTTCTGTGCCAAGACCTATTATACAATATCCTAAGACAAAATGGCTCCGCTCATTATAAATAATGTGTTATGTATTTTTGACAATCGGGTGTATAATGTTCAAAACGTTTTTCGGAGGTTCCGATCGATGATCGCGATTCTATTAGCGGCAGGATATGCCACCAGACTCTACCCCCTCACAAAAGACAAGCCCAAGTCTCTCCTTCCTCTCGGCAGGAGGCTCATCATAGATTATATAATGGATTCTGTTGACCTTATCCCCGACCTTAAGTCCGTCATACTCGTGACCAACGACAGGTTCGCATCACAGTTTGAGCAGTGGGCTTCAGGTACGAACCGCGAGGGCAAGGCTCCCATAACGATCCTTAATGACGGCACTACCGACGACACCAATAAGAAGGGTGCGATCGGTGACATCATCTATACTATCGAGCAGATGAATATTGACGAGGATATCTGCATCCTCGCGGGCGACAACATCTTCACATATGACATCGTCAGGATGTATGACTTTTTCCGCGAGAAGAACGCACCTACTCTCGTTGCCATCAACGTACCCGAGCTCCATCAGAGACAGAAGCTCGCCGTCGCAGTCCTCGATGACGACTGCAGGGTCCTCGACATGGAAGAGAAGCCTCAGGTTCCCAAGAGCTGCTGGGGCATCTACGCTACTTATTTCTACGGAAGGGATATCCTCCCGCTCTTCAGCGAATATATCGAAGAAGGGAACTCTCCGGATGCTCCCGGAAACTTCCCTTCATGGCTCTATAAGAGGATGCCCGTTTACGCTTTCAAGGGCGACGGGGAATGTATAGACATCGGTACTCTCGAGAATTATGAGAAGACATGCAGGGATTATGAGGAGAAAGACTGACCTTTCTGCGGTGATCCTGATCGCATCGCTTTCGGCCGCGATATTCATGACCGCATCATGCAGCGGAAAGGACGACAAAGGTCCTTCCGCTGAACTTATGTCATCGGCATCCGCAGTGACCGAAGAGACCACTCTTCCGTCCGAGACGCCGACTCCCACTCCCTCGCCTACTCCGACATCCACCCCCACTCCTTCGCCTACGCCGACACCCGTTCCCGAATATGTCGAACCGACTATGGATGAGGTCTGGTATAACGGCTTCGTTGATGCGAGATCCGTAAGGGCGACGATCGTCGACAACCCTTCCGACATTACGGTACTCGTCAACAAATACTATGCCCTCCCGCTCGATTACGTTCCCGATGATCTTGTCACGGCACCTCATTCGTGCAACCAGCAGATCAGGCAGGAGGCATGCGAACACTGGCAGGCAATGTATGACGCGTGCAAGGAGGAAACCGGACAGGGGCTCTATCTCGTCTCCGGATACAGGGATGCGAATCTACAGTCCTATCTTTTCTCAAGATCGACCAACCTTCGCGGCATCACTTTTTCGGTGCGCAAGAATGCCGTGCCGGGAAGATCCGAACACCAGCTCGGTCTCGCACTTGATATAACACCCGAAGGTGTATATGAGATCCTCGATGAATTTGGCGAGACAAAGACCGGACAGTGGGTAAATGAGCACTGCCATGAATATGGTTTTGTCAGGCGTTTCCAGGAACAGTACAAATACGAGACCGGCTATGATATCGAGGCATGGCATTACAGATATCTGGGCCCCGAACTCGCGACATACCTTCATGATAATGATATGTCGCTCGAAGCATATTACGGCAAGTGCCAGGTCATGCCGGATGACGAATGACCCCGGGTCAGATCACCTTATTGTAAGACAGGATAAGCAGTACGCATGTGATGATCATCATCGCGAAAAGGATATAGTACCCGACCATGGGTCTCGTACCCTTATTTGATGATGTCTTCTTCTCAACGAGACCTGCTTTTCGAAGTGCCGTTACAACGGGCTTATAAAGGAAGAATGTGATACCCGCATTAAGGCCGGATTTGATCAGGTTGAAAGGAAGGAACGTGCCCAGGAGCATGCCCGCAACGACTTCCCTCGGAACGTCCATATAAAGGGGTGTGATCAGATAGTTCCAGATGAGCATTACGCCGCTCATGCAAAGGCAGCCTGCGATGAGTCCGATGAGGGCGCCGAACGCTGTATGCTTTTTCTTATAGATGAATGCCGCCGGACACGCAAATGCACACGTGGATATGATATTCATTAGAAGTCCCCACAGACCGTTGTCGCTGATCGTGAACATCTCTATGAAAGAAACGATGACCGATGAGATGAGCGATACCATCGGACCCCAGATAAAACCGCCGATAGTGATGATGACATCCTTGGGATCGTACTTGAGGAATAAGACGACCGGTATCCTTCCGATAAACACGGCGATATACGCCAGCGCGCAGAGCATGGCAATGGTTGTGATCTTCTTTGTTCTTGAAATCTCAGACATAAAAAACGACTCCTTCCGTCCGGACTTTAACCGTCGGTCACGGGATCTCACCGTGTCAGTCCCGCCTTAAGATTTGACGGGAGTCGCGGACTCGCTCCGGAGCTTTGCCCCGGGTATCACCGCCGGTGGGGAATTACACCCCGCCTTGGATTCGTGTGGCATTGTACCATAACAGATGCCCCGTTGACAACAGTCCCGGGGCATCGGTCATTCTTTCTTATCCTTCCTTCACCAGCCACTCGTCCGGCGGGAAGAGATATGCATAATACTTCTCAGAGATCACACCTCTGCAGAAAGTTATCTTATCCTTGACTATCCCTCTTACAGTCTCAACATAACCTTCGGGTATCTCGATGTCATCGGATACCGGGATGAACTCTCCCCTCGAACTGATATATGTTCCGAGATCGGTCTTCCAGTCGTAGTTCAGGTTGAACATCAGCGGCATCGCATCCGACAGGACATCTCTTCCCGGCAGGAGTCTCGAATCCCATTCCACTCCGAAAAGGTTCAGTAGCGTCGGAAGTATGTCGATACTCGATGACGGCGAATCGATGATTATCGGATCCTCCTCTTCGAGGCATCCGCTCCATATGATCGCCCTGTTGTGGTCGCGCTCGACCATGTTTGTAACTTCATATCCGTAGAGTTCCGACAGATAGGGCATGTGTCCGGGGCCAGCATCCTTGTCGAGGCCGTAAGGATAATGGTCGGCCACGATGACAATGACCGTATCGTTCAGCAGATCCCTCTTTTCGAGTTCGGACAGGAGGAATGCCATCGAGTCCTCAAGCTCTATGTTCGCAGCTTTATATGCCCTTACTCTCTCCGACGACGTCTCAGCCATGTACTCTGTCTCGTCCCAGTGCTTCCTCGACATCGCGTTTGCTTTCCTGCTGTAGTTGCTGTGCCCCGATACCGTCATGTAATAGATATTGAACGGACTGTGATCTATATACATCGGCACTGTCGCCTCGAACATCTCTACGTCACTCTCCGGCCATACGGGTTCGACATAAGATTCGAGGCCGTTGCCCCAGCCGATGAATCCCTCTGAATAGCCGAGCCTGTTGTGTGTCTTGTCGCGGGAATAGTATGTATAATCATTATTGTGGAAAGCCATTCCGTAGTAGCCTTCCGCGTTGAGCCTCTGACCCATCGTCAGATACGTATTGTCGTTCGATGTCATCTTCGGGACGGAAGATCCTCCAGCCGTCGGCAGCAGTCCGAATATGTGCGAGAACTCTCCTCCTGTCGTGCCTGCCGTGGCAGGAACGTAGAAATCATTGAAGTTGATGCCCTTTGTCGCCATCCTGTAGAGAGTCGGTGTCAGCTCGGGATCTATCGCTTCCGCAGTAAACGCCTCCGCCGTGATCATGATCAGGTTCTTCCCCTTGAACATTCCCGTGTACTTATTCGTCATGGAAGGCATAAGCCCGGCTACATATTCGTTCAGCGACTTTATCTTGCCGGAGCTGTTTTCGGCAAGGTAATTAAAATCGATATCCATAGTCTGGGGCACGGGTACGGGCGTGGGCGAAGGCGTCGGAGTCGGCGTCGCATCGGGCTTGGGCGGCACGGTCGGAGCGGGTGTCGCCGTAGGTGCCGGCGTAGCCGTCGGGAGTACAAGATCCGGGGACGCAGTACTGCCGCTGAATTCGATCTCCTCATCAGCACCGTTCCTGATAATGTCGAGCCTGATCCCCTCCGACAGGCCGAATCTCTCGACCGCTTTCTGGAATGAATACTCTGCCTTGTATGCAACCCTGTCGACAGGATCCGAATCAACAAGGACCTGTCCGCCGAGAAATGCAAGCGGTATGAGCACCGCCTGGAGCACCGGTATCGTGACCGATATGTCCTTACCCGCCTTCTTTATCACGGTCAGTACGACCGAGATGATGAAAGGTGTCAGGAACAGCGTAATGTATAAGATGCCCCTTCCGCTCGTTACGAGTTCCTTGATGTCCTGCTGAAAACCGCCCATGGCATCTGTTCCGCCGTTAAAAACGGTGTTGAGATCGTAGAGCGTCTTGAACTGCATATTGATAAAGAATTCCACTCCGTACGGGATCATCAGCAGAAGGAGAATGACCGACTGGATGATGCCCCTGAGCCTTCCCCTGAAGAAATAAAGAAGGATGCATACCGGAGCTCCGTATACTATCGCCGACATCACGGAATGGGGAAAAGCAGTCGTATAGATCTTCCCGAATACTCCCCTCGTAAAGAGCATCTCATACCAGAGTATCGCTGCTATGGGAAAGAACGGGAGCAGTGTATTTGAAATTGTATGCGTCTTGGTCTTAACGATCTGCATTTTCGATGATCCCCTTTATCACTTCGACGGATTCATCCCATGTCGGATCGAAGATGGCATAGACATGCTTCATCTCGCGGCTGTCATTCGATACAGCTTCGTAGAAACGGGCATCATCTCCCTTGGCGATGAGCGTCTCATAAAGATCCCTGTTATCCTGCTTCAGGAAGTCCATATCGCCCGTCGAGATATATGTCTTCGGAACGTCGAACCTCCCGGCAGCCTCCTTAAGATCATAAAGGAAATCCGGGATGATCTCGTCCTCGCTCATCGTAAAGAGCTCCCTCGGGAATTCGTGATCGGCGAGCGTGAACACTCCGCATATCGGCGATACGGATACGGCCTCCGGAAGGTCCGTTTCCGTAAATCTCAGGATGTTTCTCATCTCCCTGTTTCTGATGAGCATCGAAACTGCAAAAGACAGATATCCGCCCGCTGAATCTCCGGTCAGGTGGATCTTTTCGATGCCGTATTCATCCTTTATCCTCACGATCCCGTCGAGGAGTTCCCTGAGCTGATCCTTTATCCCCACCGAGGGCATGAGCGTGTATTCAAGGCTGAAGACCCTGCGGCCGGACGCTTTCGCCAGGTGCATGCCGAAACGCCTGTCGATCCTCGCTGATCCATAGACGAACCCGCCTCCGTGGATGAGAACGAATGCCTCTTTGTTATCCGCAAATCCTTCCGGAGTATATATCTCCTTATCGTCTGCACAATCGACCGTTACGCCCTCGGGAAATGTCTCCGCAGCAAGTCTCGGAGCATCATTCTCCTCGCATTTCATCTTATATTCTGCGGCGTATTCAACGATCTTCTGTCTCTTATGGCTCATAAGTCCCTCCCGTCAGGGTATCCCCCGAGGAAGATTATATATATAACTTTTTTCTTATTCAACGAGCGCATCACCTGAACTGTTCATCTATCAACCGGTCTATGACTCTGGTATCAAGAGGCACGGCTGATGTTTCATACGTGACAAAAAGCCTGTCTCCCTGAATTATCCCCGCATTCGCATATTTGTTCATTCTCTTCACCATATCCTCTGCGTATGTGGGATCATCCATCTTTCCGCAATGCTCAAGATAGAGTTCCTTCCTGTCGCTCATCCTCAGGATCGTAAAGTCGGGATGGAGCGTTTCCCTTCCTATCTTCAGAGGGCATTCATATCTGTACGGTATACCCTTGGCACAAAGCCTTTCCGCAATTATCTGCTCTGATTTGGATCTGACTCTCTCCCCCTTGATCGTCTCGAAAAAGGGAACTCCCTCGCCTATGGATTTTCCTTTATACGGCATCTTCTGCCACTGATCAGAATACTGATCATCCGGAAGTACTATCGGATGCGCGATCTTCTGCCTCTCCTTATTCATGTGCTCATATATTTCCTCCGCTGTAACATCGGGATAGGCTGCGAGTGCTCTCGCCAGAACATCTCTCTCGCACGTGCAGGCACGGAGGACCTTTTCGAGATAACTCTTCTGCACGAGATCGTTTATGAGATCCCCGTCTTCACTGCCTAGGAGCCTCTCCGCACCGCTGTCTCTTCCATCTGTATACTCGCCATCTGCAAGATAGAAGTAGACTTTATTCCTGACATTCCTGACCCTGATCCTCCCGCGTGGAAAACCGTTCAGTTTTTTCTCCAAACGGACTGATAGCTCTGTCATCATGTCGCATCTTTTTTTCATCTGTTCCCTGAATGCTGTTTCCATGCCATATACCCCTCCGTTTTTGTAATGACCATTATTATAAAACGGATCCTTCAGACGCGGTATCCGTTTTTTGCTTTTTTCAGGATTTCGGATAACATTTAGCCCGATTTGTTATCCGTTTTTTTCTATTTCAGAATTTCAGATAACAATTCACCCAATTTGTTATCTGTTTTTTTCTATTTCAGGATTTCAGATAACAATTCGCCTGATTTGGTATCCGTTTTTCTGTTTTTTGCTATTTTCGGATACGCGTCATCCACCCTGAAGCCGGGTCTAACCGGATGCAAATTATATTCACACCTCGAAAAGGACCTGATCTGTCGTATAATAACCGTGTCGCAGGGAAACGGGCGCGGTCCCGGACCCGTGCCGTATCCGGCTGCGATGATCATTAAAAACAGTAAAGGAATATTCGATGAGATATAACGCTTTTATCTTTGATCTTGACGGAACGCTCCTCGACTCTATGGACCTGTGGTATAAGGTCGACCGCGACTTCCTGGCCAAGCGCGGATTCGAGCCTGATGAGGAGTATACCGATTTCGTTAAGAGCACATCGATCGAAGACGGCGCGCTCTATACTAAGACGCGCTTCGATCTGCCCGAATCATGCGATGAGATAATCAGTGAATGGAATGATGCTGTCTTTCATGGATATGCCTGCGAAGTGGAGCTCAAGAGCGGGGCCGCACGTTTCCTGAAAGAGATAAAGGCAAGGGGCGGAAAGATCGCATGTGCCACTGCCCTTATGAAAAAGAATGCCCTGGCGGCGCTTCAAAGATGCGGCGTGGCGGAGCTTTTCGATGTGTTCGTGACGCTCGAGGATATGGAAAAGGGTGTTGATAAGACAACGCCGGATATCTTTGAGGAAGCAGCGGCGAGGCTTGGTACGGCGCCCGCGGATACGGTCGTTTTCGAGGATGTTAAGGCAGCTGTGCAAGGCGCTTCAAAAGGCGGATTCGTAACATGTGCTTTCTACGATGACGTCGGTTCGGGAGGCGCAGGCGGATGGAAGGAAATGAAGGCGTGTGCCGACTTCTCCGCCAAGACCTGGGACGATGCTTTTTTATTATTTGTATGTTAATAGCATTTTAAATACCTATTCACATTTTCTCAAAGATTCCATGTGATAATGTGAGCATGGATTACGATGAGAACAGTATCTTTCTGAAGAATCGCAGCAGTTTCCTTACATGGTCTGTTATCGTTACGGCACTCTCTTTGAGCCTGCTCTTTCTTCAGATATGCACATTTAATGAACCGCTCATATTCTTCTGTTCACTGTTCCTCTTCGTACTTACTTTTTTCCTGAATCTTACACTCGGTAATCCCGGCTTTCTCATATCTATCGGTCTGATAATCCTGCAGATCGTCGTATATGTCCATAACTTCTCCAAAGACAGGGAGAGGCTGTGGCTGTTCCTCGCCGGAATGACGATGATCTCACTTATCGTGATAATCATGTTCAGGCTCTTCGTAAGAGTCATATCATCAAGGATGGAGAAGCTCCGTCTCCGTGCGCTCGAGGAGCATTCGAGAAGGATCAAGGGCGAGAACGAAGCTCTCGTCAAGGAAGCCATGCAGAGGACGAGCCTTATCGTCAAGCACGGCGGAAGGGAAGATATGAATAATATCGCCGATGCGATCAAGTCTTCGGGCAACGCATCTCTTGACCTTCTGACGACGCTTCCCAACCGTACCAGGATCATCAAGCACCTCGATACTCTGATCGATGACCGCATCAGCCTTTCCCAGTCTTCCATCGATACCGAGAAAGTGGACGAACGTGCCATCACCATCATCTACGTCGCGGCGATCGAATCAGATGTCTACTCCTCTCTTCTCGGGCACAGGACGACTGATCTGTTCATACAGTGCATGGCCCACAGGCTGAGGGAGAAGGCCGATCCCGGAGATATCGTCGGACGTGTATCGGGAAATGAATTCGTCATTATAACAGACAGGCCGCTTTCTGACGGAGACATCATCGATTATGCAGGAAAGCTCAGACGTGCCGTGGCTTCATCGCTCGGGGATGACGGGAAGAAAGTCTTCTCAGGATATGCATGTTATCCTTCCGACGGACGCTTCCCCGGTGAGCTCGTTAACAATGCCGAGATCGCGATGAGGGGTGCCATCTCCAATCCCGACGGAGACAACATAATGGGCTATTCCGAGATCAGGAAGAATGCTCCCGGGCGCTTCGGCGATATGACCGTAAACGAAATAAGGGGCATCATATCCGATGCACTTGAGAAGGATCAGATCCGCATGGTCTATCAGCCCATGTTTGACAGAGATCATAACCTTACCGGATTCGAGTCTTTCGTAAGATGGGATGATCCTGATCTCGGAAGGATCGACACGAACGACTTCCTCTCCGCCATGGAGAAGACCGGACAGATATTCTCTGTCGGCAAGATGTGCTTTGAGCGTTCTCTCAGGATGCTCTCGAAGATCAATTCCCTCAATGAGAAACTGACATTGACAGTAAACCTTTCCGCAGTCCAGCTTAAGGACGGAAGGTTCCTCGATGACTATAAGAAGGTCTCACGCGATATCGATTTTATCCGTTCAAATCTCATAATCGACATCCCGGAGGAAAGCCTCCTGACATCTTTCGACGAGAGCAGGAATATACTCGATGAGATCTCGAATGAAGGTATAACGCTTGCTCTCGATAACTTCGGAAGAGGATACTCATCACTTAACAACATACCGCTGCTCCCGATCTCACTCGTTAAGCTCGACGGTCATTTCACGTCCGATCTGAAGGAAGGTTCCCACACGAGATACCTGACTTCATCGGTCATATCGCTCCTTGACGAGATAGGCATACCCGTCGATGCGACAGGCGTCGAGAATGAGGAACAGTTCAATACCCTCTGTTCATTCGGATGTACTTATTTCCAGGGCAAATATCTTTGCGATCCCATGGATGACGAGAAGACTATCGACTTCGTCAGAGAGCATCTCTGAGATCATCAAGTTCCCTTTTCAGTCTTGAGAGCGGCAGTCCTACGATATTTAGATAATCGCCCTCTATCTTCCTGACCAGGAGTGCGCCCTTTCCCTGTATCCCATAGGCACCGGCCTTATCATACGGTTCATCCGTTGATACATATCCTTCTATAAGAGCTTTCTGCTTCCCGTCGAGAGGATAGAATTCCACCTTGCTCTCCTCTTCGAAAACGGCCTCCCTGCCGCCTGATATGAGCGCGACACCGGTTATTACCGAATGGACCTTCCCCGACAGCATCGTTAGCATCCTGACTGCATCTTCCTTATCTGCAGGCTTCCCCAGGATCTCGTCTTCGCACACGACGGACGTATCTGCGCCGATAACGACAGAGTCTCTTTTTCTTTCCTCACCGAGCATCTCATAGACAGCCCTTGCCTTGGCAGCAGCAAGTCCCTTGGCGACCTCTGCCGCTCCCGAGCTTCTCAGTCTTTCTTCTATCTCACGTTCATCCGTATCGGCTGCCATGACCTCAAAGTCATCTGTCAGCAGCGAAAGTATCTCACGCCTTCTCGGCGATGCACTTGCAAGTATGAGCACGGGACCGGTCCTCCCTTTTGTTTTCACGGCAAGAAAAAAGCCGTCCTACGGATTATACCCTAAAGACAGCTTCTTTCGTCCAGAGTTGTAATAAACTACATCAGATCTCCGGTGTCTCCGGGATATCGGGAACATCGGGGATATCCGCGGCCTCCGGGACTTCCGCTGCCACAGTATCAGCTATATCCCCCAAAGTCTGAACGGCTGCTTCCGCATCTTCAGCCACAGCCTCTGAAACGGCTGCCTCCACAGCTTCTGCGGAAACGGGGGGCTGTCCGGCGCCGGCCGCATCTTCAGCCTTCACTTCCGTCTCAGCCGGGGCTTTCTCTTCTTCCGCCGGAGCAGGCTTTGGCATCAGTTCTTCTATTCCGTTCAATACATAATTCAGCGAATCGTGTATGCCGATGACCTCTTTCGCAGGAAGAAGATCCTGAACCGTTGAATTGAACTGCTGATCGGGCATATTCATGAAGAGGGCATATACCTCCTTCGGATTGTCCTTCTTGGATATCCTGTAATATGTATCTGCGAATCTCGCGAGCGATCTTCTCATGATCCACCTGGGAGCCTTTCTGACCTGAACTTCCTTGGGGCTCGTCGCAGAGACTACCGTGAAGAAATCATCAGCTGACTTATACTCGCCGTTGAGGATATAGCATCCTCCGACCTGTCCGTTCTCGGTAAGAGAAACAAGCGCATTGGCAACATCCCTGATGTCAACGAAAGCATGTCCGCCCTTGATCGTGGGAACTCCTGATTCCAGGAATCTCTCGAGGATCTTGTTCATCTCATAATCATCAGGGAATCCGGGACCGATTATGAAAGTAGGGAGAAGGATGACGGCATTGAGCCTGTTGAGAGAGATCTTCTCTACAATATATGCACCCGCTTCGGCTTTCGATCTGGCATAATCGCCTTCAACCTTTGTCCTGTCGAAATGAAGAACCGCATTCTCCGTACTGTTATCGGGATTAAGGGCATATGCTGATCCAAGCGCTACTATCTTACCGATCTTGTATTTGATGCACTGGTCAACAACATTCTGCGAACCGGAAACATTGATCCTTCGCATATTGAGGTTAGGCTGGCTCGATATCGAGACGACCTCCTCCGTATGGATGACACATGCGTTCCTGGGGTTATCAAGAGTAAAGAAATCCTTGAGAGAATCCTTATCGAAGATCTCGCCGCGGAAGATCTCAACATTCTTGCCTTCATATGCAGCCTGACTGTCCTCCGGTCCGATAAGGACACGTACGTTGAGCCCGCTCTCCAATAAGACATTAGTGACCAGTTTTCCGACCGGACCCGAGCCTCCCGTTACAAGATATTTCTCAAACATATATCTCCCTCTCTTTTCAGAAAAATACATCCTAATTATCTAATCTTTTTGCGTTTTTTTATTTTGTTTTGGATGTACAATTTGTAAACAAAATATGAACGTTTTAATGTTGACAAATCCGATGTTTGCTATTATCCTCTAGTTGTTTCATAAATTAAAGGCTGTGACGAAGAAGGTCGGCATAAGCACGAGTGCACAGAGAGCCGGATTAGCTGAGAACCGGTGACGACGCTTTACCAGTGACTATCCCTTCCGAGCCGGTACACCGAACGGAGTGATCCAAGTAGACTGTACCCGAAGGTCGCCGCGTTAAGGCAAGGGGTTTGTTAGAACCCATGAGTGGCATCGGTATAAGGCCGGTGCAAATTGAGTGGTACCGCGGAACTGTCCGTCTCAAGCAAGAAGATGCTTGGGGCGTTTTTATTTGTCAGGAGATGCCTCACAGCAAAACTACATCGTAAAGGAGAAAGTGTATGGCAGACAAAAATGAAACGATGATGGAAAGCAAGATCCGTGAGGTAGCTGACCGTGTTAAGGGTATCCGTCTGGATCTTAACCTGACGACCGAGCAGATGGCTCAGAGAGTCGGGATCCCCGAGGCAGACTACATCAAGTATGAGGAAGGTCATGAAGACTTTAACTTCACCTTTGTATATAAGGTAGCCAATATCGCAGGTATCGATATTGCAGATCTTATGGAGGGATCCTCCCCTTCACTTTCCACATATGCAGTAACAAGAAACGGCGAGGGCCGTCCTATAGCCAGACGTGAGGGCTTTAAGTACTTAAGGCTCGGTTCAAGGTTCAAGAGCAAGCTCGCTGAGCCTTTCCGTGTGACGATACCTTACTCTGAGGAGGCTCTTAATCCGCCCTATGAGCTCGTTACACATTCAGGCCAGGAGATGAATATCGTAATAAGCGGTACTCTCAAGGTCATGATCGGCGATCAGGTCGAGATCCTCAATCCCGGTGATTCCATCTTCTTCGATTCCTCCACGCCTCACGGCGAGTTCGCTATCGGCGGTGAGGACTGCGAATTCTATGCCATCATCCTCAATCCCGAGGCATGGTCCAAGGGAGATACATACCGCTCGACATTCAAGACGGAGATGAAGGCCGACAACGTAACTAACGTTGATCTTGCAAATCTTAAGGATCCTGTCTACAAGCAGTATTTCCACAGCGAGCTCGATGAGAACGGTATCCTCTCCAAAGTCTGGTTTGATGAAGAGAAGGTCAAGAAGTTCAACTTCGCATTTGACTGTGTTGACGTACTTGCATATAAGTGTCCTGACAAGACTGCAATGATGTGGGTCAATAAGGACTGCGTAACGGATCACAGATATACTTTCGCCGAGATGAAGAAGTATTCCAACATGACGGCGAACTACTTCAAGAGCCTCGGTATCAAAAAGGGCGACAAGGTCATGCTCGTCCTGAAGCGTCATTATCAGTTCTGGTTCTCCATTCTCGCACTTCATAAGATCGGCGCGGTCGCGATCCCCGCTACGAGCCTTCTTCGTGAGCACGACTTCGAATACCGTTTTAAGGCTGCAGGCGTAAAGGGCATCATCTGTACTGCAGATGATGACACGGCTGACGAGGCTCTTAAGGCTGCAAAAGGCGTTGAGGGCATGGACGTTTTCGTTATGGTAAACGGATGCCGCGAGGGCTGGAGAGACTTCAATGAGGAATTCAAGAACTTCTCCGATGTTTTTGAGCGTCCCGAGGATGCAGCATGCGGCGATGATCCCATGGTAATGTTCTTCTCTTCAGGAACTACAGGCTATCCCAAGATGGCAATGCATTCCTACAGATATTCTCTGGGTCATATCACGACTGCCAAGTACTGGCAGAATGTCGATCCCAACGGACTTCACTTCACTATCTCCGATACCGGATGGGGTAAGGCTCTCTGGGGCAAGCTCTACGGACAGTGGCTCTGCGAGGCTCCCGTATTCACGTTCGACTTCGACAGGTTCCACGCTGACGAGATCCTTCCGATGTTCAAGAAGTACAACATTACTACTTTCTGCGCTCCGCCTACGATGTTCAGGTTCTTCGTCAAGGAAGACCTTTCCAAATATGACCTGTCTTCACTTAAGTATGCTGCCGTTGCAGGCGAGGCGCTTAACCCTGAAGTATTCAACCAGTTCATGAAGGCGACCGGCATAAGGCTCATGGAAGGTTTCGGACAGACTGAGACTACACTTGCCATTGCTAACTTCGTAGGATCCTCCATCAAGCTGGGATCCATGGGTAAGCCCAATCCGCTCTATGATGTCCATATCCTTGACGAGAACGGCAATGACTGTAAGCCCGGTGAGACCGGAGAGATCTGCATCAGGACAGCTGAGGGCACGCCTAACGGACTGTTCCTCTGCTACTACAGAGACGAAGAAAAGACGAAGGATGCATGGCATGACGGCTTCTATCATACAGGTGATACCGCATGGCAGGATGAGGACGGTTACATCTGGTATGTCGGACGTATCGATGACGTCATCAAGTCATCCGGATACCGTATCGGACCGTTCGAGATCGAGAGCGTCATAATGGAACTCCCTTATGTACTCGAGTGTGCCGTTACCGGAACTCCCGATCCTCAGGGGGTACGAGGCATCGTCGTTAAGGCTACTATCGTCCTCGTTCCCGGCAAGGCAGAACCTTCCGAGGAGCTCAAGAAGGAAGTCCAGAACTACGTTAAGTGGAAGACTGCTCCTTATAAGTATCCCCGTGTCGTCGAGTTCGTCGAGGAGCTTCCGAAGACGATCAGCGGCAAGATCAGAAGGACCGAGATCAGGAAGAACGACAACGCCTGATATACGATCCGTGAAAACTGAGATCATCCGAAGCCCCGCGGGAAGACCGCGGGGTTTCTTTTTGTCCCCGCACAGATCAGCATGCGATATACCACGGCGGCCTCAGACCGTCAGCATCAGAGGCAACACTGCGTCCGCGGTTCCTGATATTCACGGTAAAGTGATCTCCCGAGGATAAGTATTCCCACATATGCCGGTAATGCTGCTGCCTGTCATCTTTCCCTTCTCCGGCAGCAGACATATCCAGCCCCGATATATCGGCGGCAAATGCCGTATCGCCTCTCCTGACGAGCGCGATCTCATGTCTCTTATCATAGAGGATAAAATCATCTATCTCTTCCATATGGAGCACGGCAGGTCTCATGACAGGGATCACGACATTACGCGGAAGTATCGTCGCAGTATTAAGGTCTCCCCTCCCTGTGAACGAGAGATGCTCGAGCTGATAATGCGATTCACGGTACAGATCCCTTATGGCTTCATGTATCCGTCTTATATTCTCATCAGAGTAATCTCCTGAAGCGCACGGACCATACCTGAGTGATCTGCATATATATGTAACGAGACGTCTTTCCATATCCGGAAGTCCCGTGAGAAAAAAGTCCGTAACCGTCTGCTTCGCCTCGAAGGAAACAGCAGATCCTATATGCCTGTACAGTCTTCCGGCCAGGTACGGATCTGTCCTTATGACCACAGCATCGCAGTCAGCCATATCATTTCTTACCGATCTGTAGACGTGTGAAGGCAGGACTCTCATATTTATGCACTTGAGGACAAGACATAATATGCCCTCGAGCGTCCCGTCATAGATAAATTCATTCGCAGCCATAACTGCCTCCCTCTCAAGACCCACACTTAAGAGTGAACACATTGTATCATAAGAACATATGTTTGTAAATATGCATATCGTATCCTCCTGCAGGAAGACCGTTTCAAATGGCCGCATACAAAAACGGCTCCGGGAAGGAGCCGCTTTGATTCTTATATTGTTCTTTGCCTGTCAGAATCCGTACGAGTCAACGTATTCCTGAGTGATCGTATCCGTATCGAAGCCGACAGCATCGACTATCGTGACCTTACCCGAAACGGGACCGTTCTTTATCACGTTATCGATATATGCTGCCTGTCGTGGATTGCACGGCATGATGTAGTTCCAGCGGCCTGCCAGGAGCTCCTCGAGCGCCCACTTATTGCCGTCAAAGCTCATTATGATGACATCGCCTCCGGCACCGTGCGAGATACCCGCATTATCGAGCGCCCTTGCAGCACCCCGTGCCATATCGTCATTCTCGGCATATATAACATTGAAAGGAACACCCGAATCTATAACAGACTGAACTGCCGCCTCCGCATTTTCCGCATTCCATTCTGCGGAATACTGCATTACATAATTCCAGTTGTCATTGGAAGCGACCTTCTCATCAAGGGGCCCTGTACGGCTGGTCTGCGCGAGCGATCCGAGAACGCCCTGCAGGTGGATGATGTTATACTCCCTCAGCCCCTGCGAAGCAAGCCATGCGACCCCGCTTTGTGCAGCGGCTTCCATATCATCCGTTACAAATGTCTCATAGAGGCTTTCATCCACATCAGCCATCCTGTCGAAAAAGATTACCTTTATGCCTGCTTCCTTCGCACTCTCAAGTACAGACTCCCATCCTTCCGTCCCGGCCGGTGATATCAGGAGATAATCTGCTCCATCCCTGATAAACTTCTCTGCCGCAGCGATCTGTTCGTCATTTTTCAAACTGTAAAAGAATGCTGAATCATAACCGTTTTCCTCACAGAAGACTTTTTTATTATCCGCATCATTTGCCGTACGGTAACCCGACTCATTGGGATCATTGTTGATGATACCGACCCTGATCAGATCTTCCTTATCGTCATCATCATCGTCGTCATCCCTGCCGCGATCATCGTCATCTCTGTCACGATCATCGTCGTCATCCCGGTCACGATCGCGGTCATCATCATCGTCATCATCGCGCGAAGATCTTCTCTCGGTCCTGCGTGCCTTCTCTTTCCATCCCCAGTCCTCAAGAGTATCATCGAGCGCACCGTCGTTATAGAGCCAGATAAGGATACCTGATGCCAAAGCCAGGATCAGGAATATTACCACACCGACGATAAGTCCCTTTTTCCTCTTCTTTTTCTTTTTGGTGTTTACAGGTGTTTCCGCCGCAGGAGCAGGAGCTACATAGACCGCATCGAACCTCTTTCCGCATCCGCCGCAAAAGATCATCTGATCATCATTATCAAAACCACAGGCAGGACATTTTTTCATGATCGTATTCCCTTCATATAATAGTCTGACATGATCATTATAGCATTTATCATTGATCACGGGACTCCACGCTTTGAGCCCGGCTTATTATTCCGCTTTATGAGCAAATAAAAAACGGTCTCCGGAGAGACCGTTTTATAAAAGATCATTTCAACAGTGATCAGGGTGTGGGATAGCCGATAGCCTTGATGAAATCCTTAACCTGGCTAGCGCCGTCCTTATCCATAGCCATAGCAACGACCATTGTACCGTCTACATAGTAGTAGCCGCCGTACATATACTGCTCTTCGCCGTCCTGCTTAGCTGTACCGTCGAATACAATATAGGAATCTTCCTTCTCGCTGTGCTTACCGTCGAAGGAATCCTTGTCGTTGAGACCATCTACGAGATCATCGTAGCTGCTCTTGAACTGCTCCTCAGCATCCTCGGACTTAACATAAGTGATGATGACTTTCTCCATGTCACCAGCCATAACCATAGCCGTCTTCTCGTCGATATCCATAACCGCGATATCATCTTCCTTGTAGCCGGCCTTCTCGCAAGCATCCTTGATCTCATCTGTTGTCTTGAGTGTAACCTTACCGCCGCTGCAAGCTGCAACTGCAAGGGCCATAGAACAGATAAGAATTGTAGAAACAACTGCTCTTACCTTCTTCATTGGGTAAATCCATCCTTTTTATTTTTTTACCTGCAATCCGCAGGTTGCCTCAATTATACAAATGATCTCAACAATTATCAAGTCAAAATAGAAATATCAAATATTAGCGATCAGCCCTGTTCACCTCATCGAAAAGGGGGCGCCTCACATCATTTTCGAGACGTCCCCCTGAAAAAAACTTATATCATCCCGGCATCAGATCTTGGGATATCCCAACCGCATGCCGCTATCGAAAGGGCGAGTGAGCAGATGAGGAGCGTTGAAACAAGTGTCCTGATCTTCTTCATAAAACAAAACTATCTCCTTTCATGCTTCTGGTAAGAGCACCCGTACCCTTTCAGTCTATATTTATTCATGCTTTCATTCAAGGACAAAAAAAGAGCTGCCCGAAGGCAGCTCTCATGTTGATCATTATCTTATCAGATGACCGGATCAGGGCTTAGCATAGCCGAGCTCACCGAGGATATCCTTGACCTTCTCGACCTTCTTTTCCTTTGTGCTGTCAGTATAGATAACGCAGAAAGACTTACCGGAGAAGTATACTCCGCCGTATCTCTCCCACTCATAATCATCACCATCGTCATACTCGCCGTCATAGAGGACATAACCCTTAGACTTGCTCTTGGAGCCCTTGAGCGTTCCCTCGAAGTAACCATCTTCCTTCGTGTCCTCATACTCGTGGTAATAAGATCTGAAACGCTTATATGCTTCCTCTTCGTCATCGAACTCATAGAAAGTGATGCTGTAATCATCATCATATACACGTACAGAATCATATTCCTTGCTGCTGTCTGTTTCGATATCGCTCTTCTTGATGCCTGCGTCCTTGAGAGCATCCTCAAAATCGTCAGCAGTATACTCCTTAACCTTTGCACAAGCGGAAAGTGAAGCAGCCATAGCAACGATCAAAGCAACAGAGATAATTGACTTGAACTTTTTCATTATCGTACCCTTCCTTGTAAATTAGTAGATGCTCAAGAGCACCATATTAATTATACAAGAGAATACCCCAAAATCAACTGTTTGAGCGAATAAAGTCACATGCGGCAAGAGCTGCAACGGCACCGTCGGCAGCAGCTGTCGTCAGCTGGCGCACCTTTTTGGTCCTGTTGTCTCCTGCGATAAATATCCCTTCACATGTCGAAAAGCAGTCCTCACCCGCCAGGGCATATCCGCTTTCATCGAGTGCGATCAGATCCTTAAACACGTCATTTGAAGGGACCTGGCCTATTGCAACGAAAAGCGCGTCCGTATCGATGCTCTTCTCAGAGCCGTCCTTTGTGCTCTCAAGGATAAGGCCGCTCAGGCGGTCCTGACCCTCCAGCCCCTTTACCACATATGACATAAGCGGCTCGATGTTCTGAAGGGATAAGAGTCTGGAAACCAGACCCGCATCAGCACGGAATTCGTCGCGGCGGTGGATGATATATACTTTCGAGCAGAGCGCGGAAAGATATATCGCGTCCTCGACAGCTGTATTGCCTCCTCCGAAGACAGCAGCTGTCTTCCCTTTGTAGAAGGCACCGTCACATGTTGCGCAGTATGAGACTCCCCTGCCGGTAAACTTATCCTCAAACGGGATTCCCATATGCCTGTTCTTCGCACCTGTCGCGATTATAACGGCACGCGCCTTCTGCTCAGCTTCGTATTCTCCCCTGAGCGTAAATCCCGAAGCCGCATCGCCTTCGACAGAAACGATACTGTCAAATTCGACCTTCGCGCCCAGCGATACCGCCTGCTCGTAGAGATTGGTCGCAAACTCATATCCGGATATATTCCGAACAGAAGGATAATTCTCTATCTCCGGTGTATTGATTATCTGTCCGCCGTATGATTCTGCCTCATAGACAACAGTCTCCACTCCCGCACGCCTTGCATATATCGCGGCTGTAAGACCTGCCGTGCCTGCACCGATTATCGCGATATCAGTCATAAGTCAGTCCTCCTTTGAATATTCTGAAAGGATGGCATCATATTCGGGGAAAGACCTCCTGACAGACATGATCCTGCCTTCGGGACTGATAAAACAGTGCTCGCTCTTTCCCGTGCACCGTACCTCGCCTGTAGCTTTATCAACGACCTCATATTCGATATTGAGGCGCACTCCGGTATAACCCTTGAACGCAAGCCTGACTTCTACGGTGTCGTAGAACTTCGACATTGTCTTATAGCGGCATTCGACCGCCACGACAGGACTTACTATGCCCTGATCCTCCATCGCCCTGTAACTGAGGCCGATCCTGTCAAAGACATATATCCTCGCCTCTTCGAACCATCTGATGTAATTCGAATGATGGACTACTCCCATCCTGTCTGTCTCATAATACTGAACTACATGTTCATATACCGGCAGCTTACTTTCCACTTGATCCTCCCGACATCCTGAATAAATACATGCGCTTGTCACCTGTCTCGAGCGGCTTCTGGAGCACCTGCGGTATCTTGACATGGGATACTCCGCCGTATGTATCGCCGGACTGGTAGACTCCGCCCTCGCCGTCATAGATCGCTATATGAACGTCGCCTGCGCTGTAGAATCCGCCTTTTGAATCCGACCATATCACGATATCGCCTGCCGAAAAGTGTTCGAGTATCTCCCAGTCGCCGTCTTTTGCAGCATCGACAACACGGACATATTCATATTCCACGTCGGTGGAGATGAGCTGATCGAACCAGTATTTGACATCCATATAGTTGGGGGATCCTATGCCGTACTTATCGACAAAGAATACTCCTCCCCTGACTGAAGCGACTCCCCATATGCCTTCCTGTCTGGGCCTCTCTCCTCCGCGGTTGTCATACCATGTCCCGCGGCTCGTCATGTCCTGATATCCTGAGAAGTTCCTGGAGTCGTTGACAAACTTCGAAAAGGACGAACTCGGGGCCATAGTCCCTAATGCTCTCCTGTACAGCTGCGTCACGAATCCGGAGCAGTCTATGCTTCCCGATTCGAGTGCTTTTCCGCCCATCCTGTATGTTACCTGAGGCTCGTAATCCATCCAGTATTCACAATCCTTCAGGAGCTTCTTTTTCCAGTCGTCAGGAACGCCCTTTGAGCTCACCGTCTCTTCCCACGTCTTGCTTCCGCCTTTGACTATCTCGGCGGTCTTGAGCTCGGCGCCTCTGTCGATACCGTAGCTTTCGCAGATAGCGGTAAACTCGGGAGAACATGCAAATCCGTTGAAGATCTTGAGCCTGGACGTGCCGTTCTTCATCTTTGAAAGCCAGTACTGTCTTCCGTTCTCATCTCCTTCACGCCCCATAAAGGCAGAATAAAGATCATCGACATACTGTTCATCGGTCCGTGCTTTTTTCAGATACTCGGGACTGAAGAAGAATCCGTAGGCAGTCTTGATGCCCGTGTTCTGATGTTTCATCAGGGCAGAGGCCCAGTTCCTCATTCCGTCCTCGTCCGCGCTCCTGTCCAGGACAACATTATAGAGCCTCTCGACAAAGAGCTCCGTCATTCCCGACTTTACGGGATCGGAGCCTTCGAAGTAAAGTCCCCTGACTATCCCGTATTCAGCGCAGATCTTATCGAACTCTTTCGAATTGGCAAATCCGAGAAATACTTTCTCCCTGCCCGCTGCGCGGGTATTTTCCTCGAGGACCCTTACCCAGTCGGCCTTTCCTGCCACATCTGACTTTCTTCCCATGAATGCCCTGTACATGCATTCGACATAGTCCTCGTTCGACAGCTCGAGTCCCTGGAATTCCGGGCTGAAGATAAAACCGAAAGCAACGGAGATACCCGTCATCTTCTTATTCCTGAGCTTTGACGACCAGTCGGCAAGACCTGCATCATCAGGTTTCCTGCCAAGGGTAACATCGTACAGCCTTGTGACAAACTTGGTTATCGGATCTTCTTCGGCTGCCTTTTCTTCAGGAGCATTCCCTTCGGCCTGTCCTTCTTCTTCAGACATGACCACCGGAGGCCCTGCTGACTCCTGTCCGTCACCGGACGGCTGCTGTTCAGAAGCTGCGAGGACCGCGGCACCCGAACAGGAGACCAGTGCCGAAGCAGCTAATACCACCGATATCATCTTCCTGATCTTCATTTTTTCCTATACCTGCCTTTTCCCGTTTATCCCTTAGACGAGTTCGACGACTATATCGTTTCCGATCTTATCCCCGGGAAGGATATCGCAGTCTTCGGATATCTTATTTCCGTCCACGGTGATCGAAGCGACCTTGCTTCCTTTTCCTGTCTTTACATATGTGAGGTTGACGGGTCTGCCGTTAAACTCAAATGATACTCCGGCCTTTCCGTCCTTATCGAACTGCTCGTTCTGGAGCATCGGTCTGAACTTCATACCGCCGTATTCTCCCCTTACACCGAACATCTCGGTCAGGACAGTGAGCATGAGCCAGCTCGCCGCGCCTGTCAGATAGTGGTATACTCCCCTTCCCTTAGGATCGAAGTATTCCGGTATACCGGGATATATCTTACTTCCCTCAAAATCGGAAGCATGCTTATAGAGCGAGGATATTACCTTGAATCCTTCCTTGCCGAAGCCTCTCGAATAGAGACTGTTTCCGAACATGACCGTCATGTGTGAGAATACGGCACCGTTCTCCTTCTGTCCGTATGAAAATCCGAACATCCTTCCCATATCGGTCTTTATCTCATTGAAGTTCGTGTTGAGCTTATATCCTCCGAGCGATGCATTATAGAGATATCTGTCGGCTGATCTGACGATCTCCTTTACCTGATCCTCAGTAGCGATGCCCGACATGACCGTAAAGACTTCGCTGGTGAGCATCATGTTGCCCTCGCCGCCCTTTTCGAGAGGACGGCCGTTATTGTCATAATAACCGTTGAATCTCGAGTAGCCGCGCTTGTCCGTAAACCACTCGGTCTTTCGTATATGATCGCTGATCCAGTCAGCCTTGGCTTCGAGATCGAGCGCGAGCTCTTCGATATCAAAGTCCATATCCGCGCCGCAGAATCCCGTTTCTACGCGCTCACAGTATGCGAGGAGCTTGTCTCTCATGAGCGTCTCGGGTACGACTCCGAGAAGATCGTTTATCTCGGCAGCCGCTTCGACTGTCTTTCTTCCCGTGACCTCGGAATACTTGCGCAGGATCTGGGCGAGCTTCCTGTAGTTGCCGGCATATGCCGCAGTAAAAGCTACGGACTCTCCCCTGTCCTTGCCCATATCGAGAGCATCGTTCCAGTCAGCACCGCGGAGCCTCATATGTCCATGTTCACCGACATCGAAAAACGCAGCAAGGTTCTGGAGGAGCAGATGCTCGAGAACGGTTCCCTCACACCTGATCCCGTCGGTATCGATATCCTTGTCGAGGAGCTTCTCGCCTCTCATTATCTGTCTGTCCACAAAATATGGAGCTGTCTCATCGAGGATCCCGAGATCGCCCGTCTGCCTGATATAGAGATCCATGGTCATGAACGGCCACATAGCATGGTCCATCCACACTCTCGTTATGCCGTTACGGTCAGCTACAAACTCGCCTCTTCCCGTACCGATGATGGTCGCATTCGTTCCGTCAGTCCTGACACCTCCGAAATTGTCGACGAGCATTCCGCGCACGTCACCCGGATCCATGATGATCAGCGCCAGGCAGTCCTGCCACAGATCTCTCCAGCCTCTTCCGCCCTTACCGTAATCATGATGAGGGAGGAACGAACAGCCGTAGATCCTTCTGAGCATGGGCTGGACGCCTACCCAGTACATCCAGTTGTCGAATGTCCTGTCGCCTGTCCTGAACCTGATATTGTTCTTCCTGTCCCAGTAAGCCTTATTTATCTCGAGCTGCTCATCGAAAAGCTTCTCACCGAGATACTTCTTCGCCGTATCTTCGAGAGACGCGGCCGCAGCCTTTATATCACTCTCGTTATCCGAAGGCTTCGCGAGATCGCCTATGGCAAGGCATATTACATAGGATGCCGACTCTCCGGGCTTCAGGGTCTTCGGTGCAAATCTCGCGGCGCCCATCGCCTCAAAACCGTTTGCACGGTCTCCTGCCCTGCTCGCAGGCTCACCTGTAACAGGGAACCTCGGGTTGTCGAATGCTCCGCCTTCGCCGATAAAATCCTCCGCCACGGGGCAGAAAGACACCGGAGCCGTTCCGTCACCTTCGGAAGCGAACATTCCGTAGATGACCATATTCCTTCTGTGACCCCTCTCATCGAAAGTGAGCGTGGGATCGTTTGTTATTCCGTACTCTGTTACGCTCATCCTTCCGAGCATCGAGGTAACGTTCCTGTGGTCTCTGATATTATCGGCGGATCTGCCGTATATCGGAACGGCTGCCGTGGGCGTGATGACAACATCATTTCCGCCCTTATTCGTGATCTTTACGCATGTGAGCTCGACCTTATCCTCAGTCTCGCAGGGAACGAAGACCGTTACTTCCGACTCCAGCCCCGCACAGGAGATCTCCCTTACCGTCTTCTGCCACAGAAGTCCGCCGTAGAGAGTGACCTTGTCCTTTTTCGAAGTGAACTTCGATGCATGGGAAGCTGCAGATGCGCCGGTAGCGGAAATGAGCCTGTCATCCTCGCCTTCTCTCCCTGCGAGGATCCAGAAGTTCCTCGTGGATCTGTTATTGTGAAGGTTATCGGACGAGACGGGCTCCAGGAGGAAAGTATTCTGGCTCGTCTTCAGATCGCCGCCGAGCTCGGGAGTTACTGCTCCCATCATCCCGTTCTCCCCTCCGACAGGGAAATACAGATAGCTGAAAAGATCCGGATCCTCCAGCCTGAACGTGCCTTTATCATCGATGAATTCGTAACTTTTCACCGTCCCGTCCTCCTTGTTGTCCTTATATCAGTTCCTTCTTGTGCTGTTGCGCATGAGTATCAGCCTGAAGAGCGTCAGCGCAGACGAAGCGAGCGATATCGCATATGTGTCTCCGGCAGCTCTCAGGATCTTGTAGGCATAGGATCTGTCTTCCTCTGCCACCCAGTTTGAATCCTTCATGTCCTTGTATGCCCTTCTGCTCGCATTGCGCTCAACGGGGAGCATGACGAGGAAGAAAAGGAATGTGACCATATAGAGGATTATGCCGATGTTGCAGATCGTAAATCCCAGCTCTCCTCCCCTCTCGGATGCATATGCGAAAAGGATACCTGCGAGGACTATATACCAGCTCAGATTTGAACACACACCGGCAGCAGGTGCAAGGAACTGCCTCAGGCGGTAGATCCCCATATTCTCATGATCCTGGACAGCGTGTCCGCACTCGTGAGCAGCAACGGCGACAGCCGTAAGTGTCCTCTTGTTGTATGTTGTATCGGAAAGATAGATCTTGCCCTCCTTTGGAGAGTAACAGTCGGAAAGCTCACCCGGCTTATGGTCTATCGTGATCCCGTAGATGCCGTGCCTCGAGAGCATCTCCTCAACGACTTCATTGGCAGTCTTGTTCGATGCGATCTCGCTTCCTTTCGCTGCTTTTGCCTTAAGGGAGATCTGAACGATAAAGCTCCAGACCATTATCGCGATGGCGCCTATGTAATACCAGTAACCTTCCATATCATGCCTCCTTAATAAGAAAGAATCATGTACCAAAAATATTAACATTTTGAGGCACTAACATCAATTATCACTGCCATATTCTGCTTCATTGCAGGAGCGGCGTATATCAGATTTCAGGGTTTATTGTCATCTTTTGACCGGTATCCCCGCGGGGGCGCAGAAAAAGGAGCTGCCTCCGAAGTGAACATGTCACCCGGAGACAACTCCTTTTATTGACTCAGATAATCTTCAGACTCTTATCAGCCTGCGAGAACGATCTTGGAGAACTCGTCAGCCTTGAGGGAAGCTCCTCCGACAAGTCCGCCGTTGATATCGGGCTGTGAGAACAGTCCTGCAGCGGATGTGGACTTAACGGATCCGCCGTACAGGATAGTAGCGGCATCAGCGATCTCGTCATTGTAGAGCTCTCTGATCTGATCCCTGATGAGCTTGCAGATCTCCTCAGCCTGCTCGTCAGTAGCGACCTCGCCTGTTCCGATAGCCCAGATAGGCTCGTAAGCGATCGTGATCTGGCACATCTTGTCAGCAGGGATATCCTTCAGAGCTGCAACGATCTGACCCTTGATGAAGTCCTTATGAACGTTTGCCTTCCTCTGCTCGAGTGTCTCGCCGCAGCAGATGATGGGCTTAACGCCGTACTTAAGGAGAGCATGAGCCTTCTTGTTGACTGTCTCGTCTGTCTCTGCGTTGTACTCACGGCGCTCGGAGTGACCGATGATGCAGTATGTAACACCCATCTTAGCAAGCCAGAGTGGAGAGATCTCGCCTGTGAAAGCACCCTTCTCCTCGAAGTGGCAGTTCTGTGCAGCGATCTTGATGTTGGAATAAGCAGCTGCGTCGAGAGCTGCTGCGAGAGCTGTGAAAGGAACGCCGAGTGCGATCTTTGCCTTTGCATCCTTTACGAGAGGCTTGAGCTCCTCGATGAGCTTTGCAGCATCAGCAGGGATACCGCAGTTCATCTTCCAGTTTCCTGCTGCAAATGTTCTTCCGTTCTCCTTGTCGAGGAGGCAGTCGATACCCGGGAGTACCTTGCCCTCGATGAACTCGAGAGAAGCGCCGCCGCCTGTGGAGATGTGAGATACCTTGTCAGCGAATCCGAGCTTCTCGATAGCAGCTGCGGAATCACCGCCGCCGATGATGGAGACAGCATCAGATTCTGCGATAGCTGCTGCAAGAGCCTTCGTTCCTACAGCGAACTTCTCGAACTCGAAAACGCCTGCAGGACCATTCCAGATAATTGTCTTTGCATTCTTGATCTCAGCGGAGAACTTCTCGATCGTCTTAGGTCCGATATCGAGTCCCTCCCATCCGTCAGGGATAGCCATCGTGGGAACGATCTGGGAATTAGCGTCGTTGGAGAAATCATCTGCAACTACCGTATCCTCGGGAAGGAGGAGCTTGACGCCCTTCTCCTCTGCCTTTGCAAGAAGCTCCTTGGCAAGGTCTACCTTATCAGCCTCGAAAAGGGAGTTACCGATCGTACCGCCCTGAGCTGCGATGAAAGTATAAGCCATACCGCCGCCGATGATGATCGTGTCAGCCTTGTCCATGAGGTTCGTGATGACACCGATCTTATCGGAAACCTTAGCTCCGCCGAGGATGGCAACGAAAGGTCTCTGGGGATTGGAAAGAGCGCCGCCGATGAAATCGATCTCCTTCTGGATGAGATATCCGGAAGCAGAAGGGAGATAGTTTGCAAGTCCTGCTGTTGAAGCGTGAGCCCTGTGAGCAGTACCGAAAGCGTCATTTAAATAAAGGTCAGCCATGGAAGCGAGCTCAGCTGCGAACTTGGGATCGTTCTTTGTCTCTTCCTTGTGGAATCTTACGTTCTCGAGCATGAGGATCTCGCCGTCCTTAAGAGCAGCAGCCTTTGCCTTTGCATCTTCACCGATAACATCGGCTGCAAGGATAACGGGCTTGCCGATGAGCTCTGCGAGTCTGTCAGCAGCGGGCTTCATCGAGAACTTAGCCTCAGGTCCGTTCTTCGGACGTCCGAGGTGGGAAACGAGGATTACCTTCGCATTATTGTCTACGAGATACTTGATCGTAGGGAGAGCTCCCTTGATACGCTTGTCGTCTGTGATCTTTGTGCCTGTCTCCTTGTCGAGAGGTACATTGAAGTCAACTCTTACGATGACTCTCTTACCGGCTACGTCAAGATCTTCAACATTCTTCTTAAGATACTGTGCCATGTTGTCACACTCCTGTTATTTATTTTCACGCGCCCGCGAAAAGCGGTGCGTCAGCGAACTGTGTAAGATTATATAATGTTTTCCCTGCTAATTAAAGGGGAAATTAGGGGCAGAAAACGTCAAAAAGATCTGCCCAGAAGCTGTACTACGAGTTGCACTTTGTACACTTTCTGACCGTCGACATAGAACCTGAAGAGCTCGCCCTTGCTGTCGTAAATCTCGAAGCATTTTCCGTACTTGGAAACGAGTCCTCTCATCGTTGCGATCTCGAAGACCTTCCTCTCATTCCTGCTGTACGGAGTCAGATCCTTATTGCGGGCTTCCTTCACCGGCTTGCCCTTCTTGTAGGGGATGCCGTCCTTAACGTCACAGTCCGTACCCTCGTATATGACTTCAGTAGATGTGATCGTTACCTTGCCCGCACCGGTCTTCGCGAACGTCAGCGGGTCGTAGACCTTGAAGAGGTCCGCATCGAGTTCCATCCTGAAATCGCCTGCTTTGATCTCCTTTTCGACGAGTTCCTTCTCCCACATCGTCCACTTATGAAGATCCTCAAATCCCTTATCGTTCTTTGTTACAGGCTCCAGCAGGCCGTTTCTCAGGACCCTGATCCTGTTGCCGCAGTTGACGCACTGAATGATGTCTCCTTCGCCCTTGCCTGCCCAGCGCATCTTGAATTCCTTCTCGCACCTCGGGCATACATATGCGATATTCTCCATTCCGGCAGCGAGCTTCCTGCTCTTGTGAACGGGATTATTCTGCCTGGCGTAATCATTCTCGTCATACTTGATACCGTCGAGGATGAATTCCTGGAGATGCTCCTCGGACAGTTCCTTTGTCCTCGACGCCGGAAGCTTCCTTACGAACTCGGCAGTGATCTTTCCTTTCCTGATCCCCTTGCCCCATCTGGGCATCGTCAGGTATGCGCCGTGGATATGGGCTATATATATCGCCGCGCCCGTTTTCTTGGCCATCTTTGCAACACCGTCATCGAAAGTGATGGACGATCCGTCAACTGACCTCGTGGCCTCAGGGAAGATGAAGAGGACGCCCTTGCGCTTCAACACCTTCATCATGGCCTTGACGGCAACGGTATCAACAACGAACTGCTTCTTGGGGATAGCTCCTCCGAGCTTGAACCAGTGGCCCCACGGGTTCTTCCTGAATACAAATTCACCCGTGACAAAATTACCCGGGCGGCCGCGCGTCAGTTTGCTTATGACCATGGGGTCGAGATAAGACTGATGGTTAGCAAGGACTATGATGGGGCCTTCCTCATTGAGGTAATCCTTATCGGGCTTTACCTTGATCCTCGTAAACAGTGCGATGAGCGTAACGAGTATATTCTCACCGACGATATGGTACCAGAAATGACTCGGAACGCATCCGATGTCATATTCGTAATCTTTCTTCTTTGAAGGCTTCTTTTCCCCGGAAGGGATCATCTGACCGGCCATTCCCGTTCTCCTATCCTGTTTTTTGAACCACTTGATTATACACCATGAACACAAAGGAAAAAACCTTCTGCGTGTCCTCAAAGGAGATGCTCTCTTACGGATGATGATCCGACCGCGAAAAAGGGGACCGCCCCGCGATGTGAGACAGTCCCCGTGTTTATCCGCCTGAGTTATCTCTGATCAGGGCATCGGCAGATCAAGATCGTCGATTATGTCACCGACTATCTTCTCATTATCCTTATTGCCGTCCATTACCCAGTACTGACCGTATGTTCCGTCAACGAGATAGAATCCGCCGTAGTAGTCGTATACCTGACCTGCGATATCATACTCGCCGTCGAAAGCGATATAGCCCCAGTCATCGCCTCTGTCGTAGATGACCTTGCCGTCAAAATCACTGGAATCAAGGAGACTTACATAGGAACCGTAGACGGAATCAAATGTCTCCTCGACCTCATCATTATCCATCCACGAGATGATATAGCTTGTATAGTCACCTGCCATTACGAATGCTTCGCCGTCGTAATCGAGGGATATAACCTCATCCTCGGGGATGCCTGCATCAAGACATGCCTTCTCGACCTCCTTCATAGAAGATGCGCTGAAAGGAGCTTTTCCGGATGAGCTGGGCTTTGTAGGCTCGTCATCGTCATCGTCGTCATCGTCTTCAACGTCGTCATCATC
>JAFXMZ010000025.1 GCA_017529925.1 Clostridiales bacterium
AATCGAAGAGATCAGGGGATACGGAGTGAAGACGACGGATACGATGGGCACGGAGGTGGACGATATGGCATTTGTCGGAGACGCACCATATACTCAGGGCAGGAACGAAGGCCGTGAAGAAGGTTTTGCTCAGGGTGTTGATTCAGAGAAGATCGACACAGCCATTCGCATGATTGCCAAAGGATCCTATATCGAAGAAGAGATTGCTGATATTTCCGGTCTTCCAATCGAACGTATACGAGAACTGAAGCATTCAACAAACACCTGATTTCAAACCGGTCGAACTATTAATACTACAAACGGCGCAGAAGAAATATCTGCGTCGTTTTTTGTTAAATGATTGTTTACACGGGTATTATTGCCTGTCCCTTAAGGGCATAGATTAGGATTTATTCATAAGGATGATAGATGTAAGGAGGCGATGATCATGAAGATAATCAGTATGAATTGTCCAAATTGCGGAGCATCGATCAACACACAGACTGAATCATCAAGGATTTTTTGTTCTGCGTGCGGAAGTCAGTTATCTGTCGAGGATGCTCAGACTGTCGGTTATGACATGGAGAAGGGAAGGATCAAGGCTAAGATCGATTCCAATAAAGATACGATCAGGATACTTGAACAGATTAAGATGCCACTGACTCATTATGATTCTCTCATCAAGGAGTTAGGTAGAGCAAAAAGTGATCTGAATCTATCCTTATCTGAACAGCAGACAATGATAGCTAATTATGGTTCTGCGGGGGAAATAGCAAAGCCTTTCGGAATATCATTGGTCGTGGCTCTGTTAGCGTGCTGGATAGGGGGAATCGTAGGTGCAATTATAAGTGCTGTGGCAGCATTAGTGATCGTAGTTGCAATGGGTAATGCTCAGAATCAGGCAAGGATACAGACAGCATGTCTTGTTGAACAACGCACCAAAGATTGTATCAAGATCGAGGAAAAAGTAGCGGATACTGAACGGATTCTCAATGATAAGGAGAATAATAAAGTTGCAAGACAGATCCCTGAGTCTATGAGAAATGAAAAATCCATAGATTATATGATACAAAAACTAAACAACCAGACTGTATACTCATTAGCCCAAGCTGTTGCTTTATGCAAAGAGAAAAAAGAGAGGGAGAATTTCCTTTCTACTCAGCAGAAAATGATCGAACAGCAGAGAAGACAGCTGGATGAGATGAAGGCGCTTCAGGCTGCAAATGCTCAGAACGGGAAGGTTATTAATGTGACAAACGTAACCTACAAGAAACCTGGGCTTGGTGGTATAGCAGCTAGGGCAGCGGCTGATACTGCGGGGCGATATGCCGGTTATAAGGCAGCCGACAAGATTTTCAACGAATTGAGAAAGAGGGTGTGATCATGAAACTCGAAAAAGGTAAATGCACATTCTGTGGCGGAGACGTATTTCTTGATCCAAGTGTAAAGTCGAGTTTATGCAAAAACTGTGGTTCCGTAATAAAAACAGATGATGTCTTGAATCCACAGGAAGGAATCCAAACAAGAGATATTTCAACACTGTCTTTTGTGGAAAAGCTGAAGCTGTACTACAACGATATGAATTCTGTTAAAGGATGGTCGATTGCTGTCGGAGTAGTCATTGTGTTGTTTGTGATCATACACTACGTATAATGAGGGGTAACTATAATGAAGTTTTGTCCTAACTGTGGAAATAAGATAACTGGTAATCCGAGGTTCTGTTCTGAGTGTGGCTCGATTCTTGGGCATGATGAAGTAGAGTCAGATGATACGGATTATGAAGGGACTTATAGAAAGATGACCGAAGAGGATGAAGATGATGATTATGTCCCATTCGGTGAAGCGGACCGTTACGATAGTACATCTGTAGACAGTTCATATCAGGATCAGGATTATACGGGATATTACAGTTCTCCTGCACCGGAACCGCCTGTATCCCAGCCTCCGGTCATAGTCCAGGTTCAGGAAAAGAAAAAACAGCCGATGATAGATGGCATCTGATAAAACAGACTGTGTATCTTCACAAGTATTATCCGGTCACGAATAAACTAATTGCTATAGAGAATCAGGGGGAGGGCGATTACTATTTGGTCGATGATGACGACAATGTCTTTGAATATGATTCTGAGATAGATGAGCTAATAAATTTACATATGAAGCTTAATGATTATATTGTATCTCGTTTTGAAAGTATTCGGTGATATGATTACTTAAAAAGCTAAATGGAACAAAAAGAATTGCATTAACCTAAAGAGATAACAATATACCACTTACACTAACACCAGTTCAAAACAGAGTAGCCATTGTATCATTGTGATGATATAATGGCTATATCATTGCAATGATATAGGAGAGGTTATGAAGAGGGTTTTGTACCATGGAAGTGATCATATTGTCGGGATGCCTTCGCTGACGATGGGGTCTCTTTCCAACGACTATGGCCGCGGATTCTATTGCACTGAAATAGAGTCGATGGCGTGCGAGTGGGCCTGTAAAAAACAGACGAACGGTTTTGTAAATCGGTATGAGCTGGGTGAAGAAGATCTCAGGATACTTGATCTGGCTGATGGTAACCATACGGTCCTGAACTGGATAGCCGTCCTTCTTAAGAACCGCTCATTTAAGCTGAACTCTCCAATTGCTCAGGATGCCCGCGATTATCTTGTAAAGAACTTCGGCATCGACACACATCGCTATGATCTTATCAAGGGATACCGTGCGGATGATTCATACTTTCAATATGCAGAATCTTTTGTAAGCAACACACTGCCGCTTCGAAGTCTGAACCGTGCTCTGATGCTCGGGAAACTGGGGATGCAGACTGCACTTGTGTCGAAGAAGGCTTTCGATAAGCTCAGCTTTATCGATGCATACCAGGCGGATGTGTCGACATGGTTTCCACGGTTTAATGACAGAGATACTGAAGCGAGAAAGGCATATAAAGACGAAGTGGCGAACAGCAGGACGTATAGAGATGATATCTATATGCTCGACATCTTAAGAGAGGGGATCAGGAACGATGACCCGCGCATACAACGAATTATACTTAAGTGATGCCAAGGATAACCTGGCGGATTATTTCGACTATCTGGTAAATGACTGCGGCTTTGACATTGATTGGGCCGCGATGCTTTTCGAGGTGTCAGGGTATGCTTATATGTTTGAGAGCGGGAATCCTTATGTGCTGTCGGGGATGTCAGGAGTCGAGCTTGCCCGGGAGGTCGTAAAGAAGACATATCAGGGAAAGGAACTGCCGGAGCCGACATATCCCGAGGAGCTTTCGCCCGAGTACTGGGCGGGATGGGCGCTTGCGGAGTATCAGTGGTACAGCGGGCGGCGGTTTAAGGATATCCTGGAGCATGTGAAGATGAATGAGATCCTTTCGATGTATAAGGTCTATCATGAAATGGATATCACCCAGTTCATCGACGAGATGGAGAGGCGGTGTTCGCAGAATAACGGTGAATCGCGGCTCAAGAAGCTGCGTGAGAACAGGGGATTGTCACAGTCTCAGCTCGCCGAAAGGTCGGGTGTCGGGCTGAGGTCGATACAGATGTATGAGCAGCGTGTCAATGATATAGATAAGGCTCAGGCGCAGACGATATATAAGCTGTCCAGGGCGATAGGGTGCAGGATGGAGGATCTGATGGAGGATCCGAGGGCGTGAATTGATCAGAACTGTCTTCATCTACTATTCATTAATACTATTATCTCTGGAATACGTATTATACGTGCTATAATGTGAGTAGTCATGTTAGTGGAGGCGTAGATGAAGGTATCGGAGATGAAGAAACTTCTCAGACAAACAGGGTAACGAGGTGGTAAAAATGGGAAAGATCTCTATGTATGCATATCCGGCAATAATGACACCTGAGGATGAAGGCGGATACTATATTCATTTTCCTGATTTTGAAAACTGTTATACATATGGAAATGATATCCTTCACGGGTTGGTGATGGCAGAAGATGCACTGGCTCTGTTTCTTTATACGGAATATGAGGAGAAGGGGATCGAGCCGCCTGTTCGGACTGAGATCAAAGATATCAAGCTCAAGGCTGATGAGTTTGCTTCTTACGTAATCTGTGATACGAAGAGATACAGGAGACGGTTCGGGACTAAAGCTGTCAAGAAGACACTGACGATTCCTGAGTGGCTTAATGATGCTGCCATGGAGCAGAAGATCAACTTCTCTAAGGTGTTGCAGGAAGCGCTGATGGAAAAGCTCGAGGTGTAAGTAACTGAGAGGAAAGTGTCTGCTGTATTTGGCAGAATTAAAAAAGGCGGCCGGAGCCGCCTTTTGTTATGCCGTTATTATTCTTTAGTATCTGTCGCCGGTGCAGAAGTAGTTGCCGGTCGACAGGTCGGTTACGACGTAGACGTGGTCGTCGTTGTAGATCAGAAGATTATTGTACATCCTGAAGCCGTCGCCGTAGACCATGATAACGCGGGAGCTTCCGGTCGCGTAGTAGTCTTCGACCTGCTTGATCCTTGCGTCGATGTCGGACTTCATGCGGTTCACTTCTTCAGAATGTGCCTTCCCGAGGGGAGATTGTTCTTCGAAGAGGACGCTGTAGCCGCGGAGTTCATATTCGTCGACGTCATAGCCGTTGTTCCAGAGCTCATCGCCGAGGTGCTCGTTGACAGGTTTCTGAAGTGACTCGTGAACGAAGTGAGACTGGGTGACCCATTCGCTGTAGTCGCCATCGTCGTAGAGGTCGTCGAGGGCGTCTGTGACTTTGTTGAACTGCTTCATTTCGCAGTGGAAGAGCTTGTTAATGTCGCCGTACGGATAGGTGCTGATCTTACTGACTGAGTTGTCTTTCAGGGCGCGTTCGGAATGATCCATCAGATTGATGTATTCCTTGACTGCCGAGTCGATCCTTGCGGGGAAGACCGCGAAGACGAAGACAAGGAGAACTGCGGGTGCGATCATCGAAAGGAGACCGCCGATAACTGAGAGCTTTGTCTTTTTTCTGATGCAGAAGAAAAAGATGCCGAGGAGGGCGACAAAGCAGATGCCGGAGATCGCTGTTGTTATCATGCTCTTGTCTCTGTGGTAGAACTCAGGGCATGCGATGAGGAAGACGACCGTTCCGATCACCGCGATGAGGCCGAAGATGAGCGGGAGGATCGACTTTTTCTTCTGCTTTCCGGAGGGAGCTGCAGGTGCGGCGTAAGCAGGAGCCGCAGGGTAGGCGGGTACTCCCGGAACAGCAGGTGTGACAGGTGCTGTGGGCGCAGGGACTGCCGGTGCGACCGGAGCTTCAGGCACAGGAGCGACCGGTGCTGCGGGCGCTGTTGCTGTAGAAGCTGCGGGTGCGGGAACTGCCGCGGGTGCTTCCGCTGCCACCTCAGCCTTCGCCTCGGCCGCATTCGGTATCTCCATGGTTATAACAGGTGTTCCGCAATAGGTGCAGAACTTTATTCCGTCGGGAATCTGCTTTCCGCAGTTGCAGCAATAC
Source organism: Clostridiales bacterium (assembly GCA_017529925.1). Classification (GTDB taxonomy): domain Bacteria; phylum Bacillota; class Clostridia; order Saccharofermentanales; family Saccharofermentanaceae; genus Saccharofermentans. The sequence goes on from JAFXMZ010000025.1 coordinate 5,443, forward strand.
ATATCATTATCCCCCTCTTTTATGAGTCGGCGTCTGTGCGCCTTTAACGACTACAATTATAATCTTTGTGAGGTTTTCTTCCAAGTGCAGGGGGAGCCTTTTGTTAATCTGTTAAAAACGATGCCGCGCCGCAGGACGATGAGTGCCCCTGTATGCTAAAATATGTTTTATATAGGCTTTTCGAAATGCTCAGGCATCAGTAGAGGGAACAGACATTATGAAGAAGATAACAGCTCTGATATTAAGCGCCGTGATGGCGGCAGGGATCGCGGGAGCAGTACCCGCTGTGGCAGCAGATACGACCGACGTCCTTACAGTCTTTGAGACGGAGGCGACTTCGACGACATACGTCGACTGGACTTTCGACGAAACGGAATCCGGCGCGGTCTACAGCGGCAACTCCGCCAGGAGCAGCACATATGCCATCCAGATGAGGAGTAAGAACAACAATTCAGGTATCGTTACGACAACTTCGGGCGGATATGCTTCGAAGGTCGAGGTCGAGTGGGATGAGTCGGCAACGACGGGTACCATCTATGTCTACGGAAAGTCGTCCGCCTATTCTGCGGCATCGGATCTTTACCAGGAATCGACGCGCGGCACTCTGATCGGCAGCATTGCATGCGGGACTGATACCGAGCTCGAGATAGAAGACAGTTATGAATATATCGGTCTCAGGTCGGCCAGCGGCGCGATCTACCTTCAGTCCGTGAGCATCACGTGGGGTGACGGATCGTCGGTGCCTGTGGAGAAGTGCAGTGTCACTTTCGATGCGGGCGGAGGAACAGGCAGTATGAAGTCTGTCTCCGTCTCGAAAAACGCAGACTACACACTTCCTGAATGTTCGTTTGCGGCACCGTCGGGTATGCGTTTCGCCGGGTGGCAGGTGCCGGGCGGCGCGGTCAGGATGCCGGGTCAGGTGATCACTGTTACGGCCGACACGACTCTGACTGCCGTGTGGGCTCAGAAGACCTCCGGACCTGAGTTCACCGATAATATCGATGTGGAACTCCTCGGCGTCGGGGGCTCGTACGATGTCTGGTCCGGCAAGGTGTCCAGCAGCAACGCGGTCTATGCAGGCAAGGCCATGAAGGGCAAGAATGCGATCCAGCTCAACGGCAGGAACGATATCGGCATCGTGACTACGTCTTCGGGCGGCAGCGCGCGCAGGATCGAGTTCTTCTGGAATGCCGACTGCACGGCGGGCACCACGGTAAATATCTACGGCAAGGATACGCCATATGAGAGCGCCGCAGATCTTTATTACACCTCGAAAAGCGGCACCCCCGTCGCCAGTACGCTCTCTTCCTCAGGATCGTCTTCAGTCGTCGTCCTGGACGGTGATGTCCCGTATATCGGCATTAAGCCCTCCAATGCGGTCTATATCGACGAGATCAGGATCACATGGGAGTCCGACGACCCGGATCAGGAGACATACACTGTGACCCTTGCACCCGGAGACGGACAGGGGGAGAAGACCACGGTGAAGGTCGTTGCTGGGCACTCCTTTAAGCTTCCCGCATGCAGTTTCACGGCGCCGGAGGGGATGCTTTTCGACGGGTGGAAACAGAAGGGGACAACGGATGTCTGCGCAGCCGGGACTCATGTACCGGTCATTGGAAATACAACATATATCGCTTCGTATGTCCGGGCGAAAGATCAGTTCCCCAGCATGCCGTCAGGCAGCAGCTCGTATTCGACGGTCAACGTGAATACTTTTTCGGATATGCCGCACGGGACGGTTGCCTACAGGGTGATAAAGCGTGGAACGAACGGTTATGCCATAAAGATGGATGCGGAGGACCTGAACAGGTTTTCTTTCGGACAGCTCAATTCTTCGGATCTGGACGAGATCATAATATGCCTGCCGCAGGGTTATACGCTCTCGGGGAATACGGGCATCATCCATTCTTCGGACGGGCCTTACAGGCTCACTGATTACAACGGGATAAATACTCCCTTGAAGATCGTGGACACCGTGATCGATACCGACTACGATCCGCGCGATACATCGCTCGCATGCGGTTACCGTGTATGCTTCGGAGGGAAGAACGATATCAGCGCCGTCTATAATGCCGGCAGCAGGGTCGAAGGAATGTCTCTGAGCCTCGGAGGCGATATCGGAGTCCGTCTCTATATGACATTGAGCGATGCGGCTGTAGCGAGCAACAATGCCTATATGGAATTCACGCTCCCCGACGGAAGCAGGTCTACGGTCAATGTAGGAGAGGCAGAGCGCGACGGCGACTATTATGTCTTTAAGTGTCATGTGAAGGCGAGTGAGATGACGCAGGTCATCGAGGCGAGGATGGTCGTTGACGGTCATCCCGGAGAAGCCTACAGTTTTACGGTGCGTGATTACGCGGAATATATCCTCGAGCACACCGAAAAGCCTGAGTATGCCAAGGCGGAGCCGCTCGTCAGGGCAATGCTCAACTACGGGGCATATGCACAGGAGTATTTCAAGGTGCCGGGCATGAGGGCTGACTGGAATTATGAGGATGAGACGATGGGGCATATTTCATATGACGATATCGATATAGATGATTATACTGACCCTTCTGATCTTCCGGACGATGTAAGATTTACATATGCATCGCTGTCCCTGAAGTCAGAGACGACGCTGTCACTATACTTCGATTCCGAGGAGGAACTGGGATTCAGATCTTTTGGTGGAAAGACCGTCGATGTATCGCATGAGGGGAATCATTATGTTGCCCGCATACGGGGCATACGTGCCGATGAACTCGGCGATACATTTAATCTTACGATATCCAACCCGAACGGGAACATAGGTGTCAGGTACAGCCCGATGAACTACTGCTACAATGTACTGAAGTCGGATTCGACTTCCATTACTCACAAGTATGTTATCGAGGCATTGTACAAGTATTATCAGGCGGCAGCTGCGTATACAGGGAAAGAGCCGTGATCCGGACGCCCCGAGATGTTCGGGCCCGCCTGTTTACGCAGGCAGTCGCGCATAAAGGGAAAGCGTGATATACTATTGCACGGTCGGCAGGATGGTCATCTGCCGTCAGGGTACTGCCGTAAGGAGTAAGCCTTGTTCGGATTTGGATCGATCAGATAAGTGCCGGCGGCCGACGAGGTGTAGCGCAGTTGGTAGCGTACGTGCTTTGGGAGCATGGGGTCGCAGGTTCGAATCCTGTCACCTCGACCAGAAGAAAAGCCCGCAGTAATTGGGACTGCGGGCTCTTTTGTTAAGCTATCATGCGTCAGAAGACGATGTAAAAAGACGCGGTGAGTACGCGGCTTGGTGCAGGTTGATCCAGGACCGACCTGTACCAAACCGTGTTTTTAGAGAAAATAGTACGTGAAATCGATGGTTTACACGTACCAAATGTTCTTAATTCGGATGTTTAGTACAGGAAATCTGAGTTTTCCTGTACTAAATGCAAAAATTAGGAAGAAAAGTACAGGAAAACAGCTGTTTTCCTGTACCAAACATGTGTTTTTCAGCAAAAAAGTACAGGAGTCCGATCGGGACAATCGCTACGGTCGGATGTGTTCATTTGTCCATTCACGAAACTCCCGGCTTCAGGAACCCGATCATGACAGTCGTGACCGGGCTTAACCCGGTGAACGGTTACTGCGCATCATTGTAAGCGATGGCTGCCTCGTAGTAGAAGTAGAGTGCTTTGACGAGATCCTTGAGGTCTTCGTTGGAACTCGTCTCGAGGATCTTCCCGCAGTAGTCGAAAGCACTGTACGTGATGGTTTTCGAATAGGAATGATCATTACTTACGACCGTTAAGGTGTATGGATCGCTGAGGCGCAGGAGCCTGACGGGGATCCTGATCCTTGTGAGACCGTCATCAGAAGGTGCACTATCGTAGCCGTAAATACTGTAGTCGTCAGCGATATCCGGATAGAACTTGAGATAAGGCGTTTCCTTCAGGACGAAGCCGCGGAGACCGGTGCGGGGATGAGCCCTGCCGCCATTACTGCCGAAAGCAAAACGGAGATCATCTTTTTCTTTTCCATAGTTCATCACCTCATATCTCAGGATAGAAACATCCCGGCGACGCCTCTGCTAACAGGTTGTGCCGGGATGGATATTTCTTCATATTCGTGTCTCGACCGGACGGATCCGGCTGTATAAAACTGTCATGGGACTGCTCATCCGTCAGTCGACCGGGGAGAGGATCTCCTTAAGGACGGATCTTCCCTATCTCGTCTTCCTCTGTCTCCTCGAATGTCGAATCCGTGATTATATCCGAATTACCGAGGAGGATTATCTCAATCTCGATATCTTCATACTTTTCTTTCATATTCGTACCTCTCTAATTACGTCTGCTCTTACTATTCTATCACAGATATCAATGGATTTCCGCTATTTTATGTTCTGTATTCGATCGCGTTCTGTCCGGCGCTGGGTGCCCGAATCTGTACGGGGTACTCAAATCGGCGGAGGATGCCCGAACACGATTTGTATTATATAATGTGAGTGTAGTCAGTTCGATCACCGGGTGTGGCCGGTGAGGCAGCGGCCGGCGAGCAGATGGATGAAGTTGGCGCGGCGGGGGAAGAGTTCCCCACACACTGATCGGGAACGATGCCGCGGCCGGCGGGGAGGTTTTCTTATGGCGATGAAATTCAAATATGTCAGGATCCAGGGCGCGGAGCTCGCCGAGAATACGATGTATGCCAAGGGGATCTTTTCGATGTGTGTCCAGCTGGTGCAGAACAACGTGATGGACGCTGAGGACGCCGAGCTCTTCCACGAGATCGACGACTGGTTTGCGCACGAGCTGCCGTGGCCCGAGCCTTGCCGCCGCCGCGAGAAGGTCGTCTGTTTCTTCAAGACCGAGAATGCCGACGAGATGATGCGCTACATCCGCCCCATGATGTGGCTGCTCGAAAAGTACGACCACCCCTATTACGTCGTCTACACCAATTCCCCCGGCGAGATCGTGTACGAGGACGAGTACCAGGTCGCCGTAAAGGTGCCCGGGACGCTTCAGATCGAAAAGATGCAGGATTCCTGGTCGGAGGGGCTGAAGCTCAACGACAAGGGAGTTGTCGAAGACTGACCTCCGCCTGCCGGTCCGGTACGGGCCGCGACTGTTTTTTGTTCAGTCTGTAGAGCGAGGCCGTGAGGCTGTGGTTTTCGTTGCAGTTGTAGGGCAGGTTATAGCGCCCGATCAGCTCGGCTTCGTATGACGAAGGATCCGCGGGGATCAGCTCGCTCATCCAGCCGTCCTCATAAAGATCTTCGTTGATGAAGACATAGACATTGATCCTTCCCCCCTCGAAAATGTCATTCCCGCGTATCACAGTATTGCCGTCAGCCTCGAAGACCGACAGGTCATTGAGGACTGTGTAAGTGCGGTCAGTCACGAGGTGATCCGCCTCCGGGATAAGGTACGAAGTGATGCCGAGATCCCACTCGTTGACATGGACGAAGAGCGGGGGCAGGGAAGTGCCGGGATCGTAGATGTCGCTGTAGGACGGAAGAACGTGATATGAAGCGTCGAAGTCTTTCCTGAAACGGTCGAGTTCGCCCGCGGGCGACTTCCTGTCCACTCCGGTAAAACCTGTAATGATGTTGACCGCGCAGACGGCGGTGCACAGAAGAGAGATCATATTTTTCCTGTCGCATGAGGTTATCGCCGCCGCCCACAGGAGAGCCGCTGCACCCGAGTAGATGAAGAAATATCTTCCGGCGTAGAGGTCCGCGACGTATGTTGCGGCGATGAATCCGGCAAGCGAACCGGCGAAGAGGACGGCGAGCGTTCGGGCGCCGCGGTATGATTCCACCGCGCGTTCTTTGCGTCCGGGATCGACCGCATCTTTGATGCGCTTTGCGTCGCGGAGCTTCGAGGGGGATATCAAAAGGAGCGGCGCCAGCAGTGCCGAAAGCACCACGGTCATGACGGCGATGACCGACATGGCCGTTCCCGAGCCGTTCTCGAAGCAGCCGATGAATGCGTAATAGACCGAGCTGATGACATTGCCTTCCGAGACCCAGTAGCCGTCCTTTACGGCGCCGAGCTGTCCGAGGAGAACGAAGAGCCACGGCAGATAGAGGACCGATACGATGACGCCGCTTACAAGGAGTGCGCGCAGGCGCGGGAAGTCGCGCTTGATGAGAGCGGCCACCGCCAGCGCACCGTAAGAGCAGAATGCGATTATGAGCGAAGTGTTATGTGTATACATCGACAGCAGGCCATAGACAGTCATCAGGATGAGGTCGCGCTTTTCGCCGTGATCATAAAAGAGCGAGGCGTGGATCAGAAAAGCCGTCGACAGCGCGAAAGCGAGCACCGCCGGCCTGACCGTGTGCCCGAAATAGATCGTATAGCGCGAGCAAAGGACGAAGACTGCGGCGAGCACTGACGCGCGCGGTCCGAGCAGGCGCCGGCCGGGGAAGAGTATCACAGCAAAGAGAAATGCATAGATGACGACGGTGACCGCCCTCAGCGAAAAGAGGCTTCCGCCGGTGATGACCGACACGGCCTTCAGCAGATATGTGTAGAGCGGCGGGCTGTAATCGCTCCGCAGAAGCTGCATGAGCCCGCTCCATGAATGCCTGTTCAGGAAGTACTGGTAAGCGCTGTCATAGGAGATGCCGTCATGGGTCTCGAAGAGTGCCCACATCACAAGGAATGCGGCCGTGAAGAGGAGCCACAGGATGGCGGTCTTCAGCGTCCCGATACCGCCGGAGCGTGTACCGGAAGTGAGTGCCCGGCCGCCGCCGGAATAAACATCTGAAGTGAGCGTTCCGCCGCTGCCGGAACTGACTTCGCCGGAGGTTTTTCTTGTCGTCATTGCCACGCAGTCCTTATTTGATACAATAATGATGTCATACGCGCAAAAAGGTGTCAAATGAGCGCGGGTCCCGGCGCACGCCACGCGGCGCGTGACGACGCGTGATGAAAGGAATGGAGGACAGGATGGGTATATTTGAAAACTGGAAGGATCTGTTTACGCTCGAATTCTGGCAGAACCTGCTGGAGAGCTACAAGACGTTCGGCCCCGTTGCGCCGATAGCGCTCGCATTCCTTGAAGCGATCTTTCCGCCGCTGCCGATGGTGGCGATCGTGCTCGCGAACGTGGCCGCTTACGGCGTTAAGCTCGGATTCCTCTACAGCTGGATCGGCTCGTGCCTCGGCTGCACCTTCGTCTTTTTCCTCTTCCGGCTGCTGTTCAGACCGCTTTTCGCGTGGATGGGAAAGAAGAGCCGCAAGATAGATCACGCGCGCCGCTGGGTCAAGGGCGTCTCCGTGCCGACACTCTTCATCCTGATAACGCTGCCGTTCACGCCGTCGTCCTTCGTCAACTTCGCGTTCGGCGTTTCCGACTACTCGGCGCCCAAGTACCTTATCACGCTCTATCTGGCCAAGACCGTCATGCTCGCGCTCCTCGCCTTCGTCGGCGAAAGCGTCGTTCTCTCCTTCAAACAGCCGTGGATGATCGCGGTCTCCGTCGCGGTCCTGGTCCTGTCATACATCATCTCGAAAAAGATCACATCCTCAAAGATCGCCGACGACGCCGGGAAGGAAGAATAATCCCCTCTATTGCGATACGTTTTAACACATCGGCCCGCGTCTTTACTTGCTGTGGATATCCTCGAATCTGAGCTTGAGGCTCTCGTTGTGGTCGACTACCCAGTCGATCGCCCATTCTGACTCGAAGAGGACGACGGGTTCGTCGTCGCGGTCGAGAACGAGCATCGATGTCGATGTCAGCGTCATGTCATGGTAGTCGGGGCCGCCCTGTGCGCCGAACCCGCCGTCCACGTCGCTCTTTACCCAGCGCGCAAGGCGGTAGTTCAGGGGCGTCCTTATGATGTCGACACCGTATTCGCTCTTGAGGCGGTACTCGAGTACGTCGAACTGGAGTATTCCGACGACGCCCATAATGTATGTCTCCGTTCCGATGTCGGGCTGCTTGTAGAGCTGTACCGCACCCTCCTCGGAGAGCTGCTCGATTCCCTTGAGGAACTGCTTCCTCTTCATCGAATCCTTGGGCTGCACCTTTGCGAAGTTTTCGGGCGGGAAGACCGGGATCGGATCAAACTCGAAACGCCTGCCCGACGAGATCAGCGTGTCGCCGATCCTGAAGTGGCCGGGGTCAAAGACTCCGATGATGTCGCCTGCAAATGCATCCTCAACGATATTTCTGTCCTGCGCCATGAACTGCTGCGGCTGCGCCAGCGTGATCTTCTTGCCAAGGCGCATGTGGTTGACGCTCATGTTCTTCTCATACTTACCGGAGCAGATCCTAATGAAGGCCATCCTGTCGCGGTGGTTCGGATCCATATTCGCCTGGATCTTGAATACGAATCCCGAAAACATCTCATCCGTGGGCTCGACCACGCCGATGTCATCAGACGCATGGTGCGGCTGGGGCATGGGAGCTATCTTCAGGAAGTGCTTGAGGAAGGGCTCGACACCGAAGTTCGTGATCGCCGATCCGAAGAATACGGGCGTAAGCTGTCCCGCAAGAATGCGGTCGAGGTCAAACTCGTCACCTGCCATGTCCAGGAGCTCTATGTCATTCCTGAGTGTCTCGTAGTGGTAGGGGCTCATGAGTTCCTTGAGCCTGGGGTCGTCGATACCCGTCGAAGTCTCGCGGACCATCGAGGCACCGTGATCCTGGTTTGACGCATCGAAAAGCAGCACTTCGCCGGTCTCTCGCTCGTAGACGCCCTCGAAGTCGCCGTCTGTTCCTATCGGCCAGTTGACGGGCGTGGAGCGGATGCCGAGGACCTTTTCGAGCTCGTCGATAAGATCGAAAGGATTCTTAGCCGCACGGTCCATCTTGTTGATGAAGGTGAAGATCGGAACGCCGCGGTTGCGGCAGACGTGGAAGAGCTTTATGGTCTGGGCCTCGACGCCTTTCGCGCCGTCAAGGAGCATGACTGCGGCGTCAGCGGCGCACAGCGTACGGTATGTGTCCTCGGAGAAGTCCTGGTGTCCGGGTGTGTCGAGGATGTTGATGCAGTAGCCGTCATATTCGAACTGCATGACGGATGACGTGACGGAGATACCTCTCTGCTTCTCGATCTCCATCCAGTCGGATGTGGCGTGGCGCGCGGCCTTACGGGCCTTGACCGAACCGGCCATGTGGATCGCGCCTCCGTAGAGGAGCAGTTTCTCGGTCATGGTGGTCTTACCGGCGTCCGGGTGCGATATTATCGCAAATGTGCGTCTTCTCTTGATCTGGTCTTCCGTAGAATAACTCATCGTCAACAACCTCAACAGTGATATAATAGACAAAGGCTTATCGATACTTTTGTTTTTATTAAAGCCAAACTATTATAACAGGTTGCGTCAAAAGCGCAAAGGAGGAATAAGATGAAACGCGGAGGCGGAGTCCTGATGCACATCGCATCGCTGCCGGGCCCTTTCGGGATCGGCGTATTCGGCGAGGAGGCGGTTGCTTTCTCGGCACAGCTTAAGGAACAGGGGATGAAGTACTGGCAGGTCCTGCCTTTCTCATATCCCGGGATGGGAGACTCGCCTTATCAGAGCTTTTCGGCGTTTGCGGGCAACTGGCTCTTCATCGACCCCAGGCGTCTCATGAAGAAAGGCCTTCTCACGGCAAATGAGGTCGTGGGCGCAGAATATAATGTCAACAAATGGCGCATCGACTATGACTATCTCAGGGTCGAGCGCGAGAAGCTCCTCAGGCTGGCATACTCCAGGGCGGACGACGCACTGAAAAAGGAAGTCGCGAAGTTCCTGAAGGAGAATGCATGGGCCGACGATGTCGCGCTCTATCAGGCGATCAAGGACGACAACTGGCAGCAGGCATGGTGGCAGTGGAAGGACGAGGCCCTCAAGGCCCGCGACGCCAAGGCGGTCGATGAGGTAAGGAAGGGTGAGAACTATCAGTTCCATGCTTTCGTCCAGTATCTCTTCATCACCGAGTGGCACGAGATCAAGAAGGAGATCAATGCCAACGGCGTGCAGATCATCGGTGACATGCCGATCTACGTTTCGGGCGATTCGTCCGACGTCTGGGCGCATAAGGACCTTTTCAAGATGGCGAAAAAGGCCGAGGGCGATCTCGTTTTCGACAAGGTCGCGGGCGTGCCGCCGGATTATTTCTCCGAGGACGGCCAGCTCTGGGGCAACCCCATCTACGACTGGAAGAAGCACAAGGACACGCACTACGCATGGTGGATGGACCGCATCCGCGCGAACTACGAGCTCTACGACATAGTCAGGATCGACCATTTCAGGGCATTCTCGTCCTACTGGGAAGTCCCCGCGACCGCCAAGACCGCCAAGGAAGGCGAGTGGAAGAAGGGACCCGGAATGGACTTTTTCGAGGTGCTCGATAAGGAATTCGGCGATTCGTCGAGGCTGATCGCTGAGGATCTCGGCGAAAAGACGCCCGACCTCGAGGCATTCCTGAAGGAGTGCGGACTGCCCTGCATGAAGGTCATGCAGTTCGCGTTCAACCCGGGCGACGACAGCGCATATCTGCCTCACAACTATGAGGATAACTGCGTGGCATATACCGGCACGCACGACAACAATACGATGCTCGGCTGGCTCTGGGAGGCACAGCCGCACGAGCGCGAGGAGTGCCTGAAATACTGCGGATTTGACGGCAATAACTGGGGCGACGGCGGACCTCACAGCGGCTCGCTGCGCGCGGTCATTAGGACCCTGTGGATGAGCCACGCCAACTGCACGATCATCCCGATCCAGGACATGCTCGGCTACGGCAGCGATACGAGGATGAACATCCCCGGCACCGCGACCGGCAACTGGGTCGTCAGATTCTCGCGCGAGGACCTCGACGGCATCGACAACAAGTGGTATAAAGAGCTGAACAGGCTCTACAGGAGATGACCTGAAGGGCGGATGCCCTGCGGGAGCCGCCCTGAGGGAGGCGAATCTCCGGCCCGCGCCCGGGCGGTAACGGCCGGACAGCGGCGGAAGACCGGTCCGTCAGGGTCAACGGCTGAAGGTTACGGAATGCATTCGCCCGGGCGGGCAGGGGCCGCCGGCGGGTGCTTTTCGAGGGGAATAAGAGATAAGAAGGACTGAGATATGAAAGGTTTGCTGATAGTTCTGTTTCAGATGGCGGTTACGATCCTGATCGGATTCGTGCTGCGCAAGAACCGCGTGATCGACGAGAGGAGCCAGAAGTCGCTTTCCGATATACTGCTGCAGGCGACGCTGCCGTTTACGATCCTTGCGTCGAGCCAGTACGAGTACTCCGATGACATCGCGCTCGGCATGATGGCAGTCGGCGCGTGCTCGGTCATCTACTATATCGTCACGCTGGTGATCGTTCGCCTGATCTCAAAGAAGGCCCTGAATGACAGCGCTGAATCGAGGATCATTACGACGACTGCGGTCTTCGCGAACACGGGCTTTGTCGGGATCCCGCTGATGGCGAGCCTTTTTGGCGGTGCGGGCGTCCTGCTGGCGGCAGTCTACAATTTTGCATACAACATCTTTTTCTACACATACGGCGCACATCTGATCTCGGGAAAGAAGGGCAATGTCCTTGAGCTGATCCTGAACCCGGTGTCGCTCGCGTCCATCGCTGCGGTCATCATGTTCCTGATACCGCCGCGCCTTCCGGAATTCCTGGCTGATACGATGGACCTGATCGGCGGCGTAACGGTGCCCCTTTCGATGATAATCCTCGGCTCGACGCTCGCGACGGTCGACTATAAGAAGCTATTTACCGACGTCAAGTCGTATATCGTCACGCTCCTGAGGCTCGTTATCTTCCCGCTCGCAATGATGGCGGCGCTCCTCGTCGCGAGAAGGTTCACGACAATCTCGGACACGACCATGATCACGCTGATAGTAATGACGGCACTGCCTTCGGGCACCATGAACGTAATCTATGCCGATAAGTACAATACCGCGCCCAAGTTCTGCGCGCGCACGGTCGTCCTGACGCTCCTGTTCATGATGATCACGCTCCCGCTGATCCTCGGGCTCTCGTTCATGCTGAACAGATAAGCGCTTAGTCGCACGGGTGGCGGCCGGGCGGATAGGCGGATGATCTGCGGGCTGCGGGCTGCGCCGTGCCACGGGTGGCGGCCCGCTGTTATTATGTGAGAAGGTGATGAAATGACTTCCGGTGAAGATCCTTTTGTAAGAGAAAACATAGTCAACGACGAGCTCTTGTCGGCGATGAAGAAGATGCGCCGCGAAAAGACTCCCGACTCCATGACCGACGTCCTCCTTAAGGTGGCGGCGGCCCGGCTCCTTGTTCCTGTAGATGTGAAGGACGGGAGATATTCCCTGAACAGCGTTGCCGACTCGAAAGGCCGCCGCTTCGTGATCGCTTTTTCCGACACGGCATCGTTCGAGATCGGCAAGAAAGACGATGACCAGCAGGCGGTCCTGTCCTCCTTTGAAGACCTGATCAGCGTGTCGCTCGATCCCGCATTCGGCCTGTCGGGTCTGATCATCAATCCCGGCGCCGAAGAAGTGATGTTCGGAAGCGAGCTGCTGAAAATGATAGATGACCAGATGAAGGGCGGCGCCGGGGGCACGGCCGCTGGTGGTGTCGGTGGTGGCGCCGAAGACGGTGCCGGAGCAAACGGCGCGGGGGCTGTCGGCACGGTGGGCAGCGGAGTTGCAGGCGGCGTTCAGACCGGCGGGGCAAACGGCGGTGAGGCGGCAGCTGCAGTGTCAGACGGTGCCGAAGTGGGAACTACGCAGGACAGCAACAGCAGCTCGAAGTCTGCAGTGAACGCGCTGAACGCTTCCGCAGAGTCTAAGAACCATCTGCCTGCGGGAAGGGTGTCGATCGGGCTCCCGAACCGTTATCCTGAGGGACTTCTCGAGAAGTTTAAGGCATTCTGTGAAGATGATGAGCGGATCCTGAGAGGATGGGCGCTTTTCGCCGTGAATGATGAAGGTGATGCCAGGTGGCTGTTCATCGTAGAGAGCAGGGCCGAGGCGGGCGAGCGCGACTACCAGTTTGAGACGCTGGCGAGGTTTATGACGCCGTATCTTGAGGGCATTGCGCCGGTGGTGCTGGATCTCGCCGACGAAAGGTCGGTGCTGGCGGCGCACGGGAACGAGCCGGTCTTTTCGAGGATGTAGTCTCCGGGGACAGAAAACGGCGATCGGCCGGCGCTTGTTTATGATACAGATCCGCATGTGCTGTCAAGGCCAAGCCGCATTGGCGGTGGCAGGCCAGCCTTGACAGGCAGACATGACGGATCTGTTTTTTGGTTGGCAAGCCGGCGGTGCATTTTCGACGGGCTCAGGTCAACGCACGGCAGTGCGGGCGGATACCGTGTGAAGGTCGGTGATGATATAGAGCATCTTCGCGATCTCGCTCCGTATAACGTTGACCGGCGGCATGTAGATGTCGTCGCCGCACAGGATCAGGAGTTCGCGGCCGATGTAGATTCCGCCCATGAGATAATCCTTCAGCTTGAACTTATTGTCGTCGACGTACCGCTCGTCCCTGAGGCGGCCGAGGTACTCGATGAAGAAGCAGCAACCGAATTCGGGAAGGTAGACCGCGAAATCGACAGTGTGAGTGATGCCGTTTGTGATGATCTCGCAGTCGTACTTGTAGGTGAGGCCCATTTCGTCGAGGACCTGGGCTATGACCATCTCTGCGCGCGATCTGTAGTTAACGTTCCTGTAGAAATAGCGGTTGTTGTTCGGGTAGGTCGTCGCGCACGGTTTGAGGCTGTCGAAGAAGGCTTTGTCGAAGTTAAGGCGAGGCGATGAGGTGAAGCGGGTGGTCGCGGCGTCATTTTCGATGTTGCTGCCGAAACGGTCGGAGTAGACCTGCGCCATCTCGTCCAGCTCCTTCTTCAGGGTGGTGCGCAGTTCGTAGAGCTTCGCGTATTCACGGCCTTTGGGGGATGTGGTTCGGTAACGATTTCTGATGCCGTTATTATTGACAAGGTAAATAGAGTGGCCTCGCTCGGATCTGATGATGATCGACGGGCACTCGTTCAATCTATTATCCAGCAACTTGTAATGTGCCAGCATGTAGTTTTGTGGATAGTTATCGTAGTTCATGCCTAGATTATAAAGCCGGAGGAGCAAAAAAACTTCCGACAATTACCGACAATTACCGACAAAGAAAACGACAAAAACGACAAAAACGACAAGATCGGGAATGGTGGATTACCTGTGAGGGTTTGAACGAAACCAGGTTTCTGGAGATTAAAACAAAGGGATTTCTGCTGATGTGGCAAAAATGTGGGTAAAATACCCTCTAAAACCCACACTTTTATCCACATTAGGCCTAAGTTGGCAAAAATGTGGGTAAACGAGGCCTAAAAAACCACATTTTTACCACATGTAAAGAATAAATGACAAATTATGCGTGCAGAGACCGCATACGGGGGCTATCTTATGACGTTACTTTGACTTCATCGCCTTCAGGAGACGGCGACGGCGGCTTCGGTTGCGGCGCTGCTTTATCAGGGGCTTGAAGATCTTGCGGATTCCGCGGTCGGTGGCGGTGACGGCAGTGTTGGTGCCGCTGCGCAGCTTGTATCCTATGTGGCGGAAGATGTTGTGGTCACGGAGATTGTGGACGTTTGCGTGGTGCTCGATCGTCTTGAGGTAGGCGTCTTCGATCCTGTCCGCGAACGTCCCGATATCAAACGGATCAACGCTCTCGCATGCGTTCGCGGACATCTGCAGATACTGATCGCGGGAGAAGTCCGAGAGGACTTCGCTCACGAGCTCGGGGAGCTCGGCGGGGTCGTGGAATATGCGTCCGTTGCGGCCGTCGACGATTATCGATTCGAGGGATTCGTCGTAGCGGGCGATGACCGGGAGGCCGGCGGCCATAGCTTCGTAGTAGGTAAGGCCCTGGGTCTCGGTGGTCGAGCAGGAGATGAAGACATCGCCGATATGGTAGTACTTATGGACGTCGGCAAAGGCGACGGGGCCGGGAAGGATGACGGATGAGCCGAGGCCGAGTTCGTTCACCAGGTCGCGGAGGTTCTTGAGCTCGGGGCCGTCGCCGATCATGACGAGGCGGGCGTTCGGGACTTTCGTCAGGATGCCGGGCATCGCGCGGATGATGAGGTCCAGGCTCTTTTCGAAGGCGATGCGGCCGATCGAAAGGAGGACCTTGTCGTCAGGGGAGAGGCCGAACTTTTCGCGGATGGCGAGTGTTTCGGAAGGATCCTCGAGGTCGCGGCGGAAGTCCTTGAGGTCGATGCCGGAGGGGATCTGGAACGTCAGGACGTCGACGCCCTTGGAGGTAAGGTAGTTGTAGACTTTCGCCGTGGGGACGATCAGTGCGTCGGCGTGGCTGCAGAAATACTTGGAGTATTTGCGTGCGAGCGACTTGAACTGGCGGTCCGGGAAGGTGTGCCCTTTCGAGATGTGGTGCGTATAATCCTCCCACATCGTGTGGTATGTGTGGATCTGCGGCAGCCCCAGGCAGTTGGCGACCATTCCGCCCATGAGGCCCATCGAAAACTCCGTGTGCGAGTGGACGATGTCGATCTTGTACTTTTTGCACATTTCGATCAGGGGGAGGAGTTCGGGGAGTACGGCGCGGTAGGGCTTGGCGAAGAATACCGGGATCGACGGAACGCGGAAGACCGGCGGGTTCGACGACACCATCGTGATCTTGCGCGAGGGCTCCGATATGCAGAAGACGAAGACTTTGTGGCCTTTTTGGCGCAGGCCTTCTATCATCGCCGAGATGGAACTCGCGACGCCGTTGATGTCGGGGAAATATGTGTCGGTAAAAACTGCAATATTCATGTCGGTCACAAACTGATTGATTTGCTATAATATAACACAAAATCAGAACGGACGATGCTGAAAGGGGCGCGAGGGATGGATCAGAACAGGGGCAGGACAGGAACGATAGTGCTCATAGCTATCCTTTTTTTCACGTTCCTGATCGTACTCATCCTGAGCATGGCGAAAACGGGCGATGCCAGGAAGCGCTCCGAGGTCGAGAAGGCATGTGCCGTCCTCGCCGAACGCGACATACATCTCTATGTCATCGGAACTCTTCCAGAGGCGATGAGCTTCCCCGAAGACAAGGTCGATGTCATCGCGCCCGAGAACATCAGCGAAGACACGATGCCGGTTCCGTGGAGCCGCTATCCGACCGAGGTGCGCGATCCCGAAGGCAATCTTGTAGAGACGATCCCGCCGCGCATCTACGCGGAGCACATGCTGATCCTGGTAAACGGTGTCAGCGACGGGTTGACGGATGAGGCACTCGAGACGATCAGGCAGTGCGTGGTATCGAATCATGTTCCGGTCCTCCTGATCGGCGAGTATCCGGTCAAAGCGTTCAAACGCACGCTCCTGATGACGACTGCGGGCACCGGAGAATTCGATTCGATGTATTACAGTGTCCTGACCGGCGGGATCTCATGTCCGATCGATCCGGACCACGTCGAAAAGGGGGGTAAGAACCTCACTCTCGATATCATCGGTTTTTGGGAGGAGCGGATCGATGACCCTGCCTCGCAGGAGAGGATAAACGAAGTGATAACGCCGCCGGCGCAAACGGCAGAAGCCGCGCCGGACGGGAAAGAAACGGAAGAGTCGGTCAACGTCACAGGCTCTGATGACTCCGCGGCCGCTGCGGCAAGTGATCCCGTGGTAGGGCAGACGATCCCTGAAGGGCTGTTGAACGCGGCCGGGGGCGTGGATCAGGCCGGCAGCGGGGAACCGGCAGGAGGCGCAGACGCGGCTGGCGGCGCAGGCAGTGAAGATCCCGCCGGCGGCGCGGGTGAAGGCGAAGGAGAGCGGGTCACGGCGTTCGCAGGAGAAGAAGACAACAACAGAACGGAAAACGCGGCATGAAGAAAGACGACAGCAGGATAAAGGCCATACTCGACAGGTACGACGAGATCTTATCGTCGATGTCTGACCCTGCCGTGGTAAATGACAACGAAAGATATATGAAACTGTCCCGTGAGCTCGGCGAGCTGACGCCGAAGACGGAGACGATAAAGGCCTGGCAGGATGCGTCAGAGCGTATAGAGGAAGCTCTGGAGATAATGTCCTCGGGCGATAAGGAACTCCATGACCTTGCGGCTGAACAGCTCGCCGAGGCTCAGGCTGACGAGGAACGGCTCGGCAAGGAGCTCATGCTCATACTGACTCCGGGGGACCCCAATGACGACAGGTCTGTCATCCTTGAGATAAGAGCGGGGACCGGAGGCGAGGAGGCTGCGCTTTTCGCCGGGACACTGCTGAAGATGTATAAGGGTTATGCGGCGCGCCGCGGGTATGAGCTTTCGGTCATCGACATGAGCGAGACTGAGCTTGGAGGCATCAAGGAGCTGACGGCCGAGATCGACGGAAAGGGCGCATACTCGAGGTTCAAGTTTGAGAGCGGGGTTCACCGCGTCCAGCGCGTTCCGGTGACTGAATCTGGCGGCAGGATACATACGTCGGCGGCGACCGTGGCGGTGCTTCCTAAAGCCGGGGAACGTGAGATCACCATAGACCCCAAGGACCTGAGGATCGACAGATACAGGGCGTCGGGCGCGGGCGGCCAGCACATCAACAGGACCGACTCGGCGATAAGGATCACTCACATCCCGACGGGGCTCGTGGTCCAGTGCCAGGATGAGAGGTCGCAGTACAAGAACAAGGACAAGGCGATGGCGGTCCTCGAGGCGCGCCTCCTGCAGATGGAAAGGCAGGGCGCCAAGGACGAGGTCGATTCCGAGAGGCGTTCGCAGGTCGGTTCCGGCGACAGGTCGGAGAGGATCAGGACATACAACTACCATCAGGGGCGCGTGACCGACCACAGGATCGGGCTGACGCTGTACAGGCTCGAGGAGATCCTTGCGGGAGACCTTGACGAGATCACCGATGCGCTTATACTTGATGAAGCGGCTCGAAAAGCCGAGAAGAGCGGAGATCAGGCAACATGACGACATATGACACGATGATAGTAGACCCCAGGGACGATAAGGCGATGGAGGCGGCAGCCGCGGCGCTCAGGCGCGGCGAGACGGTCGCTTTCCCGACGGAGACAGTATACGGGCTTGGCGGAAATGCCGCCGATCCCGAAGCGATAAAGAAGATCTTCGAGGCAAAGGGCAGGCCGTCAGACAACCCGCTCATCGTCCACATCTGGAACAAGGATCAGATCCCGGAGCTTGCAGCGGAGATAACGCCGCTGGCGTCGGTCCTGATCGACCGTTTCATGCCCGGCCCCATCACGGTGATCGTGAAGAAGAACAGCGAAAAGATCTGCGACGAGACGACAGCGGGACTCGATACCGTGGGCATCAGGATGCCTTCGGACAAGATCTGCCGACGTTTCCTCATGATGTGTGATATCCCTGTTGCGGCGCCGTCTGCGAACCTTTCGGGCAGCCCGTCGCCGACGACCGCGCTCCACGTGATAAATGATCTGGACAAGCGCGTCTTTGCGATAATAAACGGCGGCAGCTGCGAGGTCGGACTCGAGTCGACGGTCGTCGATGCAACCGGCGAGAAGCCCGTCATCCTTAGGCCCGGCGCGATAACGGCCGACATGATCGAAGAGGCAGTAGGCATGGAGACTTCATCAAAGACGAAGGCAGCGGAGGGGGAGACGCCCCGCGCGCCGGGAATGAAATACCGCCACTATGCGCCGCGCGTTCCGGTCGAGAAGATCGCCATCCCGGAAAGCGTACTGAATGCCGAAGTTGTTGAGATCCCGGAATCAGAGGACGGCAAGGATCCCTACAAGAAACTGACGGACGACCAGAAGCAGATCCTTTTCGATGCGGCGCTGCCGTTCATCCAGAGATCGCGTGAGATCCTGGAGGCAAACCCGATGGCGAGGATCGGCATCTTTGCGGGCCGTGAGGTAAGGGCCGTTTTCGAGAAGATGGGAGACAGGATCCTTCTGGCGCATACAGAATTCAACATATACGGCGACTCGAAAGATATCGAGGCCGCGTCGCACGCGCTTTTCGACGGGCTGAGGCATCTGGACATCCAGGAGGTCAATACGATCCTGGCGGCGTCGTTCCCCGAGGGAGGGCTCGCGACGGCATATATGAACAGGCTCGGCAAGGCGGCCGGCGGAACGGGAGACACTCCTTCCGGAGCGGCTCTGCAGTCGGTGAGGCACGAGGTGCCGCTCGATGCGTTCAGGGATGTTTTCACGGCGTCGGTGCTGTTTGTTTCGGATGAGGACCGTGCGCTCGGAGCTGCCTGCGAGGGCATCATGCGCAAGTACCTGAATGAGCGCGGACCGTACTGTTCGGAGCATTCGACTGAGGTCGGAGCAGAGATCTACTGCGAATCCGCAGGACTCTACGCCGTCGACGGCGACACCCCGGACAAGAGGATGGAGGAGGTCTTCGCCGAGACTGTCGGCACGTCGATTTCCCACCACCTCGCGACCAAGGCGGGCCCTTCGGTCTATGACATGAAC
Source organism: Clostridiales bacterium (assembly GCA_017529925.1). Classification (GTDB taxonomy): domain Bacteria; phylum Bacillota; class Clostridia; order Saccharofermentanales; family Saccharofermentanaceae; genus Saccharofermentans. Next base: position 24,796 of record JAFXMZ010000025.1, read on the forward strand.
GACCTCATCATCACCATGCACGACGACCAGGCTTACGAGATCGCGAGCGCATTCCCGTATATCGCTGACCGCGTATTCTCCATCTCCTCATATGCCGCATCGAAAGGCATCGTCATCAAGGACGAGAGGTCACGTGTCGTATCGGTATCCATACCCGATCCGAAAGGCGAGAACAGGGAGACATATGTGCACACCGTAAAGGCGCTTGCCGCATGGCTCGACATCCTTTTCCCGTATATCCTTAAGGATCTGGGCGCACACAGGCTGTAAGGCAGACGCGCTTCGCCGGTTCTGATTAGATTGTTTTCCCGCCTCCCGCTGCCGGGAGGCTTTTTCTATGCCGTGTGGGGAGCGGCGGGTGCCGGGCATCTGCGGCGGTCCCGGCTGTCCCGGCGGTCCCGTCAGTCCCCGAAGTCTCGTGGATCCCGACTGTTCCTTCAGTCCCAAAGTGTCCTCGTGAGACCGTTTTGTCCCATCGGGGTGCCCGCAGTCCCGTTTTTGGCCGGAAAGTGCAAAACGGGTATAGACGGGCGGAAACAGGGCAGGGTAGAATCAGGACATAAACAAACCGCGGATGCGGCTGACCCGTACGGTTACGGGAAACGGAACTGCTTGACTTTGAGGTAAGTGCTGTGTTATTCTTTTCGACGCTGTATTTATTAGAAGCAGCATCCCTTGCCCGGCACGCGATGCCGAGCCATAAGACCAAGAGGAGGTGAACAACATGGCAAATCAGTATCAGCTGGTAACGGTGCTGAATCCCGCCAACGGCGAGGAGGCAGTCAACGCTCTCATCGAGACGATCAAGAACAAGATCGAGTCCGGTGCCAAGATCGATGCACTCGACAATCTCGGAACAAAGCATCTTGCTTATGAGATCGACGATCAGAGAGACGGCGTATACCTTAAGATCCTTTACACTGCCGAGAGCGAGTTCCCGAAGGAGATCGAGCGTGTGCTCAACATCACTGACGGCGTTCTTCGTTTCCTTACCGTTCGCGTAGGCGAGTGATCGCGGAAGCGACAGGAGGCAGTAAATGAACAAGGTTATTTTGGTAGGAAGACTAACAAAGGATCCCGAAGTTAAGAATACTTCAAGTCAGGTTCAGTTCTGTAATTTCACCATTGCGGTGGACAGAAGGTTCAAGGACCAGAGCGGACAGAGACAGGCAGACTTCATCAACTGTGTTGCATGGAGACAGACAGCATCCTTCATCGGACAGTATTTCCATAAGGGTTCGAAGATCGGTGTCGTCGGAAGCATCCAGTCCAGAAGCTTTGATGATAATCAGGGTCAGAGAAAATATGTTACCGAGGTTCTGGTAGACGAGGCGGAGTTCGTTGATTCCGCTAACGGTCAGGGACAGGGCAACGGCCAGGGCAGGAATCAGGGCCAGCAGGCTCCTTCCGCAGCTCCCGCAACCGCACCTGCACCTCAGGCTCCCGCACAGGGAACTGCAGCAGCTTCGGCTCCCGTAGCACCCAAGACCGAGATCGCACCTGACATGGATTCAGAGGATGTATTCGGATCGGACGGCAATATTGACCTCCCTTTCGAATTCTGATCAGTTAATTAAGGAGATTTTAAAATGGCTGAGAACAGAGCACCTAAGGCTGCCGGACGTGAGTTTTCCGGCAATATGAGACAGAGACGTTCCCGCAGGAAGTCATGCAGCTTCTGCGCAGAGAAGGTCGAGGTTATCGATTTTATGGATTCCGTTAAGCTCAGAAAGTTCGTTTCCGAGCGCGGCAAGATCCTGCCTAAGAGAATGACAGGCACATGCGCTAAGCACCAGCGTGAGCTCACGACTGCTATCAAGCGCGCACGTCAGATCGCTCTTCTTCCCTATGTAGCAGATTGATCCGCTTCATTGGAAATAAGAGACAGGCTAGTATATAATAATCAGGTGTCGCGCAAAGGTGCGGCACCTGATTTGTTTTAGATCCGGAGGGACAGATATATGAAGGTTATTCTCTTACAGGATGTCAAGGGACTCGGCAAGGCTAACCAGGTCGTCGAGGTCAATGACGGATACGGAAGGAACTTCCTGCTCAAGAAGAATCTGGCAAGGGAGTCGACTGCTTCAAACCTTAATGATGTTAAGATGAAGCAGGGCGCCAAGGCGGAGCTCGAGAAGAGGGCTCTCGCGAAGGCCAAGGAAGTGAAGGAAGACCTGGGCGGAAAGACATTTACGCTCAAGATGAAGAGCGGCGAGGGCGGAAAGCTCTATGGCGCCGTTACCGATAAGGATATTTCCGACGAGCTCAAGAAGAACGGCTATGAGATCGAGAAGAAGCAGGTCGTTATCAATACACCCATGAAGAATGTCGGAACATTCGGTGTGAGGATCAAGCTTCATCCGGAAGTCTCATGTGAGATCAATATCGAGGTAGAGGCACTCTGACGGTGGACAGGAATATGGACGGGAATCTGCTCGGAACGGACATTCCGGGCGCCGGCGGGAAAGGCAGTTCGGCCGTTTCGGACCCCGAGACGGAGAAGGCGCTCCTTTCGCTGTGCATCAGGAGGAAGGAATCCGTTAACGATACCGTAAGCAGGAAGATCGTTAAGGAGGATTTTTCCGACCGCAGGAACTCGCTCATCTTTGAGGCTATCGCTAACCTCTATATCAACAACGGCAAGATAGATAAGTTCAACATCTCGGACGAGCTCGAGAGGATGGGACAGTCCTCGGCCGCGGGCGGCAGCGAGTACCTTTTCGAGGTGGCAAATACACAGAGCGTCGCAAGCAATATCGACAGCTACATCACGATCATCCGTGAGAAGTCCCAGAGGCGTCAGCTGATAAAGAGCCTCGATGAGATGAAGAAGCTCGCACAGTCGGGCAAGAATGCCGTCAACGATGTCGTGGATATCGGTGTCGGAAGGCTGACCGGGATGCGCGAGGCGCCGGAAGGTATCGGTTTTGAGCAGCTTTCGGCCATACTGAGGCGTAATCTCAATGATATCCACAGGATCAGGAAGGGCGAGCTGTCCGCGACCGGTATCAGGTCAGGATTCAGAAAGCTCGACAACATGATCGGCGGTTTCCGTCCCGGCACGCTCAATATCATCGCGGCGCGACCCGGTATGGGAAAGACGGCGCTCGTTATCAATATCGCAACTAATGTCGGCGTGCACAAGCACCAGAATGTTAATATCTTTTCGCTCGAGATGAGCAAGGAAGAGATCGGAAACAGGATCATGGCTTCGAGGGCGGACGTTACGACCAAGAAGCTGCAGCGCGCAACGGGTATCTCGGAGGAAGAGGAGACAAAGCTCGCGAGGGTCTATTCTGATCTGGCCGAGCTCCCGATCTATATCGATGACAATTCGTCCGTGAACCCGATCTCGATGCTTTCGACATGTAAGGAGCTCAAGGCCAACGGCAAGCTTGGACTCTTGATCGTCGACTACCTTCAGCTCATGTCGATGCCCGGGCGCGGCAACAATTCTTCGAGACAGCAGGAGATCTCGGATATCTCGAGGTCGCTCAAGGTCATGGCCAAGGATCTCGGAGTGCCGATCATCGCACTGTCACAGCTCTCGAGAGGTTCCGAGAGAAGAGAGGACCACACCCCGATGCTTTCGGATCTCCGTGATTCGGGTGCTATCGAGCAGGACGCTGACTGCGTTATCTTTATCGACAGGGAAGATTACTACAACAAGGATATAGACAAGATCTCGAATCCTATCCAGAATGCGAAGCTCATCGTTGCCAAGAACAGGCACGGCGAGACAGGCACGGTACCCGTTAAGTGGTGGGGTGAGAAGACACTCTTCTTCGAGGAGGATGCGGCTTATGATCCCAAGGATCCCAGAGCGACCGGACAGCAGTCTTCATATACGAGGACGGTGCCGGGCGACAGTTCCGCCGCCAGCTATAGTTTTGATGATAAACAGGATCAGTCTGCTCCTCCGGGAGCGGATGACATGATCCCGCCGCCTCCTCCGGCCGGAGCGGATGACGGATATCCTTATGCTGAGCCGTCTTACGGCGCGGATACTTCCTATGGTGGGGATCCATCATACAGTCCGGACGCTTCCTACGGCGCAGCACCGTCCTATGAGGAGCCGCCTTTCGAGCCGGATGATATGTCGAATCCGGATAACGATGTCTTCTTCGCCGACAGCAATACCGACTTCCCGGAAGGATTCTGACGGATGAGGGATATAGAGACAAAAGTCCTGGAATATGGCAGGAGCCGGGGACTTTTTGATGCCGGACTTATCGTGGCCGGCGTATCGGGAGGGCCTGATTCGACGGCGCTCCTTTGCATTTTAAGAGAACTTTCTTCGCAGGTAGAGGATTTCCCCATTATCGCTGCAGTCCATGTCGATCACGGCATAAGAGGACAGGCTGCGAAGGATGATGCCGCATTCACCGAAAGACTCTGCAGGGATCTCGATGTTCCGCTCAGGATCTTCGAATATGATGTGAAGGCCAGGGCCCGCGAGATGTCGCGCGGCGAGGAGGAGACCGGAAGGATCCTGAGATATGAGGCCTTCAGGCAGTTCGGCGATGAGATCGCGCAGGAAAGAGGGATAAAGCCGGAAGATGTAAGGATCGCGGTCGCGCACCATATGGGCGATGCCGCCGAGACCATGATGATAAACCTGTTCCGCGGCACGGGCCTTGAGGGGCTGACGTCCATGAAAGGTATTTCGGGCAACGTGATAAGGCCGCTTTTGTGCCTCGGCAAAGACGAGATCACCGCCTATCTCGAGGAGCGCGGCATCCCGTGGTGCACCGACGCGACGAACGGCGAATCGGTCTATACCAGGAATAAATGGCGCAATGAGATATTCCCACTGATCGGCGAAGCATCCGTCAAGCAGCCCGTGAAGGCGCTCCTTGACGCACGCGAACTGCTGTGCGACGACCTGGACTTCATCACATCCGAAGCGCACAGGGCATTCGACGGACTGCTCATTACATTCAGCGGCTTCTCATTTCTCCCGCAGGACGGCCTCCTGAAGCTACGTCCCGCGATCTTTTCGAGGGTCATAAGGCTCCTGCGCGAAAAGACGCTCGGCCACCTCACGGACTTCGAGACAGTACACATGAACGCCGTTCGGAATATGCTCATGCGCGGCGGAGCGGCCGAGACCACGATCGACCTGCCTTTCGGAACGAAGGCATTTCTTGCATCGGGTTATTTTACTTTCCTCAGCGAAAAGGATATACCGGCCGCAGCAAGGGCCGTTGCCCGGCAGATGGGATTCATCACGGCTTCGCCGGATCAGCCCCTCGACATGAGGATCGGTCTTCACGAGCCAAATACAACAAAATTGCCCGATTCGGATGTTCAAATGAAGGTCGATATCGTTGAGAATAGTGATGTTTTAGAGTATAATACTCTATCGTGGATTTACCCGGTCGCCGATCCGGATGAGGACATCAGGATCGTTACGGGAAGGCCGGAAGCATACTTTAAGGCTGCCGGCAGCACGGGCGGCAAGGAGATGAGGCTCCTGCTCAAGGACAGGCATGTTCCCGCCGATGCCAGATCATCGGTCGTCGCGGTAGCGAGAGGGGACAGGATCCTCTGGATCCCCGGTATCGGACATGCCGAAGGCTTTACGGGTGAAGGTTCACGACAGAAATGGGAAAGGGAACGTCAGTCCGACGGAAGTGTGGAGGAAGTCAGGCTTTTCGCTGTGATAACGTTCATAAACGGTGACAGTCAATGAAGATGGATGTGTCCAGAGTCCTGATCCCGCGCGAGAAGATCGACGAGATGGTCGAGAGGGTCGCGGGTCAGATCAATGATTTCTACGGCGGCGAGAAGCTCGTCGTGGTCGGAATACTGACGGGCGCTTATGTCTTTACGGCCGATCTTGTCAGGAAGCTGGACATGCCGGTCATCGTCGATTTTATGCAGGTGTCGAGCTATGAAGGCACCGAGTCGACGGGCAACATCACGATAAAGAAGGACGTCAGCCTGGACATTAAGGACATGAACGTTCTCATCGTTGAGGACATCGTTGATACGGGAAGGACTCTCAAGGCTCTCAAGGAGATGCTGCTCGAGAGGCAGCCGAAGTCGCTCAGGATCTGTACGGCTTTCGATAAGCCCTCCAAGCGAGTGACGGATCTCGTCCCCGATTTTAACGGCATCGTAGTGCCCGATGAGTTCATCGTCGGCTACGGACTCGACTATAAGGGCCTTTTCCGCGAATTCAAGGATGTAAGGGCAGTGGAGATAAAGGAGTAAAAGATGGATAACAGACCAAACGGTAACGGAAACGGTAACGGCGGCGCGAGACCTCCGATGAACAGGCCGGTGAACCCTAAGAGGGGCGGCGGTATCCTGTTCTATCTGGTGATCCTCGCAGTGCTCGTGATCTTTTCGACATATATGTACGGCGGACAGGGCAGTTCCAAGAAGGGTGACCCGAAGCTGTCGGACGTAATGGGCTATATCGACAACGAGGAATACGATGTAACGGATGTCGACATCAAGGGAACGACCATCAAGCTGACATACAAGACGGCGGGCGGCGATGAGAAGGTCCTGAACCAGAAGATCCCCTACGAGTATGTCGATGATCTCGTCGAAAAGCTCGAGATCGCCAAGCAGGAAGGCAAGATCGAGTCTTATAACTACACGGAGCCCCTTGACTGGAGCGGCGTCATCAACCTCATAACGATGGTCGGCATGGGTGTCCTCGTGATCATCATCTTCACGAGCATCACGCGCCAGACAAAGGAAGGCAACGGAGTCTTCTCCTTCGGAAACAACAGGGCAAGGCTCACGACTCCCAACGAGATCAAGGTCAAGTTCGACGATGTTGCAGGTTCGCTCGAAGAGAAAGAGGAGCTTTCCGAGATAGTCGACTTCCTGAAGACCCCTAAGAAATATACCAAGCTCGGTGCCAAGATCCCCAAGGGCGTGCTGCTCTTCGGTGCCCCCGGTACCGGTAAGACGCTCCTTGCGCGTGCAGTCGCAGGTGAGGCAGGCGTTCCGTTCTTCTATATCTCCGGTTCCGACTTCGTTGAGATGCTCGTCGGTGTCGGTGCATCTCGAGTAAGGAGCCTTTTCGCCGATGCCAAGAAAGCAGCTCCGAGCGTTATCTTCATAGACGAGATCGATGCCGTCGGCCGTAAGAGAGGCGCAGGCCTCGGAGGCGGTCAGGACGAGCGTGAGCAGACGCTCAATCAGATCCTCGTCGAAATGGATGGTTTTGACGTCAACACCAACGTCATCGTCATCGCCGCCACCAACAGGGTTGATGTTCTCGACCCCGCGCTCCTGCGTCCCGGACGTTTTGACAGAAGAGTCCGCGTTAACGAGCCTGACGCCGACGAGCGTGAGGCCATCCTCAAAATCCACGCCAAGGGCAAGCCGCTGTCACATGATGTCGATCTTCATGACGTGGCTCTTTCCACGGTCGGATTCACGGGTGCGGATCTTTCCAACCTCCTGAACGAAGCGGCTCTTCTCGCTGCCAGACGCAACATCCCCGAGATCACTCCCAAGGAGATCTCCGATGCGACATTCCGTGTCATGATGGGTCCCGAGAAGAATTCCAAGAAGCTTTCAGAGCGCGTCAAGAGACTGACCGCTTTCCACGAGGCCGGACATGCCGTAGTACTCCGTGCTACGTCCGACTTCCAGAAGGTCGACCGCGTTACGATTATCCCTGCAGGTTCCGCAGGCGGATTCACGGCCTACAAGCCGATCGAGGATATCGACTACTACACTGAGAAGATGCTCCTCGACACGATCAAGATGTCGCTCGGCGGCCGTGCTGCAGAAGAGATTTTCCTCGGGGAAGTATCCACCGGCGCATCGAACGACCTCAAGCAGTGTAACCGGATCGCGACCAACATGATCAAGCGCTACGGTCTCTCCGACAAGTTCCGCAACCTCGTCTTCGGCGACGACAACGATGAGGTATTTGTCGGAGCTTCCTTCGGCCAGGTCCAGAGCTATTCCGATGCGACCGCCGCCGAAATCGACAAGGAGATCCAGCGCATAATCACCGAATGCTATGAGGAGACCAAGCGCATCCTCATCGAAAAGCGTGCCGTCGTAGAAGGCCTTGCTGCAAGACTTATCGAGTCCTACAAGGTCGACAATCCCGAATTCGAGGCGATCTACGAGTGCGACGGCGATCTTGCCAAAGCCGACGAGCTCCTCAAGGAGCGCCGCGAAAAGGCGAAGGCCGAAGCCGAGGCTGAGAAAGCTGCCGGGAAGACCGGAGATGCTGGCGATAAGGATGCTGCTGACGCGGCCGATGCCGGCTCTTCTTCGGGCGACACCGCAGGCACTGACGTAGCCGTCGCCGGTGTCCAGCTCGCTGAGAAGACCGAGAACGGCGCAGGCGCGCAGTCCTGATCTGCTGATCACCGCGCCGATCCCCGACACCTGCTGCTTAGCGGCAGGGACCGTCCCGATGCAGGTTTCCTGCAGTCTTGATACGGCTTACGCCGCGCAACTGATAATGATGTTTGAAAGTTCCTTTTTTGTTCCTTTTTGCACCGTCAGAAGAGAACATAAAAAGGAACTTTTTAGTGTATTCCTTTTATTGTTCCTTTTTCCGCCCTCGAAAAGGAACTTTGAGGGAACTGTTACAGGCCCCCCGGGGGCGGGGAGGGAAATCGCAGTCCGGCAGGATGAGGACGGTTGGATGAGGCCGGTTGGATGAGGCCGGTTGGATGAGGCCGGCGGGTTCTTTTCGAACGGGGGGATTGTCAAAAATCGTTTAGAGTTGGCAAAAAGTTGGCAAAAACGGCCCTCAAAAGCCACGTTTTTGCCAACTCTCAAAAATATTTGTAGAAGATGCGCGCCGCCGCGTTGTAAGTGGTATAGTTAAAGGTGATGTGGGAGCGGTCACGGTGCAGGCAAACCGGCCGCAGCGCAGGAAAACCGGCCGCGGCGCAGGCAAACAGGCAGCGCGGGCAGGAACCTCCCGGAAGCGGGCAGCAACAGGAAGGACACTCATGAGACGGCTTACGGCACTGATACTGACATTGATACTTATTGCCGCGGCATGCGTTGCCGTTACGGGGTGCACTGCCATGGAAGAGGAGGACAGGTTCCTTGTCGGAGTCATCTATCTCGACAATTCCAGAGCAACTGCCGGCTATACATATTCCCATCATTACGGTCTGACAAAAGCCATGATAAGAGCGGGGATTCCCGAAGAGGACCTGATAGTCGAAGATAACGTCCCCGGCACCGAGGAGGACGCATCGAAAGCGATCGACCGTCTGGCGGACGCGGGGTGCGATCTGATCATCGGGACAAGCTCAGAGTATGAGAGCGCCTTCGTGAAGGCTGCGGATAAGTATCCTGATATTATGTTTGCCCACGCGACAGGCTCATCCTCCAATGACACCAACTTGGTCAATTATTACGGCCGCATATATCAGGCGAGATATCTTGCGGGGATCGCGGCAGGCTACAAGTCTCTGGAGATAGAAGATAACAATATCGGTTACGTATCGGCCTGGGGCACCGGACTCGCGGAGACATGCGCCGACATCAACTCATTTACGCTCGGTGTACGCTCAGTAAATCCCGATGCCGTGATCTATGTCAAGGTTATAAACTCCTGGGGCGATTCCAAACTCGAGCGGACGGCAGCAGTGGAACTGATAGACAGCTACGGCTGCAAGCTGATCAGCCAGGACTGCGACAGTGCGCTTCCCCAGACGGTCGCCCAGGAGCGCGGAATCTACGGCTGCGGCTACAATTCCGATATGTCCGACCAGGCACCGGATGCGCATCTCACCGCGCCCGTCTGGAAGTGGGACGTCTACTATCAGTATATCCTCGAGACGGCAATGAACTGCAAGCCGTCGGAGTTTGCGTCAAAGGCCGGCAATTACTACGGCAGCCTGGCTGACGGTTTCGTGGGGCTGGCTCCGATCACGGAAAACTGCACCCCCGAGACAGAGGAGGCGATCGCTCTGGCGGCTGACCTCATTAGGAACGGTCAGTGGGACGTCTTTACCGGAACGGCGCTCGAATTCTCAGGCGAAGCGGGAAGCGTCAGCGTTTCCCTCATCGAAAAGCCTCTCACCGCCGCAGACGGCACAGTGATAGTTCCCGCCGGCGGCGCGTCGGTAGACGATGAAACTATAAGCCACACAATGGATTATTATGTCGAGGGAGTAGTCGAGGTCGGCTGAAACCGCACCGGATAATACTGAGCCCGAATCGGTTAACACAGACAGCAAAAGATCCTGCAGCCCGCAGGATCTTTTTTTACTCTAAAAAATCAAATAATGCTCGATCAGAATCCGTTAAGGAATGCCTTTGTCCTCACGGACTGAGGATCGTCTATTACCTGTGAGGGCTTTCCTTCCTCGACGATCTTGCCGTCATCCATGAAGATGACGTGATCGGATACGTCCCTCGCAAAAGCCATCTCATGCGTTACGATGACCATCGTCATATGTTCTTGCGCCAGGTCGCGGATGACCCTGAGGACGCCTGCGGTCAGCTCGGGATCGAGTGCCGATGTCGGCTCGTCGAAGAACAGGATATCGGGATTGGTGGCAAGAGCCCTTGCGATGGAGACGCGCTGCTGCTGTCCGCCCGAAAGGTTGCACGGATAGGCGTCGGCCTTGTCCGACAGCTGCATCTTTTCGAGGAGCCTGTCGCAGACGGCGTCTGCCTCGTCGCGGCTCATCTTGCGGACGTGGACGAGCGACTCGGTGATGTTGCGCCTGACCGAGAAATGAGGGAATAGGTTGAAGTTCTGGAACACGAGCCCGAACTTCGAACGGATCTCCTGGAGTCCTTTTTTGCTGCAGTAGGTCGTCTTTCCGTCCTTGGTGTCGACGAGTGTCTGATCGCCGATCATGATCGCGCCGCTGTCGATGGTCTCGAGCGTCGTTGCGCAGCGCAGGAGCGTGGATTTGCCTCCGCCCGAGGGCCCGATTATGGATGTGATCTCGCCCTTTTTGACGGTCATGGAGATGCCCTTCAGGACCCTCAGGTCGCCGAAAGCCTTCTTGACGTCTTTCATTTCAAAAACTTTCACCGGGCGCCTCCTTTCCTTTTGACCTTACTGATAATAGTCGAGCTTTTTCTCGACGCGGTTCATCGTTATCTCGATGATGCCGTTAAATACATAATAGAATACGCCGGCGATGATGAACGGCATGATCGACGACATCCTCGCGGCCGCGGATGACGAGAAGAAGAACATCTCCTTGATCGACAGGATCCTCGACAGCGAAGTGTCCTTGACGAGAGTGATGATCTCGTTCGTCATGGCCGGCAGGACGCGCTTGAAGACCTGCGGCAGTATGATCCTGAAGAATGTCTGCGACTTCGAAAAGCCAAGTATCTGCGCGGCCTCATACTGTCCTTTGGGCATCGACTGGATGCCGCTCCTGAAGATTTCGGCGAAGTATGCCGCATAATTAACGGTGAACGCGATTATGGTCGCGATAAAATCATAGCTGTAGGGACCGATCTTGATGTTGCCGGTCTTGACCCCGAACATGTAGTAGGGAAGATAGTAGACGAGCAGCAACTGCAGCATCAGAGGCGTGCCGCGCATTACCGAGATGTAGATGCGCACGAGGCTCCTGATGACGGGATTCCTGCTCATCCTGCCCTTCGACACGAGAAGACCCAGGATGACCGAGAAGACGAGGGTATACGCGAAGATCTCGAGCGTTATCACAAATCCGCCCGACAGAAGCTTTATGGTCGATATATACTTCTCCATCAGATCCTCTTTCGCCGGCCTGCTCGAAAAGCGGCCGCACCCGATATCCCGATCCGCAAAAAACGGGGCCGTCCCTCAACGGAACAGCCCCATCAGTATAACATCTTATCGAACTAAAGAGAACGGTCTTTTACCCGTCTTCAATGTCTTTTACTTGCCGATCGTTGTAATGTCCTCGCCGAACCACTTCTCGGAGATCTCTGCGAGCGTGCCGTCTTCAGCCATCTCCTCGAGAGTCTTCTGAACCTTATCCCTGAGCTCCTCATTGCCGAGAAGGAACCCTACGCCGTACTCCTCGCTGGCGACTGACTCATCGAGGATCTTAAAGTCACGGCCGGATGTCTGGATCTGATATTTTGCAACGATCTCATCCATTACGATGGCGTCAACGCCGCCTACCTCGAGGTCCATCATGGCGCTGAGATAATCGTCAGCCTGCTTGAGCTCGCCGAAAGAATCCATAAGATCAGTATTCTCCTCGAGAGCAGCGAGTCCGGATGAATCCTTCTGTACAACGACTGTAAGTCCCTTGAGGTCAGAGAGCGTCTTGATGTCAGAATCGGATCTTACGACTACGACCTGGTCATTTGCCATATAAGCGTCGGTCCATGTGTAGTTATCCTCACGTCCGCTGATCGTAAAGCCGTTCCAGATGCAGTCGATATTGCCTGCCTCGAGTTCCTGGTCCTTGGCATCCCATGCGATAGGCTTAGCCTCGAATTCCATGTCGAGCCTCTTCGCGACTTCCCTTGCGAGGTCGAGGTCGAAACCGACATATTCGCCGTCCTCATCGATGAAGCCCATCGGAGGGAACTCGCAGTCAAATCCGACTACCAGGACTCCGTCGTCCTCAGCGCCCTTATCGGAGTCCTTTTTGGAGCACGCCGAAAAGACTCCCACTGCCATTACTGCGGTAAGCACGACCGCAACTGTCTTCTTAAGTAACTTCATTTTATTTCTCCTTTGTGCAGGTATTCCTGCTGTTTTTTACCCCTGTCGAAAAGTATCAGGCGTTGGAATCTATCGCTTCGACTACTGCATCTATCTTCTCATTATGGGCAGTGACTTTCGCGGCAGCTTCCCTTGCTCTCGAGATATAACCGGATGCAACACCTGCGGCTCCGAGGGCGAGCATTTCCTTGAGCTCATCGCTGGTCTCAACATCGAGAGGGTTGTCGATACCGAGCTTGTCTGCAAGAGTCTCGACGTCATCAAGACCGGAGCCCGACACGGCGGCGATCATGGTCATGTGCCGTTGTCATAGTAGAAGGCTGCTACGATCTGAAGATCTCCCATTATCTTTTTTGCTTCCTTGAGGTCAGAGGAGTTGGCAGTTCCGCCGCTCTTCTCGGAAATGACCTTTACAGCATCGATAAGGTCATCGCCGTCCATATTTATGACCAGATGGCCCTTGTTACCGTCGTTCAGATACTCATCTTCATTGAGGTCATCGATATCTATATCGAGACTATCCTCCATGCCATCCTCGACATTTCCCATAAAGTCCTCAAACGCTTCGTCTGCCTTGTCCTTATCGGTGAACTCGACGACTGCCGCATAAACGAGCACGGCATCGGATGCCTTCTCGCCGCTGAGCTTCTCGACACCGTCTGCTTTGATGTAGAAGGTGATATCGCCGAGATCATCCGTATCCCAGTCATCGATATCGAGACCCATTGCATCCATATAAGGAGCGATCTGGTCTGTATCGATGTCTTTGATGTCCTTGCCGTAGACATCATCGATCTCTTCGCCGTTTGTCTTGATGACGATTCCGTCCTTGAGAGCCTTGGTTCCCTTGCCCTCGCTGAGATCCTCCAGATCCTCGAGAGAATACTCTTCGGCATCGAGCTTGTCCTTCGCGGCCTTCTCGAGCTTCTCGGCGGAAGGCTTCTTGCTGCAGGCCGCCGCTCCGAGGAGCATAGCTCCGGCAAGAAGGACCGACATTGTCTTTTTCATGCTGTTCTTCATCTTCATATACCTCATGATCTCTCAATGTATCGGGCAGGATGTCCACGGGTTTCCCCGGGATATCCTGCCCGAATAGTGTTCAGATATTCGATCGTTCAAAGGAAAGATCAGGACAATTCGTCGTCGATCTCTTCCTCAAGTTCTCTGATAGCTTCATTGTGCTCCTCAACCTCAGCCATGGCGCTCTGAGCCTTGTCGATGTAATTGGAGATTCCGCCGCCGATGACGCCGCTGATGAGAGCTTCCTTGAGATCCTCGCTGTTCTCTACTTCGAGAGGGTTATCGATGCCGAGCTTATCGCATACTGTCTCAAGATCATCAAGTCCGTTAGCGGAGAAGCCGCCTACGATCGTGAATACGCCGTTGTCATAATAGACGCCGACTACGATCTGGAGATCGCCGAGCATCTTCTGCATTTCCTTGAGCTGATCCTTGTCCATGTCTCCGCCATACTGCTTGTACATGTCCTTGACACCGTCGATGATGTCATCAGCGCCCATGCAGATTACGAAGTGACCCTTGTCACCGTCGTTGAGGTACTCGTCTTCGGAAAGATCCTCAAGATCGAGATCGAGCTGGTCCTCCATGAGGTCCTCGATATTTCCCATGAAATCCTCGAAAGCATCATTAGCCTTATCCTTATCTGTGAACTCGACTACTGTAGCAAATACTACGTTCGCATCGTCGAACTCTCCTTCGCCGAGCTCATCAACGCCCTCAGCCTTAGCATAGACAGTGATGTCACCGAGATCGTCAGTATCCCAGTCATCGATATCAACGCCTACAGCTTCTCCGACCTCAGCAGCGGAAGAAGTATCAGCCTTCTTGATCTGCTTGCCGAAAACATCGTCGATCTCTTCGCCGTTCGTCTTGATAACGATACCGTCTTCGAGAGCCTCCGTGATCTCATCCTGCTCCATGTCCTTGATGTCCTCGAGAGCGATCTCTTCAGCATCGAGCTTGGAAGTTGCGACCTTGTCGAGATTCTTAGCGGAGGGCTTCTTGCTGCAAGCCGCGCAACCGAAGACAACAGATCCGATCAGGAAAAGGGAGACTGCCTTCATAAGTCTTTTATGTCCCATTTTTACATATCCTCCTTAGGATTTGATTACTTTGAAAAGCCTTTCGGCCATTCCCGATATCCCAATAATACCACAATCCTGCTTTGCTAAAAAGATGAAGATAAATTATTATTAAGTAAAAAGTCCGGCGGGGGCTCTTTTGCCACGCCGAAAAGCACAAAAACCGGAGGCCGCATCATGCATTACACAAAGAAGATCACTGAAGATATCATCTGGACAGGCGCATCGGACAGGCGCATCACGCTTTTCGAGGGGCTGTATCCCGTAAATGACGGAATGGCTTACAATTCGTATCTCATTAAGGATGAGAAGACGGTCCTTGTCGATACATGCGACAAGGCGGTGTCGGGGCAGTTCTTCGAGAATGTGGAGGCGGCGCTCGGCGGAAGGGAGCTCGACTACGTCATCGTCCAGCACATGGAACCCGACCACTCGGCGACGCTCGGGGAGCTCGTGCTCAGATATCCCGGCGTGAAGATCGTGACGAATGCCAAGAGCATCAACATGATAAAGCAGTTCTTTGACTTTGATATCGACTCGAGGGCCGTTCCCGTCGGTGAAGGCGATGAGCTCGACACCGGGTCGAGGAAGCTTTCGTTCATCGCGGCTCCGATGGTCCACTGGCCCGAAGTCATCATGACTTATGACCCGAAGTCGAAAGCGCTCTTCTCCGCTGATGCTTTCGGATCATTCGGTTCGATCGACGGCTCGATCTGGGCTGATTCGAAGGACTATATCCTCTATGTCGGTGAAGCCAGGAGATATTACACGAACATAGTCGGCAAGTACGGCGCCCAGGTGCAGGCTGTACTGAAGAAGGCGTCATCTCTCGACATTGAGATGCTGCTGCCGCTCCACGGACTCGTCTGGAGGAAGGATCTTGACCTCATCCTCGGTTCGTATGATAAGTGGAGTTCATTCACTGCAGAGGATGACGGCGCCGCCGTTCTCTATGCGTCCATATACGGCAATTCCGCCGCGGTCGCGGACATCATCGCGGGAAAGATCGCGGATCAGGGGAAGAAGGTCACGGTCGTCGACTGCAACATGAAGCAGCACTCCTATGCGGTGTCGGCGGCTTTCAGGCATAAGAATATCGTCATCGTATCTCCGACGACCGACGGCGGCATAATGAGCAGCATGGAGGATGTCGTCCATGCGATAGCTGCGCATAACCTTCAGAACAGGGAGGTCTTCGTCGTGGAGAACGGGACGTGGGCACCTGTTGTCAGGAGGAAGGTCACGGAGCTTTTCGGAGGGCTTAAGAATGTTAATGTGAGCGAGGCTTCGTTCGCGTTCAGGTCGTCGCTCAAAGAGGATGGCATCGAGCCTCTGGAGCGCCTTGTAGAGGCAATTTGCGGTTGACTTTGTAAGGCGCGCGTGGTTTAATACTCTTTACAGGCGTTGAAGGGAAAAAAGATACGTCAATGCGCATACAGAGAGCCGGCGGTCGCTGCGAGCCGGTTGCGGCAGATGTAATGATAAGTCATCCCGGAGCTGTCGGATCCAAAGGGCTTTGTCCCGAGTAGAGCCGGTCGGGTCCTCCCGTTACAGAGGAGCGTGTTGAATGACACGGTCGAGAGGGCCGCATGACGGCCAAGAAGAGTGGTACCGCGGGATAAGTTTTCTCGTCTCTTTCACATCAGGAATATTTCCTTTTGTGGCGGAGACTTTTTTATTGCTCGAAGCCGAAGCCCGGAGGGAAAGGAAAGACGGAGGTAAGAGTTCATGAAATTAAGCGGAGCGCAGATCGTTGTTGAGACGCTGATCGAGCAGAACGTCAAGACCATCTTCGGTTATCCCGGAGGAACGGTCCTCGATATCTACGACCAGCTTCAGAAGAAGAGCGACAGGATCACTCACATACTGACTGCCCATGAGCAGGGTGCGGCACATGCTGCCGACGGATATGCGAGAGCAACGGGTGAAGTCGGAGTAGTTCTCGCGACATCGGGCCCGGGTGCGACGAACCTCGTTACGGGTATCGCCACCGCGCACCTCGATTCCGTACCGCTGCTCGCGATCACGGGTAATGTAGCGACCGGCATGATCGGGAGCGATGCATTCCAGGAGATCGACATCACGGGCATCACACTTCCCATAACAAAGCATAATTTCCTCGTTCACGACGTAAAGGATCTGGCCGACACGATAAGGGAGGCCATCCGCATCGCGAAGTCCGGACGCCCGGGTCCTGTCCTTGTCGACATCCCGAAAGATGTCCAGGCAGCGATGTGCGAATTTGCATATAAGGCACCGGTCGAGAGATCGAAGCCCGAGCCCGCGAAGGATGCGGACGTTGACGAGGCTGCGAAGATGATCGCCGAGGCCGGAAGGCCGTTCATATATTTCGGAGGCGGAGCCGTAAGGGCGGGCGCAGGTGCGCTCATCTCCGAGCTCGCCGACAAGATCGATGCATTTATCGGCTGTTCCATGATGGGACTTTCCGAGCTCCCGACGAAGCTCGACAGGTTCCTGGGCATGCAGGGAATGCACGGCCATTATGCCTCATCGAAAGCGATGGCGAAGTCAGACCTCATCATCGCCGTCGGCGTAAGATTCTCCGACCGTGCGACCGGCAATATCGAGAGATTCTCCGCAGGTGCCCGCAAGATCCAGATCGACATCGACAGCGCCGAGCTCGGCAAGAATATCGAGATCACGCTCGGAGCTTCATGCGATATCTGCGATTTCTTAAGGAAGCTCATCGACCGTGTCGACTATAAGCGCAATCCCAACTGGGCTGCGAAGATCGAGAAGCTCCGCGCCCAGGAGAAGGAGCAGGGATTCGTTGATTTCCTCCCCGAGCAGGCTATAAAGTATGTTGCTTCAAGCGTTACTCCGGATACGGAGATCGCGACGGATGTCGGCCAGCACCAGATGTGGACGGCGCAGTATTACGATTTCGAGAAGAAGAGGACATGGATCTCCTCCGGCGGACTCGGCACGATGGGATTCGGAATGGGCGCCGCTATCGGTGCATGCTTCGGAACCGGCAAGAGGACCGTTCTCTTCACGGGCGACGGCTCTTTCGGAATGAACCTTACTGAGCTCGCCACGGCAGTTACGTACAATGTTCCCGTTACGATCGTCCTTTTCGATAACGGTACGCTCGGAATGGTAAGACAGCTCCAGACGCTCTTCTACGATAAGAACTATTCGAATACGACACTCGACAGGAAGACGGACTTCGTAAAGCTCGCCGAGGCATTCGGTGCGAAGGGATTCGAGGCTTCCGACATAGAAGAGTTCAGGAAGGCTTTCGACGAGGCATATAAGACGGAAGGCCCCGCACTCATCGACCTCAGGATCGATAAGGATGCAGTGGTACTCCCGATGATGAGGCCCGGCGGAACTTTCGATAAGCTGATACTCGGAGAGGAGGACGACTGATGAGCAGGAGTAATTTTGTAATAGCTGTTTATGTTGAGAATAAGTACGGTGTCCTCACGAGAGTCACCAGTATGTTCACGAGGCGCGGATTCAATATCGATTCGCTGACAGTGGGTGAGACGGAGGATCCCGATTACTCGAGGATCACGATCTCGCTTTCGGGCGAGAAATCCGACCGCATCCAGCTCGTATCACAGCTCAAAAAGCTGTATAATGTCAGGAAGGTCGTCGAGATCACTCCCGATGCGGGTATCAAGAGAGAGCTGCTTCTCATCAAGATAAAGACCGTACCGGAGACGAGATCGGAGATCAGGGACATCACCGAAGTGTTCAAGGCGAAGATAATCGATTACTCCGCCGGCGCGATGTGCATCGAGATCACGGGCGATTCGAACAAGATCGACGCCTTTATCGACAACGTCAAGCCTTTCGGTATAATCGAGATGTGCCGCACGGGAATAGTCGCGCTCGAGCGCGGACCCGAGAGCATGCTCGAGAAGTGACGGATGCGGGGGATGACCCCGTGAAGTCGAACAGCCGGGGAACGGCCGCGGCGGCCGGGAGACCGGAGAAGTCCGGGGGAAGACCGGACAGGAATGCCGGGCTGAGCGCCCGGAAGACGAAATGAAATACATTTTTTGGAGGTAAATACAAATGGCAAACAGGATTTTTTATGAGAAGGATTGTGATCTTTCCAAGCTCGACGGCAAGACAGTCGCCATCATCGGATACGGTTCACAGGGACATGCTCACGCACTGAACCTCAAGGATTCGGGCGTCAACGTAGTCGTAGGTCTCTACGAGGGTTCCAAGAGCAAGGCTAAGGCTGAGAGCCAGGGCCTCACGGTAATGTCCGTTGAGGAGGCTACGAAGAAGGGTGACATCATCATGATCCTCATCCCTGACGAGAAGCAGGCAAAGCTCTATAAGGAATCCATCGAGCCCAACCTCACAGAGGGCAAGACGATCGCATTCGCACACGGCTTCAATATCCACTTCGGATGCATCAAGCCTTCTTCCGATATCAACGTCATCATGATCGCGCCCAAGGCTCCCGGACACACAGTCCGTTCCGAGTTCCAGGCAGGCAAGGGTACACCCTGCCTCATCGCCGTTGAGCAGGATGCTACAGGCGACGCATGGGATCTCGGCCTTGCTTATGCTGCAGGCATCGGCGGCGCAAGAGCAGGCGTTCTCGAGACAAACTTCAGGACTGAGACAGAGACAGACCTCTTCGGTGAGCAGGCAGTTATCTGCGGCGGTATCGCAGCTCTCATGCAGGCAGGATTCGAGACTCTCGTTGAGGCTGGCTACGATCCCAGAAATGCATATTTCGAGTGCGTTCACGAGATGAAGCTCATCGTTGACCTCATCTATCAGAGCGGTTTCGCAGGAATGAGATATTCCATCTCCAACACAGCCGAGTACGGTGATTATGTAACAGGACCCAAGATCATCACAGAGGATACCAAGAAGGCCATGAAGAAGGTCCTCAAGGACATCCAGGACGGTTCTTTCGCCAAGGAGTTCCTCCTCGACATGAGCGACGCAGGCGGACAGGTCCACTTCAAGGCAATGAGGAAGCTCGCTTCCGAGCATCCCGCCGAGGTCGTAGGACAGGAGATCAGAAAGCTCTACAGCTGGAGCGATGAGGACAAGCTCATCAACAACTGATCCGAACCTTAAAGGAAAAGATCGGGGGATCCGGCTTCTTACATCGGGAGGTCCGGGTCCCCTGTGCTTTATGAAGGCACATATATAACTCATCGAAAAGCACCTGCCGCGTCTTTGCGGCGGGGACAGGATCCGCCTTCGCGGCGGGAGAAGCTTTTCGCCATGATAGAGAATGAAAAGGAGAAAATTGGAAATGATCAGGGAAACGATCGTCGACGGTTTCAGTAACGCACCGCACCGTTCGCTCTACCACGCGCTCGGTCTTACAAAGGAGGAACTCGAAAGGCCTTTGATCGGCATCGTAAGTTCTTATAACGAGATCGTGCCGGGACACATGAATATCGATAAGATCGTCGAGGCCGTAAAGCTCGGCGTTGCAATGGCGGGAGGCACTCCGATAGTATTCCCGGCGATCGCCGTCTGCGACGGTATCGCGATGGGCCACAGAGGTATGAAATATTCTCTCGTGACACGTGACCTGATCGCTGATTCGACTGAGGCTATGGTCCTCGCGCACGGCTTCGACGGACTCGTCATGGTGCCCAACTGCGACAAGAACGTTCCGGGCCTCATAATGGCTGCGGCACGTCTCAATATCCCTACCGTCTTCGTAAGCGGCGGCCCCATGCTCGCAGGCAGGGTCGACGGAAAGAAGAGATCTTTGTCGGCAATGTTTGAGGCGACGGGTGCTTTCGCCGCAGGAAAGATCGATGAGGCAAAGCTCACGGAATTCGAGGAGAAGGTCTGCCCGACATGCGGCTCCTGCTCAGGAATGTATACGGCAAATTCGATGAACTGCCTGACCGAAGTCCTCGGTCTGGGACTGCGCGGCAACGGAACGATCCCTGCCGTCTACTCGTCGAGGATCGAGCTCGCAAAGCACGCCGGAATGCAGGTCATGGAGTGCGTCAGGAATAACATCAGGCCGCGCGATATCCTTACCGAGGCCGCTTTCGAGAATGCGCTCGCAGCCGACATGGCTATCGGATGCTCGACTAACTCGATGCTCCACATCCCCGCTATCGCTAATGAGTGCGGCATAAAGATCGACCTTACACACGTTAACGAGATCTCCGAAAGGACACCGAACATCTGCCATCTGGCACCTGCAGGCCCGACCTATATGGAGGACCTGAACGAAGCAGGCGGCATCCATGCCGTAATGAAGGAACTGCTCGACGGCGGCCTCATAAACGGCGATGTCATGACAGTTACAGGAAAGACTCTGAAAGAGAATGTCGCCGATTCCGTTGTCTACGATAAGGAAGTCATCAGACCCCTGTCCGATCCGTTCTCGAAGACGGGCGGACTTGCAGTCCTGAAGGGCAACCTGGCACCTGACGGATGCGTTGTAAAGAGGTCCGCGGTCGCTCCCGAGATGCTCGTCCACGAAGGACCCGCGAGATGCTTTGATTCCGAGGAGGATGCGATCGCATTCATCTATTCGGGCAAGGTACAGCCCGGTGACGTTATCGTCATCAGATATGAAGGCCCCGCAGGCGGTCCCGGAATGAGGGAGATGCTCTCGCCCACGTCCGCAATCGCGGGTATGGGACTAGATAAGGATGTTGCCCTCATCACAGACGGAAGGTTTTCCGGCGCGACGAGAGGCGCGTCTATCGGACATATCTCGCCCGAGGCGGTATCGGGCGGCCTCATCGCCTACGTCAAGGACGGCGACATCATATCGATCAACATCCCCGAATATTCCATCTCGCTCAAGGTCTCCGATGAAGAGATCGAGGAGAGGAAGAAGACTGTCGAGATAAAGAAAAGGACCGATCTGTCGGGCTATCTCAAGCGTTATGCCGCAGCCGTTTCCTCGGCTGACAAGGGAGCGATAATCAATGTCTGAACTGCTAAGAAGGATAGATTCCATGGCGCTCTTCAGGGGTGTGCGCAACCGCGAGCCCCTGAACAGCCTGTGTGAATATCTTCTCAAGACCGAAGGCGGCTACACGATCGACGAAACGATCGCTGCCTATTCGAAGTTCGTTGCCGCACTCTATGAAGTCAGGAGCGACGCCGATCTGTCGGGCGCTATCTGGGACTGCCTCGTCTCTGACATGAACCCGTTCCTCCGCCACCGCATCGACTCCGTCGTATCACCCGGTGACACGACCGAGATGAGCACTCTCATCACACTGACTGCGGAGCGCGAGCTCGACCTTCTGACCGAGATCGGAAACCACACATCGACCGAGTTCAAGGAGCAGATCTTCTATGACGGATACCTCCCCGATTTCCGCTCCTCGCATATCGATATGAAGAAGCGCTACATGCGCATGATCGACAACATCGAAAGGGACGGTTACGGCATCTTTGCGAAGTACATCATGTTCTGTGTCAAGGAAGGACAGGTCGTTCCCGTAAAGCATCCCGATCCCATAAAGACGGATGACCTCTACTGCTATGAGATACCGCGTAAGAAAGTGATCGACAACACGGCCGCATTTATCGCGGGCAAGCCTGCCGCCGATGTCCTCCTCTACGGCGACGCCGGCACGGGCAAATCCTCGACGGTCAAGGCCGTATCCCGCATGTTCGCGGGCGCAGGAGTCCGTCTTGTCGAAGTGCCCAAGCAGGAGATCAGGAATATCTCTTCCGTCATCGAGAGACTGTCACAGGTTCCGATGAAGTTCATCATCTTTCTGGACGATATCTCGTTCGAAGCGGATGATCCCATGATCGGCATCTTCAAGTCCGTACTCGAGGGCGCAGCCTCGGGCGGAAGAAAGAATATCGTCATCTATGCCACGAGCAACAGGAGACATATAGTCAAGGAATCTTTTGCCGACAGGCAGAATGAAGTTCACCTGACTGATACGATCGCAGAACAGACTTCGCTGTCCGAGAGGTTCGGCCTGAGGATCCTTTTCGATAAGCCGAACAAAAAGGACTATCTGGAGATCGTTAAGAAGCTTGCGTCTTCGCGCGGCATCACCATGCCCGAAGAGGAGCTCGAGGCAGAAGCCGAGAAGTTTGCCTTAAGGGGCGGCGGACGCACTGCAAGACTCGCGCGCCAGTTCATCGATTCGCTCTGCTGCTGAGGCTTTTGGCTTCGCGCGGATATTGCGCGGATATTGCGCGGAGCCTTTTCGATATGATGGACAAAGGTTCCGGACAGTTAACGGAAGTGAGACAGTTTGTTCATCCTTACGTAACAACTCGCGATTTGACTAGTGCTATACTTGAGACAGTTAAGCAAGGCTTAACACAAATTGTAAGGAGGAGGTGAGACCAATGGGACAGGATGAGCAATCGCTTATGATGTCGGGTTTTGCTTCTTCCGAATTTTCTTAACAGGTTTTATTTTCTTACGTCGGGAAGAGAACTACAGGTAAAAGACCTGGAACGGCAGATCGCTTAAGCGATTATCACAAATCAACTACAGGAGCCGCCTTATCGGACGGCTCCTTTTTTGCGGGATATTTTTCTGCATTTCAGTAATGGTCCGGAGGGGAGTTATCCCAAAATCCGTTTTTTCCGGTTTTGGGGTCTTTGGGATAACGATCATGCCGTTTTGTTATCCCCAATTGGGATTTTTCAGGGTTTGGGATAACTGGAAGATTTGGGATTCATCCCCAATGGCCGTTTTTGATGGTTTGGGATGAAATCTCAGAGGGTTTTTCATCCCAAATGTGCGTTTTCTGGCGGTTTGGGATGATATCGCAGAAAGTTTATCATCCCAGATGTGCGTTTTCAGGCAGTTTGGGATGAAATCGCAGAAAGTTTTTCATCCCAAATGTGCGTTTTCTGGCGGTTTGGGATGAAATCGCAGAAGTTTATTCATCACGAAAGGGCTTTTTTCAGGAGTTGGGGATGCATAGGCGGAGAACAGATGCATCCCCAAAGTGCGATTTTCAAAAATGGGGATGCATAGGCGGAGAACAAATGCATCCCCAAAGTGCGATTTTCAAAAATGGGGATGCATAAGCGGAGAACAAATGCATCCCCAAAGTGCGATTTTTAAAAATGGGGATGCATCGCCGGAGAACAAATGCATCCCCAAAGTGTGATTTTCAAAAATGGGGATGCATAGCAGACCGTATGAAAGGAAGTAATGCGCAAAACCGGTGGCCGGCCCGCAGATATAATACAGATCCGCATGCACTGTCAAGGCAGTATCCGCTGGAGCGTCGGCAAAGCCGACCTTGACATTCCTGCATGTCGGATCTGTTCCCGGTATACAAGCCGGCCACCGGTTGGAGGCCTTTTTGCCGCAATTGGGCAGTTGAAAACGATGACCATAAAGTATAGTATCGAAGCATATAAAATGATCATTATATGAGAGGATGAGAATATGAAAAGACCGGTATTGAGGACAGCTGTTGCGGCGTTACTGTCAGCATCCATGCTGTTTGCTGCTTTCGCGATGTGTTCCTGCTCCGATAACGGCAATAAGAGCAGGAAGGAACGCAGGTCAGCGCACAGCCGTGACCGCGACGATGACGATGAAGAGACTGAAGAGACAGAAGATACTGAAGAGAGCGAGTCGGAGATCGTCCCCACTGAAACTTCGGAAGATCCGGAGATCGTCCCCACGGAAACATCGGAAGATCCGGAGATCCCGGGCAGTGAAGACAGGCCTTGCCTCAAGGTCGCGACCAATGCATACTTTCCTCCTTTCGAGTATTACGACGGTGACGTGATGAAGGGTTTTGATATCGATGTCATCGATGAGATCTGCGACGAGATGAATGTTGATTATGAGATCGAAGATACCGAGTTCAGCGGGTTGCTGGCCGGCCTTACGGATGGAAGATATGATGTGGTGATAGCCGGAATGGTCGCTACGCAAGAGCGCCTTCAGGCGGTCGATGCGTCGATGCCTTACTATTCGAATATCCTGCTCGTAGTGACATGGGAGGATCTGGACATAATGACGCCGGATGACCTTTACGGACGTGACGATCTGACGATCGGAGTCCTGGAGGGAACGACGGGTGATCTCTACGCTTCGGAGGATCTGGGAGAGGAGCATGTGATGAGATTTACCGACAAGGATGCCATGTTCAGGGCTCTTGATGAAGGAAACCTCGATTGCATCATCGTCTATCAGCAGGATGCGGTAAAGTGCCTTGCAAGATACGAGGGCCTGAGACCGCTCGAAGAACCGTATGCGATCGAGGAATATGTTATCTTTGTCGGCAAAGGCAATGAGGAGCTCCTGAGTAAGATAAATGCAGCAATCCAGAATATGAAGGAGACGAGGAAGATCGAGATCATCGAAAACCGCTACATAGGGTGATGCACCCGTTCGTGGCAGGAGCCGCCGGCTTCGCTTTCGAGGGGCACGCAGGATTCAGATCCGGATGGTGATCATTCCAATCGAAAAAGATGCGCCGCCGGCATACGGAAATGATATAATAGAGCCATAATCATTTGGAGGTGACCGATATGGATATTGATAAGAAACTCGATGGTGCCAAGGATCTCGCAGGCAAGGCTATCGACGCAGTTAAGTCCAATAAGGACGTTAAGGATGCGGCTGACAAGGCGATCGGCGAGGTTGAGAAGAAGGTCAAGGTCGATCTCCCTGATGTGGACGGGATTGCGAAGACACTCGGCAAGTAAGAAGCAGACGGGGTCCGGAAAGGCCCCGTTTTTTATTTGATGAAATGGAAGTCCGCGGGCGGGCAGGATCGAAGGGTTCAGCGGAGACTTCAGGTTTAGCGGAAACAACGGAGCCTGCAGGTCAGGCGGATACGTCAGAAACAACGGAGCCTGCAGGTCAGGCGGATACGGAGGTTCATATGATAAAGACGACGATAGGCGTTCAGGGAATGGCTTGCAATATGTGCGAGAACCATGTAAATGATGCGGTCAGGAATACCGTAAAGTGCAAAAAGGTCACATCCGACCACAAGAAGGGCATAACCGAGGTCATTTCGGCGGAGCCGATCGACGAAGAGGCGGTCAGGAATGCGATTACAAAGGACGGCTATGAAGTCACTTCGTTTGAGAGCGCGCCCTATGAGAAAAAGGGGTTGTTCGGTTTCGGCAGATAAGGGGCGGAGTCTCTGGCTGCAGAGCTGACGGGAAGCCACCGGTCACGCAGGCGGCCACAAGCTCCTGAAGGAGCCGGACTCCTCAATAAACTCTGACCGTCGGAAGCCCCCAGACGGCAAAAATGATATTGAGAAATTTCCCCAAAAGTAATATTATTTTTCTTATAAGGTATCGGAGGAAGTAATGAACGACGAACTGAAGGACATCGTCTATAGCGACCTGTTCAGATATACGGGGAACGCCAGGAGGACCAAGGAGATCTACACGACGTATCTCCAGGAACTTCGTTCGAGCCCTGAGTTTCATTATATCAGCACGATGCGCCGTACGAGATATTACTTTGACCAGATCTCGAAGTATGACGGCTACAGGAAGTATCTCTACAAGATCAAGTTCAGGTTCTTCAACTTCTGGCTCGACAGGCTGTCGAGGAAATATCACTTCCAGATCCCTTACGACACCAACATCGGCAAGGGCTTTTACCTTGCTCATTTCGGACGTGTCATAATCCACCCGAAGTCCGTTATCGGCTACAACGTTAACGTTTCCACGGGTGTTGTCATCGGAACTCAGTTCAGAGGCAAGAGGAAGGGTGCGCCCCATATCGGCAACTTCGTATGGATCGGCGCGAATGCCGTTATCGTCGGCAATATCAACATCGGTAATAATGTCCTGATCGCACCGGGTGCATATGTCAACTTTGACGTACCCGACGGTTCGATCGTAATCGGTAATCCGGGACTCATTAGGAGGGCTCCGGGTGCCACATTGAGCTATATCAACAACACGATCCAGTTCGACGAATATAACGTCAGGTCGACCGGTACGAGGGTTTTCTGATCTTATGAGGATCGACAGCCGCTTCTTCAGTGACAACCGCAGAGAACTGTTGAGCCGCATTCCCGAGGGAACAGCGGTTTTTCTTTTTGCGGGCCTGTTAAGACCCCAGAGCGCCGACAACGACTACCGCTTTCTCGTCGACCGCGACTTCTACTACATGACGGGCATCGAATGCCCCGAGGCGAAGCTGATCCTCATCCATGATAAGGATCACGGCGAAAAGCAGCTCCTCTTCATCCCCCCGAAGGACCCAATGGTCGAGAGATGGCACGGCAAGCGGGCAGATAAGGAAGAGGTCTCGGCGATCAGCGGGATCGCCGTCGAAGACATATTCGACCTCGGCGATTTCGACGAGCGCGCCTACCCCTATCTTCACGGGGAATATGTCGTTGCGACGGACAGCAATTCGATAGGCGAAGACACTGCAACATTTATGGCGCTCGTCGAGGGCGACAGTGATATAGGAAGCGTACTGGTATCCATGAGACTTAAGAAGAAGCCCGAGGAGATAAGTGCGATAAGAGAGGCAGCGAGGATAACGGAGGAGGCTCTTTCGGAGCTTCGAAAGAAGATCACCGAAGGCATGAGCGAGATGGAGATATATGCCGAGCTCGAATACCAGATGGCAAAGAGAGGATCGCTCATTCCCGCATTCACAACGATAACTGCGATAGACGGCAATGCCTTCTATCTGCACCATGCCGACCCTGAGGGAAAAGACGGCGCGGTGATAAGAAAAGGAAGCCAGATCCAGATAGACGTCGGTGCACGCGCTGCAGGATATTGCGCCGACATATCGAGGCTCATGATATACGGCAGGGAAGAAGATGACGACCCGAGGAGGGTCAGGCTCATAGGACTCATACGGGATCTGCGCAAGCGTGCCTTCGCATTTATCGCGCCGGGCGTGACTTTCGCCTCGCTCAATGAAGAGATGAGAAGGATCGCCGGTGAGTGGCTCGTGAAAGAGGGCCTTATCGAGGCGGTGCCCGCAGACGGCGCATCACCTGCGGCGGAGGATGAGGCTGAGGCACAGCCCGCAGCTGCACCTGCACCCGAAGCGCCCGCGCCCACGGCCGAAGATATCGGCAGATACTACTGGCATAATACTTCGCACTATATGGGACTTAATGTACATGATGTCGGAGGGAAGGAACTTCCTTTCGAGGAGGGCAACTGCCTTGCGGTCGAGCCCGGAGTATATATCCCCGAGTGGGGATTCGGATTCAGGATCGAGGACGACGTGCTTGTCACGAAAGACGGCTGCGAACTGCTGTCCTCGGGCGACGATTCGGGTGAGGGGATCTATCTGTTATGAGACTTGCTGCGGACATGATGCTCAAAGCTGATACGACAACGATCATCGTGATCATCGCGGTGGTGCTCTTCTTTGCGCTGGCGGGGGCGCTGTTCCTCGCATATATCGGATATTGCAGGAAACTCTACGCAAGGATCTTCAGGAGGAGAAAGCCCGTCCCGAAGGTCGACCGTTCGCCCTCGTCGATCGAGCAGGAGACGATCTTCGGCAGGGGAATGAACTGGTTCTATTCAAACCGCAACGAATATCTCAACGTCAGGATCGATTCTTTCGACAAGACGAAGCTGTCCGGATATTACCGTCCGTCGTCTGACAGGGAGTGCAGGTCCGCGGTCATCCTGCTCCACGGCTACGACGAGCATCCTGCGCAGATGGCGGCCTATGCCAAGCTCATGATGAGGCAGATCCAGTGCCACGTCCTCATAACGCACATGAGGGCCCACAGGATGAGCGGCGGAAAGTATTGCACTTTCGGACTTTATGAGAGCGTTGACCTCATGAGGTGGATCGAGTTTATAAAGAGGCAGGCGGGCGCCGACATAAGGATCTTCATCGTCGGCAGGTCGATGGGCGCCGTTACGGCACTGCTCGCATCACAGCAGCAGGATTTCCCCGAGAACGTTGCCGGCATCATTGCCGACTGCCCTTACGAGAGCCTTGACCGCGTTCTCCGCGATATCTCGGCGAAAAGCCACCCCCACCTCAACATGACGCCTTTCCTTCATACGGTGAACAGGTTCGTGAACAAGAACCTCGGTTTCGATATGGACCGCTGCGACTGCGTTGAGAATGCGGGAAGGACAAAGTGTCCCGTGCTGTTCTTTGCGGGCGGCCGGGATGACATCTGCGGACCTGACGGAGTAAGACATATCTACGATAATGTCAGGACGCCCAAGAGGCTCGTAGTCGTCGACCATGCGGAGCATCTCATGTGCTACGACAGGGCAACGGCAGTCTATGAACGTGAAGTCAGGAAGTTCATCGAGAACTGCGTCGTGCGCCTCGTGAGCAGGGGAAAGATGTAATTCCCCGAGGACGTATCCACTAATATATAAGATCACATAAAGAAGCCCTGCGGCCTTCATTCCGGCTGCAGAGCTTTGTTTTTTATAAGACTGTCTTCCGGGACTTCGGGATCGCCTGATCCGCCGGCCTTACCGCCCCCGGTCAGATCGACTCTTCGGGGTATGTCGGATCGGATTCGGTGATTATATCGACCTCACCGAAACGGATCACTTCAATCTCCAGCTCTGTATATTCCTTCATTACTCTGTCACCTCTGCTCAGACCATTATACCTAAATATCTGCATGCTTCGACATAGTAATTATAGAAGGATGCAGCAGCCAGCTTTGAAGCAGCTGTAGCTGTCTTGCTCGTCATCAGTGTAGTCTGCACATATGAAAGCGCAGAACATGTTACCATACTGCCGTCTTCCAGTGTCACCGTAAACGTATCGCCGAGCTCGGCTGCGTTGAGTCCCGTGATCTGTACGCGGTAGCGTCTTCCGACCTTCTCGGCACTATACTCGAAAGTAGTATTGCCCGAAGAAGTGACAGTGATGTTATCAACATTGATCTCCATGCCGTCGGTGACGAAGAAGAGGTTGATCTTCGTCTCTGCCGTAAGGCTCAGTGAATAGCTGGCAGCTGTCGTATGTTCACCCCTGGTGAATGAAACGGCATAACCGTCTATGGAGGTAATGAAGTAATCCTCGGGAGAGAATGCCTTCGTCATCCTCACATGCTTCGCCTCAGTATCGGCGACGGGCTGTGAATAGTATCCGTAGTCATTGATCGCTTTCGCGATGTCGACTGCATCGGAATACAATGGATCGTCACCATTCTCCACTATGTATGCGAGATAGTCCTCGACGGTCGTCTCGCCTTTGACGATCTTCTCTGTGCCGTTCTCGAAGTAGTGTAGATCGGCAGTTATGGTGTCGGCCATCTCGACTGCGGTAATGTCCCTCAGGAATCTGTAGGATCCGTCATTGCCGGGAGTAGCCTCGTCGATCGTGACGGTGGTCTTCTTGCCGCAGACGTCAAACTCAACGAATGATCCTTCGGTAAGGCTCGCAGGAATATCGAAAATGAACTGCATCGTGAGCTGACCGCGCAGGAGAAGCGTACATCCGACAAACTCGGGCGCAGGATCCTTTACTGTCACTTCGCATGTGGCGCGGTGGACAGTATCCTCCGTCGTTGCCGTTATGAGAGCCGTTCCTTTGCCGACCGCAGTAACATTTCCGCTGTCGTCAACTGTGGCGACGTTCTCATCGGAACTTGCCCAGATGATATTCTCCGTGGCATTGGAAGGCGTCATCGTCGCAATGAGCCTCATGCACTCTCCGGTGAAGATAGTCGAGGCAGTCTGAGAGAGCTTTATCCCCGTTGCTTCGTTATATGAGGTATCGCGGACGAGATACAGGTCAACGTTTCTCAATTCGGTCTGATACATCTTGCTGTCGCTGAAGTAGAATGGTCTGTTGTCTGTCAGGTAATTGGTACCAAACATGCCGGGATTCTCCATGCTGACTCCGACCGAGGACCCGTCTTCGAGATACAGGGCCTTTGTCGTGGACGATCCCGCGAGGTAGATATTGCTGACCCTTCCGTCCGCATAATTACCGTCTACAACGATCTTTCCTGACATATCGGCAGTTCCGGAGGCGACATAGATACCTCCGCCGGAAAGAGCGTCATTGCCGGTTATCTCAATATTCATCTGGAGCGCAAGGGTACCGGCGTATTCCAGGATTCCGCCGCCCCTGCCCGAGGCATAGTTGTCTTTTATGACCGAATCTTCGATGTAAACTGTGCCTCCGTAATTCGCGATACCGGCGCCCTCTTCCGCAGTATTGCCGGAGATGGTTCCGTTCTTGAATTTGAGTTCGGATGAAGATCCTTCGAGGATCATTCCTGAACCCAGATTGTTACAGACACTTATGCCGGTTGCAAAGAGCTTTCCCCCGTCTTTCAATATTATGCCGCCCGTGACGCCGCCACTTATCGTTCCTTTGCCCCTGCAGTCATAGAGGTTGAGGGTGACGCCGTTTCCAACGCGGATGACCTCGGATGCGGAATTTCCCTTATAGGCGATACTGTGGCCGTTAAGGCAGAGGGTAATTCCGTTAACGGGTACCCAGGTCGAATCGAGTCTTACGTCATCTGTCAGGTAGAAACAGCCTGCCCTGTCCGGAAGGGGAGATGACTCCGATGAGGGGTCCCATTCCTCAAACTCCTTGCTGTCGTGGGAATGGCTGTCCGTATAATATGCATATACTGTCTGGGGATCGCCGCTGAAGAACATCTTTCGGGAAGTTATCTGATATCCCTCGCCGTTCGGCTCCGAAAACCATCCGTTGAATGCGACTCCCTGATATGGTCCGGGTGTCGGAATGGCGTCATATTTCCCGTAAGTGTCCTGACTCTCCAGAACAGTATATGACTTTGTCCTTTGATCCGGATCATCACTATTCATGTAGTCATAGGTTATTTCGTAGAAAGTCTTGTCTTCCGAGAACGATTCAACTCCGTGCGACGGATCGTCATCGAGTACTGTATTTACTGAAATGCGGTAAGTGTCTTCACCATGACCGCCATGTGTAAATGTGTTCACATGTTCGAACAGATCACAGGAACTTGATGATCATCGACGTCCTCGATCGTATAGAAACGATAGAATTCCCCGTCATCGAGAGCATAGAGATTTATCTCGATATGCCCCGGATCCACGGACGGATCGCGCGGTGTCCAAGAGATCGTCTTGCCGTCCCACACGGGAGCAAGATCGTCGGCATAGCGGGCATAGAAGACCATATCCGACGTTACGGCCGGAGCATTGTTCTTCACGTCGACAAAGCTCGAGGGTTCAAACTGTGGATCCGTATACCACCCGGCGAAAAGCTTCCCCGAAGCGGCAGGATCTGCAGGAACTGTAAGAGTCTCTCCGTCTGTAATATGCCATACGGTATCATCTGTCCCGTTGTTGTTCACGAACCTGACAGTATGTCCGGCGGTAAAAGATGCATTGACCGTTACGGCCGTGGCGGGCATCGTGAATGAATAAAGGTTGTTGTCTTCCTTTGTCAGAGCGACCGGGCTTCCACCTGAGGGCGTATATGTGACGGAGGATACGGCATAACCCTCATCGGGTGTCAGACGGACATAGACCTTCTCGTTGTCGGCAGCCGATGCGTTGCTCCCTTCGCCCTCTACATCGACGACGGCAGAGCCTCCCGCAGAAGCGGTAAGGCCGATTACATGAGGCTCTGAAAAAACAAGTGCGAATCTCGCGGGATCTGCCTGCGTTCCGTCACCCTCGAGGACCTTTACGCCATAGGGTGCTCCGCGGTCCTCCATGGGGAATGAGAGGATGATATGATCATTGTCAAAGCTTGCAAAATAAAGCTGGTACTCGCCCCCACCGCCCGGGGCATCGACATAGTAACCGCGCTCGACATCATTGAAGCCGCTTCCGTATGCCCATCCGCTCGCCCAGGACCACTTCTCGTGAGTGATGTAGAAGAGGTAAAAGCAATCATTTGCGCTCGTATGCCAGCTGTTGTTGGCAGAATCAGCGCCGGGCGTCTGATAATAGCTTATGCATTCGGAAAGGTCGCCGCTTGCTTTAAACCAGTCTTTGGACTCGCCCTCCATGGGCAGATACTCATTCGAGCTCGTACCGTTGCCGGGCCTGTAGCCGTGTCCGGCAGCAATATATGTTCCGGGAACGAGGGGCTTATTGTCCGCGCGGACTGTATTTCCAGAATAAGGCAACAGCGAAAAGATCATCGCTGCCGCGACGACTGCTGCCGATATCCTGCGTAAAGTCTTTTTCATATTAACATCAGATCCTTTTCTGAACATATTCCCGAGTGTACCTAAGTATTATAATACACGCGCGCAAGATGCTCAAATGATCATACTTAAGACAGGACCGGTAATCAGGTCTCATCAGATCTCATCTGACCTTTATCAGAAGAAGTTTCCCCCCGGTGCAGGTTATCCGGGATCTTTTGCCCGGCAGTACCTCATTGCTTACGGCATACTGAAAGCTGCTGCTGACGGTGATATCATCGGCAGGATATTTAGCGTCTTCTATCGTGACGCCAGATGCATCTCCCCCCATCGCTATGAGCGAGAAGAATGAGTAACTGTCATCGATGAAGGCGCCCTCAGGGGGAACCAGCTCCATCTCGGACCAGTCATCGGCTATCATTCCACGCCTGCCCACGGAGTCCAGATACAGAAGGATCGAGAGGTTCCCGAGCGTATGATCGAGACGGCCGCCGGTGACGCCGATCAGGAGGAATTCTTCAAAGCCTCTTTTTACGGCTTCCTTCACGGCGAAAAACGAATCAGTATCGTCCTTTATGCATGGGAGGGTTATAGTCTCGGCGTCGGGTCTCGGGCCGTCATACGAATCGAAGTCTCCGACGATCAAGGAAGGGGAGACGCCGAGCTTTTCGAGGTGGCGAAGACCGCTGTCGCAGAAGATCACGAAGTCGTCAGGAGAGAGAAGGCTCCGGATGACCGTATAGTCTTCGATCGGGGCGCCGCCGGCTATGACACATCTTTTCATGATGTTTACCTCACAGGATATCTATATGCTCGCCGTTCAGGGCTTTGTTCATACTGCGGACGGCGCAGAACTTTCCGCACATCGAACATGTATCGTCATGTTCCGGGGCGCGGCTGTCACGGATCGCACGCGCAGTCTCGGGATCGAGCGAGCACCTCCACTGCTCCTCCCAGTCAAAAGCCTTTCTGGCCTCCGCCATTCTGTCGTCGATCTCCCTGGCATGGGGGATCCCCTTGGCTATATCGGCCGCATGTGCAGCGATCTTCGATGCGATGATGCCCTGTTTTACGTCGTCGACATTGGGGAGCGCAAGATGCTCTGCGGGGGTAACGTAGCACAGGAACGATGCGCCGCTCATGGCTGCGATCGCACCGCCTATGGCTGAAGTGATGTGGTCGTAACCCGGGGCGATATCGGTGACGATGGGACCGAGGACATAGAAGGGGGCGCCCATGCAGATCGTCTGCTGGATCTTCATGTTGGCTGCGATCTGATCCATCGGCATATGTCCCGGGCCCTCGACCATGACCTGGACATCCTTTTCCCACGCCCTCTTCGTAAGTTCTCCGAGGCGGACGAGCTCCTCTATCTGGCATACATCCGATCCGTCGGCGAGACAGCCGGGGCGGCATGCATCACCGAGAGATATGGTGACGTCATATTCGCGGCAGATGTCGAGTATCTCGTCAAAACGGCTGTAGAAGGGATTTTCCTCTCCCGTCATGCTCATCCATGCGAAAACGAGGGAACCGCCGCGCGACACGATGTTGAGCTTTCTCTTGTGCTTCTTTATCTGCTCGATAGTCTTTCTCGTAATCCCGCAGTGGAGAGTCACGAAGTCGACGCCGTCCTGTGCGTGAAGCCTTATGACGTCGATGAAATCATCCGCGGTAAGCGTGGCAAGGTCTCTCTGATAGTGTATTACACTGTCGTATACGGGCACTGTGCCGATCATGACGGGGCATTCCGATGTGAGCTTGCGCCTGAAGGGAATAGTATCTCCGTGCGACGACAGGTCCATTATCGCGTCTGCTCCGAGCTCGACCGCCGCCATGACCTTCTGAAGCTCGACATCGTAATCCTTGCAGTCTCGCGACACGCCCAGGTTGACATTGATCTTCGTCCTGAGCATGGAGCCGATGCCTTCGGGTTCGAGACATTCGTGCAGCCTGTTCTTGCAGATAACGACCTTTCCTTCTGCAACAAGGCTTCTGATCTCTTCCTCAGTCCTGTATTCCTTTGCCGCGACCTTCTTCATCTCAGGCGTTATTATGCCTTTCCTCGCAGCATCCATCTGTGTTGTATATTCTCTCATCTTATAGTCCTCCTTTATGCTTCCTGACCGGGCTTTTCGGCAAAGCGTCCCGTCAGATCGAAATTATGCTCCATCGGCCCCGCGCCTTTTCCAAGGTCGAGTCCCGCGGCGAGCGCACATGAGATATATTCCTTGGCGCGTGAGATCGACTCGTGAAGTGAAAAGCCTTTCGCGAGGTTCGATGCGATCGCTGACGATAGCGTGCATCCCGTGCCGTGCGAATTCGGATTATCTATCCTTTTCCCCTCGAAAAGGCAAAGAGTTCCGTCAAACAGCAGGTCGTCTGCATCGTTTATGCTGTGTCCGCCCTTAAGAAGGACAGGGCAGCCGTATTCCGCGCGGATCTTCCGGGCAGCTGCCTCCATATCGGATACGGATGCGATCTTAAGTCCCGAGAGCACTTCCGCTTCGGGGATATTGGGCGTGATCAGCGATGCCATGGGAAAGAGGAGCGATGTCATCACAGAGACAGCCTCTGACTTCATGAGGGACGAACCGCTCGTTGCCACCATGACGGGATCGACGACGATGTTTTTTGCGCCGTAGAAAGACAGTCGGTCTGCAATGACCTTTATCAGCTCCGGCGAGGAGACCATGCCGATCTTGACCGCATCGGGAAAGATGTCTTCGAACACGGCGTCGAGCTGGTCTTTAAGAAATGAAGGTGTCGATTCGAGGATCGACCTGACGCCGGTCGTATTCTGGGCCGTGAGGGCGGTGACGCATGTCATGGCATAGACGCCGTTCATGGTCATCGTCTTGATATCAGCCTGTATACCGGCGCCTCCGCAGGAATCGGAACCTGCGATCGATAATGCAGTTTTCATTGAATACCTCCTGTAAAACATATGCATTATTTTTGTACCGCGACAGAAGGTGGTGCCCCCGGTCTGCCGCTTTTTTATCAGTTTTGGAGCATCTGAATGGTCTTTTCCTTCAGCTCCTTTGTTGCGCTCTTTATATCATCCGCGGCGAAAAGCGCGCTTATCACCGCTACTCCGCATATGCCGGTCCCGCTTAGCTCGAGGACGTTACCGGTACCTATTCCTCCTATCGCGATGACAGGTATGCTCACCGCTTCGCATATTGCCTTTAAAGTCTCAAGGGAGACGTCATCGGCATCAGCCTTGGAGCCCGTATGAAAGACGGCGCCGACTCCGAGATAATCCGCGCCGCACTTCTCGGCGAGGAGTGCCTGTTCGACGGTCTGTGCGGAGACGCCTAGGATCCTGTCCTCCCCGAGGAGGGCACGTGCTTTTCCCGCCTCGAGATCATGCTGTCCGACATGTACCCCGTCCGCTGCTGACTCGAGGGCTATTTCTATATCGTCATTGATGACAAATGGGACATCGTACTTCCTGCACAACGCGCCTATATCCTTTGCCTCGCGGAGGAATGCATCGTGGTCGAGATCCTTTTCGCGCAGCTGCACGAAAGTCGCCCCGCCCTGAAGTACCTCCTCGACCTGCACGTGAAGCGTCCTGCCGCGCAGCCAGGCACGGTCAGTCACGGCGTAGAGCAGAAGATCCTTCTTATCTGATCTCATATCGTGCTCCTTTGTCGAGTGTATCCGCATCCATGTTGTAGATCGCGTCGATGATGCGGTTGCGCAGTGTCGAATTGCCTTCGCCATCCTTAAGGTTTCCGACACCGGTCTCGCCCGCAAGACCCATCATGGCGACTGCGGCGGCGACTGCCTCCGTCATGTTATCCCTGTTCGCAGCCGCAAAAGCTGTCGTGATGCCTGAAAGCTGGCATCCCGTGCCGGTTATCCTGCTCATCTCGGGTCTTCCGTTCCTGATGACGTAACACTTTTCGCTGTCGGCGACAAGGTCGATGGCGCCCGTTATCGCGATAACGGCACCTGAAGATGCGGAGTATGCCTTTGCGACACGGACCATCTCATCGAGGTTTTCTTCGGTAACGGCATCGGCTGCGTCCGCATCGACTCCCATCGTGCTCCCGCCTCCTAAAGAAAGAGTCTTGATCTCGGAGATGTTGCCCCTTATGATGTCGGGATGTATCTTTCTGACGATATCGGATGCCGTCTCTGTGCGCAGCCTTGAAGCACCTGCGCCTACGGGATCAAGAAGGACCACATGGCCGAGTTCCTTAGCACGCATTCCCGCGATATGCATCGCTTCAATGGACATCTTATTGAGAGTGCCGATGTTGATATTGAGGCCTGCGCATATCGAGGTGATGTCAGAGACATCGTCGGGCTCGTCCGACATGACGGGACTTGCTCCGCACGCGAGTATCGCATTTGCTACGTCATTGACAGTAACGTAATTTGTGATGTTGTGGATGAGTGGGCATGAACGCCTTACATTTTCAAGGATCTCTCCGAACATATTAAAGACCGCCTTTATAAAGTATTCGCAGCGGGATCCCTGTACGGAGAGGATATGTACAGACCGGCTGAAGATTCAGTTCCGGCATCCCTTCGTTGGCATTATCCAAATCAGGTCAATGGGTCGAAGGTCATACCTTCCTCTCAGCCTGTAATACAAGCTCCCCGCTGTGTTGTAAGTAACATAATAATGGACTTATAACATCGAAAATGCAAGCATTTTGAAAATAATCACAATTCAGGGGCAAAATCCTAAAAGAATTGTGTCATTTTTGATATAGTACACGGCCCTGTCTTTGTGCTAATATAGAATACAAATTTTCGAAAAGCCTATTTATATTAATTAAGGGGGTTTATCACATGGCGAAGATCTTCGAACAGGAGTCAAGGACATTCAGCGAGTACCTTCTCGTACCTAACCTCACCACGGAGCGCAATACACCCGATCAGGTCGATCTTTCCGCTCCTATCGCAAAGTTCAGGAAGGGGCAGGAAGAGTCGAAGCTCAAGATAAACATACCGATGGTCTCCGCGGTAATGCAGGCAGTCTCCGATGACGGAATGGCTATAGCGCTTGCAAGATGCGGAGGCTTATCTTTTGTCTTCCAGTCGCAGTCGATCGAATCACAGTGCGACATGATAAGGAAGGTCAAGAAGTATAAGGCAGGTATCGTAGAGTCTGATTCCAATGTTTCGCCTGAGGCGACCCTTGCCGACATAATCGCTCTCCGCGAGGAGAAGGGACACGGTACGGCTGCCGTTACAGAGGACGGAACGGCTGAAGGCAAGCTCCTGGGTCTTGTTACTACAAGGGACTACAGGGTAAGCCGTATGTCTCCCGACACTAAGGTCAGGGAGTTCATGACCCCCATCGAGAAGCTCGTTACCGCACCTGAGGGAACGACACTCAAGGAAGCAAATGACATCATCTGGGACAACAAGATCAACCAGCTCCCCATCGTAGATAAGGACGGCAGGCTCGTAGGACTCGTTTTCCGTAAGGACTACGAATTCCACAAGGCTAACCCCGAAGAGCTCCTCGACAAGGAGAAGAAGCTCGTCGTTGGTGCCGGTATCAATACGAGAGACTATGAAGAGAGGGTTCCCGCGCTCATCGAAGCAGGTGCAGACGCTCTCTGTCTCGACTCCTCCGACGGATTCTCCGTATGGCAGGAGAGAGCCCTCCGCTGGATCAAGAGCAACTATCCTGACGTTATCGTCGGTGCAGGAAACGTTGTTGACGAAGAAGGATTCAGATTCCTCGTCGACTGCGGCGCAGACTTCGTAAAGATCGGTATCGGCGGCGGTTCCATCTGTATCACACGTGAGCAGAAGGGTATCGGCTGCGGCCAGGCTTCTGCTGTCCTCGCAGTTGCGAAGGCACGTGACGAGTACTTCAAGGAGACAGGCATCTACATTCCTCTTTGCTCCGACGGCGGTATCGTTCACGACTACCACATGACACTCGCTCTGGCCATGGGTGCAGACTTCCTGATGCTCGGAAGATATTTCGCAAGATTCGACGAGTCTCCCACGAGAAAGCTCCTCGTCAACGGCACATATGTTAAGGAGTACTGGGGTGAAGGCAGTAACCGTGCACGTAACTGGCAGAGATATGACGACGGCGGAAAGGGCGGCAAGATGGCTTTCGAGGAGGGCGTCGATTCCTATGTTCCCTATGCGGGCGCACTGAAGGACAACCTCGACACTTCACTTGCAAAGGTAAAGGCAACGATGTGTTCCTGCGGATCCTCTTCGATCGAGGAGCTCCAGCAGAAGGCACGTCTCGTAGTCGTATCCTCGACTTCCATCATCGAGGGCGGCGCTCACGACGTAATCCAGAAGGAGAACGACAGGACCGCGAGATAAGGACCCGTCTCGAAAAGGGACCTCCGTCGGCAACGGTGCCCCGCGGCCTAAGCCCCGGGATTTGCACTAAAGCCGTTTACGGATTAAAATGGTACGAATGTAATAATAAAAAACAGCATGAGAGGTAATACAAATGGCTGACGAGAACAAGATAGTTTTGACACAGGACGGTTATCAGGAACTGCAGGACGAGCTGTCCGACAGAAAGACCAGGATAAATGCCGAGATCACACAGAGACTTGCTGAGGCTAGAGCTCAGGGTGACCTTTCGGAGAACTCCGAATATGATGACGCCAAGGATGCACAGGCTAAGAACGAGGCCAGGATCAAGGAGATCGAGTCCATCCTGAAGAGCGCTGAGGTCATCTCCGATGACGATATCTCCAAGACGAAGGTATCCTTAGGTTCCGTCGTTACGCTCCGTGACGAGGAGACGAAGGAAGAGGAAGTCTACAGGATCGTCGGCGCTAATGAGGAGGATATCTTCTCCAACCGTCTTTCGTCCGAGTCCCCCATCGGCGAGGCTATCCTCGGCCAGAAGAAGGGCAAGGTCGTTGAGGTCACGACTCCCGTCGGCGTATTCAAATACAAGATCATAAAGATCGGTAAATGATCAGCTGATATAAATAAGATCCAATCCAACTTGAGCGCGAAAGGATCACAACTTCCGCGCTCGACTTTTATTAAGCGCCTGATCACAAAAGGCGCGAACGCTGAATGAATAAAAGCACATAAGGAGAAAGCTCATGGGCGAGAATGAGAAGGAAATGCCGGTCGTAAATATCGGCGAGCAGGTAAAGATCAGGAGAGACAAGCTCTCCGCCATGCAGGAGGAAGGGAAGGATCCCTTCACGATAACGAAGTTTGACGTTACGCATCACTCCCTCGAGGCAAAAAAGCTCTTCGAGGATCAGGATGCCGAAATGGCCGCGACTCTCGATCCTTCGCTCGACGAAGAGGCGAAGGCCGAGACACTGAAGGAACTCCACGAGGGTTCCAAGATCGAAGTTACGGTCGCAGGCCGCATGATGCTCAAGAGGGTCATGGGCAAGGCTTCCTTCGCGACAGTCTCCGACCTGCAGGGCAATATCCAGATCTACGTCACGAGGGACGCCCTCGGCGTTGACGACTATCAGGCTTTCAAGAAGTATGACATCGGCGACATCATCGGAGTAAAGGGATATCTCTTCAGGACAAGGACCGGAGAGATCTCCATCCATGCCGAATCCCTTACGCTCCTGTCGAAAAGCTTAAGACCCCTCCCCGAGAAGTTCCACGGACTTACGGATACAGAGGTCAAGTACAGACAGCGTTATATCGACCTGATCTCGAATCCCGAGTCCAGGGAGACATTCGTAAAGAGATCGAAGATCATCAAGGAGATCAGGAACTTCCTCGACTCAAGGAACTTCATGGAAGTCGAGACGCCTATCCTCGTATCCAATGCGGGCGGCGCTGCTGCAAGGCCTTTCGAGACGCACTACAACGCTCTCGATGAGGACGTCAAGCTCCGTATATCTCTCGAGCTCTACCTGAAAAGACTGATCGTCGGAGGCCTCGAGAGAGTCTACGAGATCGGCCGTGTATTCCGTAACGAGGGAATCGACACAAGACACAACCCCGAGTTCACGCTGATGGAGCTCTACCAGGCATATACAGACTATGAGGGCATGATGGAACTGACAGAGTCCATGTTCCGTTATCTGGCCGAGAAGGTCTGCGGCACAACTCTCATCAAGTACGGCGACATCGAGATCGACTTCGGCAAGCCGTTCGCACGTCTTACGATGAATGACGCCATCAAGCAGTATGCAGGCATAGACTTCGATACAGTCGACGGTGACGAGGCTGCCAAGGCTCTTGCACGCGAGCACCACATCGAGTTCGAGGACAGACATACGAAGGGTGACATCATCAACCTCTTCTTCGAGGAATACTGCGAGAAGAACCTGATCCAGCCGACATTCGTCATGGATCACCCGATCGCCATCTCTCCTCTTACGAAGAAGAAGCCCGGCGATCCCGAGAAGGTCGAGAGATTTGAGCTCTTCATCAACACATGGGAGATGTGCAATGCATACTCCGAGCTCAATGACCCGATCGACCAGCGCGAGAGATTCGCTGCACAGGACGCAGCTTTCGAGGCAGGCGACGAAGAGGCCAACCACACAGACGAGGACTTCCTCACGGCTCTCGAGATCGGCATGCCCCCCACGGGCGGCATCGGCTACGGCATCGACCGCCTTGTCATGCTCCTGACAGACAGCCCGAGTATAAGGGACGTACTGTTGTTCCCGACCATGCGTCCCCTGGACTAATTTGATGTCCTGAAACCCTTGATTTTATTGGGTTTGATGATTTGCAAAACACGATTTAGTACGACAAGAGTACTACAATCGTACGACAAATCCCCCAAACACCTGTAAAATCGCACATTTGCTAATACGATTTTTTCATACGCCACGAGATCTAGTATCTTGTGGCGTTTTCTTATGCACGATATTGGCACATATTGCTGGAATATTCAAATGTATTGAAAACCAAATCCCTTTATTTTTTAGCATTTAGAACCAATTCGCACATTGGAATCATTTTCTTTCCTGCCTTATTCTTACGCTATGGACACTATTATTGTTATTTGGGGAGGCACGTTGGCTGTTCTTCTAAAGAAACTATGGAGCAGCCACTATAACGCCGAAAAGATTGCATTCAGCGCCGAAGAACAGTTTAAAAGGATCGGCGTCTATTATATGTGTATCGACGATCTTCCACTATGAAAAGGAAATCCGTAGCTGAAGAGTACCCTGAACTTGTGCCCCAGTGGGGCACAAGTAATGAACTCTCTCCTTCAGATGTCTCTAGCGGATCTCATAAGAAGGTATGGTGGACCTGCGAGAAGGGTCATTCATGGGAAGCTACTATTAAAAACAGGGCTCTCTTAGGATCCGGATGCCCCTATTGTGAGCACAGAGCAGTCCTGAAAGGCTATAACGACCTTCAGACGCTCTTTTCTGAAGTTGCTAAGACTTGGTCTCCTAAGAATGAATCAAACCCCTCTGAAGTCTCTCCATCGTCAAATAAAGCTGTTCTTTGGGTCTGTGAGAACGGACATGAGTGGAAGGCTCGGGTAGCTGATCGTACAGAGGGGCATGGCTGCCCTTATTGTGCCGGTCAACGAGTCTGGAAGGGATTTAATGATTTGGCTACTACTCATCCTGCGTTGGTCAACGAGTGGTCAGATAGGAACGAAAAGATATCGCCGGAGACAATTACCTATA
Organism: Clostridiales bacterium; assembly: GCA_017529925.1. GTDB lineage: Bacteria > Bacillota > Clostridia > Saccharofermentanales > Saccharofermentanaceae > Saccharofermentans. Next base: position 67,184 of record JAFXMZ010000025.1, read on the forward strand.
AGAACCGTTCAATGGTCTGGTGGCACTGCAGTCGATGTGGTAATGAATACAAAGCTGTAGTCTATTCCAAGGCTAATGGGCGAGTTTGTCCGTACTGTGTTGCTAATGAGCTTAAACGCCTGCGTTATGAGCGGATTCAGAGAAAGCAGATTTCCGAAGATTTCTCATATCTGCTCCCACAGCTGGCCTCTATCTACTATGCCGGGAAGTTTGGCTTCAAGGCCATAACAGACTCTGATGAACTGATAGGGGCTCCCATAACTGCTTTTATTCCTGACATTAACCTGGCAATCGACGTGTGCTGCTCTAAAAAAATAATTACTATTAAAGAATACATATGCTCGACGAAAGGCATAACCTACATTAACATTCCTGGAAAGCTTCCTGAGATAGAAACTGTTTCCAGAATCAGGGACGCCTTCTTCAAAGCTCATCTATATTCGGATTCAACAGCTGAGGATGACCTAGAATTACTCAGACGGAAATATTCTCAGTGGAAGCAAAAAGCCTGAGATTGAGCTCGGGCTTAGTCTACTTTATTCCTCATTACGATTTGCTCAGGTCTTGTTTTTTGGCAGTGCTTAACAATAAAGTTTCCTGTTCGGGTGTGAGCCCGATATATTCAACATCTACTTTAAACTGCTTAATTGCATCAGCAACGAAGGAATCACCTTCAAGATATGCCTTTTCTTCTTGTCCGCACACCAGAATCACTTTTTTGAACTTAACTCGCTTCTCCTTCTCGAATAAGACCATTTTCAATATATCTGAAGCAAGCTTGTCTTTTTGAGCGGATTTCAGCTTCTGCGTATGCGCATGTACCTCTCCGATGATCTTATTTTCTTCGGAATAGATATCAGGAACTATATACGTAGAAGGGTTGAGCCATACTTTGCTCGTATTATGGATTCCATGAAAACCAGTTCGTTTCTCGTATTCAGTTACAAGCAAGCCCTCTAACTGCTTTTGTACGCTCGAATCAGAATTCTTTCTTTTCTCGCTTTTGATCATTTGTTTTACTCCTTTGATGGATTTCTTACATCAGTCGTTTATAAATATCCAGCGTGCTTTCAATCTGATACTGTAATAGCCACGCTGCGTTGTTATATTCCGGTACTGCTTTTACTACCTTAATCAATACAGGGAAGTACTCCTCAGTCTCTTTGATCATACGGAAGATCCTATCTCTGCTTAACCCCCATGCCATTGTAGTCAGGTTATTACAGCGATCCAAGCACTTAATAAGTGCAGCCTTTGGATTATCTGCGATTGCCTTATAGTATGCTTTCAAGACTTTGTCGCGATTTTCGGTAGTAGTCTTCTCATGTGTAAGAAGGACAACAAGTTCTTTTGCATCTTCATTGACCGGAAGGTCGTCAGCTGTCTTTTCACAGTCTTCAATAACATCGTGGAGCAGACATGCAGCGATAATATCGTCCTCCGTTATATTCATAGCCAAAGCGTGACAGGCCAGATTAAGCGGATGATATATATATGGAACGTCAGACTTCTTGCGTTTCTGCCCATTATGAGCGTCGACAGCAAAATCTACAGCCTTAAGCGTATTTGTTAGTCCAAGAGCTTTGGCAGATGTCTTTACATATGTTTTCATATGCTCCCAGTTATAGATTGTGTCTTTCGTTTTGAAGATGTTAGTCTTATCTTCGACCAAAGCGGATACAGAAACACCAAACAGTTCAGCCAGTCGGAGAAGTTTATCTGTATCCGGTTTATACTCGTCACGCTCCCAAGATGATACCGCCTGAAAGGTGACGCCTATCTTATCAGCAACCTGCTCTTGAGTAAGCTTGTGTTCTTCACGATATCGCTTAATGTTTCTTCCGATACTCATGTTTGTCTCCTATTGTTGGTTCAAAATCTGAATAGCACGATCTTCTGGAATCTCTTCAATCTCATCCATAATGCTCAGGCTACCGAACCCATACGGTGAATCATCATAAGGATCGTATCCCATAAGGCGATCCATAATAGCGTTCTTTTCATCTGGAACCCAAGTTCCATCGTTGTATAGGTAAAACCTGTCGCCATCCTTCTTACCTAATCTTCTTTGCATGATCAGATAGTAAATAACTTTGTCCATGCTTGACACCCCACGTTAATCCAAGTCGTAGCCGCAATCATAAAAGCCCCATTCAGAATCATAATGTGCGAAGGATGCCTGAGGATCTTTCTTTCGCATCTCGGCTAATTCTTTTACCATGTTGTCAAAAAGCTTATTCTCTTCATCAGTCTGAATAGGTGGAACAAGCTCTTCCTTGGGTTTGTTTGCATTAACAAAATCCACGAAAGTGTTATATCTGCGATCTGTATCTTCCATGTGTAATACCTCCTTCCGACTATAGGATAGAGGTTCCTACCCTTAAATTTTAGCGAGTAGGGGTGGAAGATACAATGAAAAATTCAAGTTGAACTTGAAAAGGCCCCTGATTCCTCAGGAGCCTTGGTTTATTTATTTCTGGATTATCTCAACAAAGGCCCATCTGCCTCTATCGTAGTAATTATAGCATGCGAGTAAAGCATCCTTGATAATTATTCCTATATATACAACTGAATAACGCAAGTTACCTGCTCATAAACGCAGATTTTTCGCCCAAGGTGTAAGCATTTTTTAACACCATGGGCAATTTTTTTGCATTTTTAAAATTTCTTCTCAAAAACGGGTTGTCACTTGGGGGGTCAATGTCCAGTAGGAGTGAAGGGTAAAACATCCGGTTCTCATCGGAGACCCGAAACCCTTCACTGGACCTTGACAACTGAACACTAAACCGGAAGGTACGTTACTTGTGTCGGCGTTAAAATACCGAGCCAAGTTGACTCCGAACCCGCGAAGACCTCCCTCAAGGAGAGAGCGATAAGGCGGATGAGTCAGAATCGGGATTGCAACCCGAGGGAGGCGATGACAGACACAAAGTGATAATGATACTTCTGCGTAGTCACAGGCTGAGTGTTGAAGCGGATTTAGTCCCCGTGAAGAAGCATCGCACCCAATGAGCGCAGCGGGATGGTACCCGGGGTGAGACTCCCATGATCTCGTAGTCAGCAATGCGAGAGCCTTACGGTTTCCCTACCAAGAACCTCAAGCCAAAAGCTAAAGGGTTCTTGGGACCCGCAGGGGGTGCAGGGCAAATACTGCGGATTACATGCCACGAAGGTTACGACCAACGCCAACAGCCCAAGTCTGTCCTTCAAGGCAAATACCGTAAAGGAGGAAACCGCATTGGAAGACAAATGCAAAGTGATTGCCGTAGCCAACCAGAAAGGTGGCGTCGGGAAAACAACCACCGCAGTCAATCTGGGAGTTGCTCTTGGTAAATCAGGAAAGAGAGTCTTACTCATCGATGCAGATCCGCAAGGCAGTCTGACAAGAAGCTGTAAGATCGAAAGGCCTGATGACCTGGATGTAACGCTTTCGGAGCTTTTGGCTTATGAGATGTCGGGTGATAGTAAGGATATGTTCTTCGATGATCCTATTAGGCAGTTCGAAAACATCGACCTAATCCCGTCAAACATCAGTCTTTCCGGTACTGAAACAGCTTTGTTCAACTGTATGAGCAGAGAATCCGTACTGAAAAGGGCCATACAGCCTCTGAGAAGAATGTACGATGTAATCCTGATCGACTGCATGCCGTCTCTTGGCATGATGACCATCAATGCTCTTGTAGCAGCTGACTCAGTCATCATACCTTGTGAACCGTCTTTCCTTTCAGTCAAAGGCTTAGACTTGCTGCTTCATTCCATTTCAAAGGTGAAGCGACAGATTAATCCTGACCTGAAGATTGATGGAGTTCTCATGACGATGGTTGATTCCCGGACAAACAACGCAAGGGACATCACGAGAGCTTTGCGAGATGCAATGGGTATTAATATTAATGTATTTAATATAGAGATACCCCATTCAGTCAGAGCTACCGAATGTCCGAATGTAGGCGAAAGCATATTTACCCACGATCCAAAGGGTAAAGTTGCCGAAGCTTACGCAAATCTGGCACAGGAGGTGATCGGACTTGAGAGAAAAGCCCAAGTTAGACCTAGGCCTTACGGCGTACGATGAACTCTTCAAGGATGACAAGGAGATCCGTGAGGGGCGACTTCCCAAGATCTACGACATCCCTATAGAGCTAATCGATGAATTTCCGGATCACCCGTTCAAGGTAAGGATGGACGAAGACATGGATCAGCTCGTGGAGAGCGTCAAGGAACGTGGACTAATCACACCTATCACCTTGAGACCAAAAGAGGACGGGCGATACGAGATCGTTTCCGGACACAGACGAAAGAAGGCCTGCGAAATCGCAGGTCTTTCTGTTGTAAAGGCAGATGTTCGTGAAATGAGCCGTGATGAAGCAATCATCATGATGGTCGAGTCGAATCTGCAAAGGTCAGTGATCCTACCCAGCGAAAAGGCGTTCTCTTACAAGATGCGCCTTGAGGCCATGAATCGTCTTCCCGGAAGACCTAGTGGAAATCTGACACCAGTGGTGTCAGAAAAACTTAGGACCAGCGAAGAATTCGGAAAACAGGTTGGAGAAAGCCGCGAGCAAGTTCGTCGCTATATCCGCCTCACTGAACTCGTACCGGAACTCTTGGATCTTGTAGATGAAGGTGCTATCGCACTAAGACCGGCTGTTGAGCTCTCGTACTTAACATGCGATGAGCAGAAAATGGTCTACCAACAGATCTTGGACTGCGATTGCACTCCATCGCACGCTCAGACCATCAGAATGCGTAAGTTCTCAGAAGAAGGCCGTCTCAATGAGGCAGTCATCGAGTCCATTATGCAGGAAGAAAAACCGAACCAGAAGGAAAAGATCCACATCCCTCTGGGTCAGCTCCGGAAGTATATTCCGGAAACCGTGTCGTACGACGACACAAGGGACTATATCATGCAGGCTCTGGAGTTCTACCAGAAGTACCGCACGAAGGTTCCG
>JAFXMZ010000026.1 GCA_017529925.1 Clostridiales bacterium
AATCGAAGAGATCAGGGGATACGGAGTGAAGACGACGGATACGATGGGCACGGAGGTGGACGATATGGCATTTGTCGGAGACGCACCATATACTCAGGGCAGGAACGAAGGCCGTGAAGAAGGTTTTGCTCAGGGTGTTGAAAAACACTCCATCGACACTGCCATTCGCATGATTGGTATGGGATCATTTGATGATGATACTATTTCAGCTGTTTCCGGTCTTCCCATCGAGCGTATCAATGAACTGAAAAACTCACGTATATAAAGACGCTGCCTTTTATTCAGTCTTAACTGAACACAGATAAAAACCCGCGGGGTATTTAAGACTTCCCCGCGGGTAATATTGTCTCTTAAGATAATATCTTATCCTTCGATATGACCCTTCTGTCTGATGACGTCTATGACGCTGTCGACATACTTCTCGCATATCTCTTCGGAACCTGCCTCGACCATGACCCTGATAACGGGCTCAGTGCCACTCTCACGGACAAGGATCCTTCCGGTGTCGCCGAGTTCCTTTGCAACACTCTCGACCGCCGCCTTAACGTCGGGATCGTTCTGTGCATCGGGCTTGCTCTTGACCCTTACATTCTTCAGTACCTGGGGATAGAAGACAACGGGAGCTGCGAGCTCGCTCATCGGCTTTTCCTTAGCGAGCATTACCTCCATGAGCTTCAGGGACGTAAGGATACCGTCACCGGTCGTAGCATACTTGGAGAAGATGATGTGACCGGACTGCTCACCGCCGATCCTGTTGCCTGTCTGGACCATATTCTCATAAACGTACTTGTCGCCTACCTTGGTCTTATCGTACTCGATGCCGATCTTATCAAGGGCCTTGTAAAGACCGAAGTTCGACATGATCGTGGTAACGACCTTATTGTTGATGAGCTTGCCCCTCTCCTTCATATACTTTCCGTAGATGTAGAGGATGTGGTCACCCGTAACGACATTTCCCTTCTCGTCTACTGCAAGGCATCTGTCGGCATCACCGTCATATGCAAAGCCGATGTCGAGCCTGTTCTCTGTAACGAACTTCTGAAGGTGCTCGATATGTGTGCTTCCGCAGTCGGTATTGATGTTATATCCGTCAGGATCTGCGTTGATGACATATGTCTTTGCTCCGAGCGCATCGAAAACGCCTTTCGCGATGGACCATGAAGCGCCGTTTGCACAGTCGAGACCGACCTTCTTGTCCTTGAAGCTGTACTTGGACATCGAGATCAGATAGCCGATATAGCGGTTACGTCCTGCAACATAGTCGACTGTCCTTCCGATAGCATCGCGCTCTGCGAGAGGCACCTCGATCTTCCCGTCGATATAATCCTCTACCATGAGGATCGTCTCTTCGTCCATCTTCTCTCCGTTGCTGTTCAGGAGCTTGATGCCGTTATCGTAGTAGGGATTGTGCGATGCGGAGATCATGATTCCGCAGTCAAAGTCGTCTACCCTTGCGATGTAGGATACGGAAGGTGTTGTCGTAACGTGCATGATGTAGGCATCCGCACCCGAAGCCATAAGGCCTGTGCAGAGCGCATACTCGAACATGTAGCTCGATCTTCTCGTGTCCTTGCCGATGACGACTTTCGCTTTCTTTCCGAGCCTTACGCCGTAGTACCAGCCGAGGAAGCGGCCGATCTTTACTGCATGCTCATAATTAAGGTTCTTGTTGGCCTCACCGCGGAAACCGTCTGTTCCGAAATACTTACCCATCTAAGGTTCTCCTTTGTATCAGTTCTTTTCGACTATAACGCCGTTATCCTTGAAGATCGAATTCTCGGGAACTACTCCCCTGACGCATGAAGTCGGATAGATATTGCTGTGCCTTCCGACGACTGTACCGGGATTGCATACGCTGTTGCATCCGACCTCAACATAGTCGCCGAGCATGGCGCCGAACTTCTTGATGCCCGTCTCGATCTGCTCGGTTCCGTTATGGACTACTACGAGCTTCTTGTCGGACTTGACATTCGAAGTGATGGAGCCTGCGCCCATGTGCGAATAGTAGCCGAGGATCGAATCACCTACGTAGTTGTAGTGAGGTGTCTGAACGTGATCGAAAAGGATGACATTCTTGAGCTCTACCGAGTTGCCTACGACGCAGTTGGCGCCGACGAGTGCCGAACCCCTTATGAAGGCGCAGTGCCTTACCTCAGTCTCGGGTCCGATGATGCAGGGGCTTCCGAGATATGCCGAAGGGAATACCTTGGCCGTCTTGTGCACCCAAACATGCTCGGATACTTCTTCATAGTCATCACCGAGCTTAGGTCCAAGCTCGAGGATCAGATCCTTTATCCCCTTTAATGCCTCCCAGGGATATTCAAATCCCATGAGATAGTCCTTTGCGATCGTATGATCGAGATCATAAAGATCAGTGATCTTGTACATTGATTATCTACCTCCGTTATCAGAGTCTTTCCTTCTTTTCGATGTCGAGGAAATACTTGTATGTGTCAACGGTAAGCTCTCCGCATGCTTCCTCATCACATGCGATTATAGCATTGTTATGCATCTGGAGTGCGGAGCATGTCCACTTCTGTGATACGCCGCCCTCTACAGTCGCCGCAAGAGCTCTCGCCTTGTTATGACCGGAGATGAGGACTAAGACCTCCTTCGAATCCGTGACCGTTCCGATACCGACGGAGAGGGCCTGTGAAGGTACCTTCTCGGGATCGTTGCCGAAGAATCTCGAATTGACGATCCTCGTATCGGTCGTCAGGTCACGTACTCCCGTCCTGGACGAAAGCGAAGTATAGGGCTCATTGAAAGCAAGATGTCCGTCAACGCCGATGCCGCCCATGAACAGATCGATACCGCCGTAGGAAGCGATCTTCTCCTCATAGCGTGCGCACTCACCCTCGGGATCATCAGTCATGCCGTTAAGGATGTTGATGTTCTCGGGCTTCATGTCGACTAAGTGATCGAAGAGATTGTCATGCATGAAGTACCAGTAGCTCTGGTCGTGCTCGTGGGGAAGTCCGAGATACTCATCCATGTTGAATGTTACGACATTCGCAAAGGACAGTTCCCCTGCCTTGTTCTTCTTAACGAGCTCCTTATAGACTCCGATAGGGGAAGATCCCGTGGGAAGTCCCAGAACGAAAGGCCTGTCTTCCTTGTGGGCATTGATCTTCGCGGCGATATAGTCAGCCGCCCATTTACACATTTTCTCGTAGTTATCCTGTATTACGACTCTCATAATTTTTCTCCTCAAGATATACGCCGGCCTCATAAGCCGCCGTCATTTCCCGAGCTCGAGAGAACCTCTGTTACAGTGTTGATTCTGCTTTTTGCTTTCTCTCTGACGGCCGCTCGTATATGTGGCCGTGACAGAATCCGCCGAGTCTTTCGATAACTGCCATCCTCGTCAACCATATCTCAGGTCCGGGCGCTAACGGCTCCCCTTCTCTTACCTCCGGGGGAAAGCCGTTTTACATGATGCTCTCACATCCCGATTATTTTATAAATAAAGAGAAGTTAAGTCAAATTCAGGAGGGGTCAGGGCCGCTGCCCGTCACTTCCTCACATCGCCCCTTATGTACTCCCTGATCATCGATGAAACGTACTGATAGTGATGTGACGGATAGAGCTTCACGTCGAAAAGTTCATCCCCCGCGGCCTCGAGCCTCTCCTTCAGATGCTCTATCCCCTCGAGAGTCGAATCGTTCCCGAGGAAGTATTCCTCGTAATCCTCATCCTCGAGCTTTCCGCCGGTAATGAGCAGATAGAAATCCGCCTTCTCGTTCCTGTCGAAATAACCGTAATCGTTCTTATATTCCTCCCAGTCATCCGCGACCGTAAAATACGGCGTCCAGAATGTCGGGCTTCCTATGATGTAAGCCGTAAAAGGCCTGTTCTCATAAAGGTCGGAATTGAACGCGGCATAGTGCGTAAAAACGCCTCCCTGCGAATGCCCGAACAGCGTGCAGTTGTCAAGATCGATCGCATACTTTTCGACGAGATACGGCATCATGTTGTCGGTAATGAAATCAAGGAATTCCTTCTTACGGACGCAGAATATATCTGCCCTGATCTCATTGTCCCATCCGTCGACATCGTACTCGAACCCGACCGTAATTATGATGTATGCCGGAGCGTCACCTTCATCCATGAGCCTCTCGAGTACGGGGATGTCGCCGAATCTCCATACGGCATCTGTAAGGACGATCGCCGGATACTCTTTGTCAGGATCATATCCTGAAGGAGTGACCACATGGACCGTGAATCCCATATCGAGTTCATCATCGCGAAAATGATATTCATCTATCCGATCCTTTATCCTGTCCACGGCTGCTTCGGAGAATTCCCATGTGTATGCAGTCTCGTCAAGACCTGACTGCTTACCGTTTTCCATAAAGTAATCGAGGCACATGCTGATCGTTTCATAAGGGATGATCTCAACACTTCCGTCGATCACCGCATCATATATCGCGATGATGTTATCGTAATCCTCATCGGCGGCCTCTGCGAACGTACTTCCTTCGGAGATCTTAACGTCCATATCCTCCCTGAGTTTCTTCTTCAGATCGTCATAATCCGAGAACTCTATCTCGACAGAATATGACTTCGTATAGTCCTCCGGGTTGTAGTGATACGAGGAGCATTTTCCTGCGCCTCCGTCGTAGTCCTTATCAGGCAGACAATCGAAAACGAGCTCGCCGTTTACTATCGCTCCCGACGTATAACAGTAGTCGTCCGGAAGGACGTTTATCTCGGCAAGTGCCGCCCCCGGATCCTCATAGTTTTCGGGGTATTCCGCAACTTCTTTCAGAAGGTCCTCCTTGGTCGTTACGGAGATCGCCGTCATGTCATAAAAACCTTCTATCGGACCTTCGGGCCTGAGTGCATTTCTGACCTCCTCCCATGGCTTATCAAGGAGCTGGAGATCAGTCTTTTTTGTGAGCGCAAGCTCATTCTCACTCATGTGATTAATGAGTGTTTTTTCTTCTGTTTTTGTATCCTGCGAAGCCTCAGTTAAAACTTTATTTTCCGATGCGTTCGCATCACCGTTCTCTGCCTTCGAACAGCCTGTCAGGAATACTCCCGCAGCGACTGTTCCTGCCAGCAGCAAAGCTAGGATCTTATCCTTATTGCGTCTCATAAAGATACCGCCTTTCTCTTATTTCATACTCTAATGGTAGAACACCGGTATGTAAAGAAAAGGGAGGCAGTATGGATTTTGTGTGGAGAATGGGAAGCGTGGTGATTTGTGAAAAATAAAATAGATATTCTTTGTCAATTATTTCTTACAAATTTGCCGAGGCGCTGCCATTTTTTCCAGTGAAATTAGCATTTCTGGCAATTCAGGTCTAAATTGCCAGAATCGTCGATTTCAGAGGCGTTTTTGGCAACGGTCTGCACTAGTCAAGCAAAAGTAGACACATTTCTTATTTTGTATTCAACTGATTTCCAAAGAAGTACTCTTTGTACTGCTTTGGCGTCAGGTAGTTCAGAGAGTAGGCAGGTCTCTGTTCATTAAAGAACACGATGTAATCA
>JAFXMZ010000004.1 GCA_017529925.1 Clostridiales bacterium
GCTGGCCGAGGAAGTTAAATGCTGCCTGCGTACCGCCGGATGCGCCCTGGAGTCCGCCCATCATACCGAGACCCATAAGACCTGTAGCTGCACCTGCGGAGTTGCCGCCTGCGAGCTTCATAGCCTCTGTCTGGCCGAGAGCTACTTCTGCTGCGAGCATAGAAGGATCCTGACCGTACATCTTGGAAGTATCGATCTTCTCGATCCTCTCTCTGGACTTCTCGTCAGGAGTAATGCCGCCGATAGCAACAGACTCGATAACGATACCTCTGTTCTGGAGCCACTCTTCGTCGAGAGCTTCCTGCATGTATCTTCTGAGTCTTCCCTGCTCACCGGGCAGATCTGAGAACATGATCTTATCTGTTCCGCCGCATCTGTTGAGGACCTCGGAGATATTGTCGAGGAACTCGAGGCGGGGCTGCTTGGGATCTGCAACTCTACCCATGAGATCTTCAGCAGTGAACTCTCCTGCGATATTTCCTGTCTGCGTCTGGAAGAACGTTACAGGGTCAACGATCTTGTAAGAGAAAGCACCGTTCAGCCTGATGTAGATATTTCTGTATACGGGATCGTTGTAAGGAAGAGCAGATGCCGTTCCGAACTTATTGTCCTTCATCTCGAGCATGTTAACGAAGTAGACTCTCTGCTGCTTCGCGAGCTCTCCGCCTCTCTTCATACGCTCCCATGTATCGCTTACGATACCCTTGGCCTTCTCGAGGAACTTACCCTCACCGAAGATGGAAGGAGAAGTAGAGGAATCCCACTGATACATTCCTGCTGTAGTAGTAAAGTCGATTACTCTTCCGTTATCTACGAGAAGCAGTGCCGTTCCTTCGGGAACAGCGATCGTAGATCCGTTTGAAATGATCTCCGAACTACCTGTATTCTTTCCCTTCTTGATCTGAGCCGCACCCTTCTTGACGAGCACATTCTGACCGAGAGAGTCACATGTGAAGAACTCGAGGTACTGATCTGCAAACTCAGAATTAATGGACTCACGAGCCACACCGATAAGGTTTGCAGCAAGCTTAATCAATCCCATATTCTTGAACCTCCGTTTTCTGATGTTTGTCGCAGGGAATAACCCCACGCGCCAACATAGAAATAATAGCATAGTTCAAAATACTTGACAATTTACCGGGGACCGACTTTATAGAAAATTAACTTTTAACACTAACTTCGTGAGAGCCCCGTTTTTTGAGCCTTCCGAAAAGGGTCAAGCCCAGAATATCCAGACGACTGCGGCACCCGCTACTGCCGCGACCAGGGTAAAAGGTATACCTATCCTGAGAAAATCCCTGTTCCTGACCTTGTAACCCTCTTTCTGGAGGATGCCGATGCCGGTGATATTGGCCGATGCACCGACGGGCGTGATGTTTCCTCCGAGCGTTGCCCCGATGAGAAGGCCGTAATCGAAAAGATACGGCTCGATGCCCATTATACCTGCTATGCCGGTGACTACCGGGAGCATGGTGGCAACATAGGGGATATTGTCGATAAAGGCGCTCAGGGCAACGGATACGGATACGATAAGGATATACATGACAAGCGGGGAATCGCCTCCTGCCTTTACAAACAGCTTCGCTATCTCGTCAATGACTCCGGCTTCGGTTATGCCTTCAATGACCATAAACAGGCCGGTAAGGAGAAGGAGCGTCTTTATGTCGATTGCATCGAGGACCGACTTGAGGAACTTAACCCTCTCTCCCCTGTGCCTTAACCACTCGGCGATCGTGCCGAAAAGTCCCAGACCGACACAGATGATTCCGTTCGTAAGAGCGGGCTTATCCGGGAACTGGGAAGCGGCGATGAGAAGTCCTATCGTTCCGAGGAGAAGGACAGTCGGCAGATAATCAGTAACCTTTGTCGTGATCTCCGAAGTGACCTTTTTCTTTTCCTTCCTGAACAGTATCATCAGGACGGGAACTGTCATGATGGCGCCTGCTTCTACAGCGAAACAGATACCGGGCCTGCCCAGGAACCAGAAGAAATCGTTAAATCCCATATCGGCATAGGAACCGAGCAGTATCGAAGTCGTATCTCCGACCAGTGTAGCCGCTCCCTGAAGATTGCTCGAAACCGCTATGGAGATTATCACCGGAACGGGATTTGTATTCAGCTTTTTCGAAACGGCAAGTCCTATCGGTGCGAGCATCAGAACTGTCGCGACATTATCGACAAATGCGGAGATGAGTCCCGAGAAAAGGCTGAGGACTATAACGGCCCATTTTACGTTCGGGGTCATCTTCAGGAGCTTCTCAGCCATAAGGGCCGGCATCTTGCTCTGTATGAACAGCTCTACGGTTATCATGGTACCCAGGAGCATCAGTATGACGTTCCAGTTGACTGCCAGAAGGGAATCGCCGACAGGCAGTATCCCGATCGCCATAAAGATCGCGGCAGCAAACATCGCGATCATCCACCTCTGTTCCGTGAAGATCAGGAGGCAGACGTACATTACCGCAAATATTCCGAGAGAAAGATACATCATGTTCATAGCGGAGATGATATCACAGCACCTACTTCCTAATCAAATCAGAAACTGTAGCGTATGCTCCTTTGAAGCTTCAATATCTCCGGAGCCTCGAACTTTTTCTCATCCGAAGCAGAGATCAGTCCGTCCATAAATGCCGTGGCAACCAGGGGGATCCCCGTAAGACGGCTTACTTCCGCCACGATATTCTCGCCTTCCTTTACCTCCTCGAAAGTGGTCTCTTCCAGAAGGTTCGTATTATTTATGAATCCCGTAATGTTTATCCTCGAAGCTTCCTGAAGCTCGGATGCCATCCTGATTATACCGTCCTTATCCGCCGTGAACGGCCTGAGCGTATTGACTGCCATAAAGAGATTGCAGTCGATGCCCTCGAGCCTCGTCTTGAGCGATCCCAGAACGTTGGCACCCATATCCTCACCGCCGATATCGAAGACACCCGAATATGAATCATCGTCGAAAATGACATACATCTCGCCGCTCAGGACCGGTGCATCGACATTGGAACCTGCGTAAGACGGGAGTATCACGCGGATACCGCTCTCCTCGAGCTCTTTTGCCGCATCAGCGCTCCTGTAGAACGGATTGACGATATCCATGTCCGCAAGAAGGACCTTCCCTTCGGGGGTTGCCTTCTTCATCGCTAAAGCCACATTAACGGCTATCTCCGACTTACCGCTTCCATATGCGCCGACTATGATATTGAGCCTCTTTTCGTTATAGAACATATTTCTTCACCTTTCCCGTTCAGTTTTAAAGGAGCACCGCAACAGTCACTCCGTCGTCACCCTCGCCCTGATAACCCGGGCGGTGCGACTTGACCCTTATGTCTGAATCGAGCATCGATTTTACAGCACTCCTCAGGGCTCCCGTGCCCTTGCCGTGTACTATCCTTATATCGTGTATCCCCGCAAGCTGGCAGTCGTCGATATATGAGTCGAGCGCACTCTCAGCTTCGGCGACGGTCTTTCCTATGAGCATCAGCTCCGGCATGACCGTCATGGATTTTTCATATCTCATCTTTCCTGCCGATGACTGCCTGTAGGAAGCCGCCTGTTCGATCCTGTTCTTTTTTGATGATGCTTCCTTCTGATCTCCTCCTGCGAGCTGTTTTGCCGTAGGCATCCTCAGGTTTGCGATATCTACGGAATAAGTCATCGTGCCCGAAGAGATCCTGACCTTTTTATTTCTTCCGCCCGGAGCAGATACGACTGTTCCCGTAAAGTTCAGATGAGGGACAAAATACTTCTCTCCCTCCCTGACTTCCTTAGGAGCTTCACCCGGAAGCGAAACATTATCGACTCCGTCTTCCTCTTCATCCTTTGAGAGATCCTTTACGCCTGCGCGCAGCCTCCTCCTTATCCTGTCGAGCTCGTCCCGTGCTTCCTCACGCGACTCATTCCTGGACCTGGTCCTGAGCTCTCTCATGAGCTCATCAAGCTCCTCTTCCTTTTCCTTTAAGAGCTCTTTCTGCTTCATCCTCGAGTCGTTCAGGATCTTTGTCTTTGAGGCTTTGAGCGCCTTCTTCTCCTCTTCCAGAGAGGCGATCTTCTCCTTAAGCTCATTATTGAGCCTTAAGTTCTCATCCTTAAGTCTTTCCGCTTCGCGGCTGTTCTCCTCGGCCTCAGATATGAGCATCTCGAAAGACAGTTCCTCCTCAGAGAGCTTGGACCTTGCATCTTCGATTATGTCTTTCGGAAGTCCGAGCTTGCCTGATATGACAAATGCGTTCGACACGCCCGGAGCACCCGTAACGAGCCTGTATGTCGGCGAAAGAGTCTCTGTGTCAAACTCGCATGCGGCATTCATGACACCGTCCTTCGTAATGGCATATGCCTTCAGTTCCTTGTAGTGGGTCGTTGCCATGACAGTGCATCCTGAGTCGAACAGCCTGTCGAATATCGATACGGCAAGAGCCGCTCCTTCCGCAGGATCAGTACCGCTTCCGAGCTCATCAAGGAGCACCAGCGATCTTCCCCTGACGTTCTTCAGGATGAAGACGATATTTGACATATGCGCCGAGAATGTCGAAAGGCTCGCCTCGATACTCTGTTCGTCACCTATATCGGCCAGGACTCTGTCAAAGACCGATGCCTCTGATCCGACTGCGCACGGTATCATGAGGCCGGCCATGGTCATGAGAGTCAAAAGCCCGCATGTCTTCAGCGACACAGTCTTGCCGCCCGTATTGGGACCCGTGATGACCAGAGTCGTATAGTCGTAGCCGTTGATGATATCGACCGGTACTGCAGTATCTTTGGGCAGCAGCGGGTGTCTGGCCTTCATGAACCTGATCTTGCCGTCGCGCAGCAGTACGGGCTTCACTGCATCCATCGATATCGCAAGTTCTCCCTTGGCGCTCGCAAGATCGATGCAGCCTATGAGGGATATATCGGCATCCAGGCTTCCTCTCGAATCCTTAACTAGCTTCGTGAGCGAAGCAAGGATCCTCTCGATCTCCGCCTTCTCCATCGAAGAGAGTTCTCTTATCCTGTTATTTGCCTCGACTACGTTCATCGGCTCGATGAATACTGTCTGCCCCGTCGATGAAGTGTCGTGAACGATACCGGGAAGACGTCCCTTATGCTCCGACTTAACGGGAACGCAGTATCTCTCGTTCCTTATCGTTATTATCGCTTCCTGAAGTATGTCCTCATTATTCCTGATGACACGGTCGAGAAGGATCCTTATGCTGCCTGCGATATCCTTCTTCTCGCGGCGTATCGAATAAAGTGTCTCGCTCGCGCGGTCATTAATCTCGTCGGAATTGACTATCGCGAATTCGATCTCCTTGCGGAGCTTCTCCTCGGCATAAAGCGCCCTGATCGACGAGAACAGGTTGGTCTCGTACATATCCGTGTGCTCGCCGGACACTATCCCCTGAAGCTCCGAAACGCTCCTAAGGAACCTGGCTATATCAAGGAGTGCCGCCGGTGTGAGAACACCTCCCGCCCTGACATATGAAAGGTGATCCCTGATCTCAGGGAATGACGAAAGGGGGATCGAGCCGTATTTATTGATGTAGGTGTAAGCCTCATATGTATCTTCGAGGGATTCGTTTACCATCTCGAAAGATGTCGTAGGCAGAAGAGATCCGGCAAGTTCTCCGCCGTAGGGAGTCCTTGCCTTCTCTTTGAGCTCTGATATTATCTTGTCGAATTCAAGGACAGAAAGAACCCTGCCCTTTATCATCTTCCTTCGGGCTTCTTCCTCGAAAGTAGTGTATTTATACATATTCTCCTGTTATGAGAGACGCCTTGCATTCTCGATCTCGATCGAGGGGATGGTCTTTGTCGTTGCAAGACCTTCTTCAAGATCGACATCGGTTATCTTACCGTTCTTCTCGACTATTATCCTGTTATATCTTCCCTCGAGCAGGCAGTCGATCGCACGTACGCCCATAAGGCTGGCCGTCGTCCTGTCGCGGAGAGTCGGTGAACCGCCTCTCTGAAGGTGTCCGAGGATAGTGGGTCTGGACTCGATGCCAGTCTGCTCCTCGATCTTCCTGGCGATCTCGGGTGCGGATCCGACGCCCTCTGCAACGATAACGATGTAGTGCTTCTTGCCTTTATTCCTTCCATCGAGGATAGTCCTGATGACATCCTGATTGAAATCAAATCCTACCTCAGGGATAAGGATGACCTCCGCGCCTGTGGCGATACCTACGTTGAGAGCGATATATCCTGCTCTTCTTCCCATTACCTCGATAACGGAACATCTCTCATGAGAGGATGCCGTATCGCGGAGCTTATCGATCGCCTCCATAGCCGTATTCATAGCCGTGTCATATCCGATCGTATAATCCGTGCATCCGATATCGTTGTCGATCGTTCCGGGGATACCGATAACAGGTACGCCGATCCTCGCAAGGGCTCTCGCGCCCTTGAATGAGCCGTCTCCTCCGGATACTACGAGTGCATCAAGACCGTAGACCTCCATCATCCTGGCGCCCTTCATGACACCTTCATCAGTCTGGAATGTCTTTGATCTTGCTGTCATGAGGAACGTTCCGCCTCTCTGGAGCGTCTCGGAAACATCTCTCATTCCGATCTGGCTCATCTCGCCCTTCCACAGTCCGTGGAATCCTCTCGTGACGCCGAAGACCTCGAGACCCGAATTGATGCCTGCACGTACGACAGCCCTTATCGTCGCATTCATTCCGGGTGCGTCGCCTCCCGAAGTAAGGACTCCGATCCTCTTGATCGGATTCTCGGGATCGGGCGCAGCGCCCTCATAGTTTTTTGCCTTAAGAGTGTCTATTGAAGGCAGGTTTTCTTCATTATATAAAAGCTTAATCATGGGAATATTCCTCCGGATCCATATCATTTTCGAGATGTATTATACACTATATGACGTTCTTTTTGGCAAACAGTATGATAATATAGGAAAGATACTGGAGGGATGATATATGTACGTTAACAATGCCGCAGTTATGATAAAGAGGATCAGGAACCTTATCCTGCTCCGATTATTCGGAGGATTCTTCGCTTTTGCGGTACTCCTTTTCCTTATGACGGTATTTGATATCCAGGGTCTGAGATACGGCATCGGTTATTCGACCGCATTCCTTATTATCTCTTTCATCCCGGTCTTTTTCATCCTCAGATCAAGGAAAAAGCTCTCGGGCGTCGAGAAGTATGATTCCTTTTTTAAGGCAGACCACGACGGTGTCATTACCATGGATACACTTGCGAAGATGCTCGGAGTAACACCCGAGAAGGCTGCGAAGGACGTTGACTGGCTCTACAGGAAAGGCTGTTTCCAGCAGCTTACTTTCGACAGGTCTACAGGTACCATTACCGTATCCGATAAGACAAAGACAGGTTTCAGGAATTACGAGGAGACATTTGTTGTCAAGGTATGTCCCACCTGCGGTGCCCGGGTCAGGCTCCGCAAGGGCGGCGGAGACAGATGCGCATCCTGCGGCTATTACGTAAAGGATATCGAGGAGGTCAGATAATGTATCTTAACCGGAACAGATTCTCACTCTATATGGTCAAAAGCATCATAATCCTCATGGTCACTTTCACGTTGGCATTCTGGACGTTCATCTGCATCTGCGCGACGCTCGATGAACATATAGACGAGATCGACATGTGGCTCTTCTGTTTTATGATGATCGTACCCTGCATCTTCCTGATCCCTCTGGCCTGGAAGATGAGCAGATGTGTAATAGACGCCAGGTTACTGTCCGCCCTTTTCGAGAAGGATTCCGCTTCCGCAGAGCAGATGACGGCAGACGAGATCGCCGCCAAACTGCACCGCAATAAGAAAACCATCATCAAGAGTATTCAGACGCTATTTAATAACGGTATCCTTATCAACCTCACATACAGCATAGGAGAGGAACTCGTCCGTTTCTCCGATAATCCGGACCGCGACAGAACTCTGTCGCCTATGGAGTTCACGGGAGTCAACTGTCCTTCATGCGGTGCGGCATGCAAGATCCGCCACGGCGGAAAGTGCACATGCCAGACCTGCGGCAATACATTTACCGAAGCCGATATCTGATTCAGCTGTATCTGATATTATCTTTACCGACGAGATCCGACAGAAGTCCTATGACTTCCGGATCCCGTTTTATATAGCAGCTCGGATCGAGTCTTACCCTGCTGCCGTCCTGGGTGAAAACAACGTCGACAGGCATATTCCCGTTAAAGAATGCAAGGAAGTTCAACAGCCTGTTAAAGCCCTCGCCCTGGGGAGATCCCGAGAATGATATCTCAAGAGCCTCCGTACCGTAAGGTATCTGGGGCTTTTCTTTTTCCTGTTCTTCTGCTCCTCCTGAAGGGTTCATTCCAACATCGGCATTTGCTGTCCCCGCTCCCGTGATCTGAGAAGGAGTATTGGAAACAGTCTGTCCGGCAGCCTGAGAGACAGCAGCCTGACCTGATCCGGTCCTTGGGGAGACGACGCCCCCGGAACTGTCCTCCCTGCTCTTAACGATATATGAATTCGGCACATATCTGTCAGACGACAGGAACCTCTTCGAATCCGCAAGTATCCGCTCCGACTCCTCTACCGACGACGGCATCTTATAGATCCTGTCGACCATCAGAGAGAATGAGTCCTCTGCACGGATCTTCCTTTTTCCGACAATGACATACGGCTCGTCAGTTATCAGCATTCCTATGCTGTCCTCGAAGACCTTACCGAAGAGCACCGCTTCAAACTGGCCGTACATATCTTCGCACGACAGCACGCACATCGACGTCTTGGCTCTGGTCGTGCGGATCTTTTTCGAATAGATCATTCCGCACATGATAACTGTCTTATCGTCATTGAGCTCCGCGATCCTTCCGGAATCAGCAAGATCCCTCAGTTCGAGCGTCGAAAAAGTCGAAAGCTTCGCTATATATTCCCTGTATTGATCGAGCGGATGACCGGAGATATAGATACCGACCATCTCCTTCTCCGCCGCAAGAAGATCCTTCTTCGGGTATTCCTCCATGTCAGGCACGTAGACTTCGGGACGGCTCACGGGCGCATCAGCCATATCGAAAAGCGACAGCTGTCCCTCGACCTGGCGGCCCCTGTTCTCGGCAAGCCTTTCAAGTTCCGATCTGGCGGAAGTTATCATGGATGCCCTGGTAAGCCCTGTCCAGTCGAGAGCTGATGAGAGTATCAGCGACTCAGCCATATTCTTCTTTATCCCGCACCTTGAGCATCTTACGAGGAAATCCTCAAACGACGTGAAAGGACCTCCCTCTTCTCTTTCCTTCTCGAGTTCCTTGACGGCACCTTCTCCGACATTCTTAATTATCGAAAGACCGATCCTTATCCTGTGATCGCCCTCCGTGGAGAACTTGGCATGGCTCCTGTTTACATCAGGCGGAAGTATCTTTATCCCCATAGGTCCGCAGCATGTGATATACCACGAGGCCTGTGCGATATTGAACCTGAACGAGTTCATCATGGCCGCCATGAATTCGGTAGGATAGTAATACTTCAGATACGCGGTGTAATAACCGACGATCGCATAACATGCAGCATGGGATTTATTGAATGCATAACCCGCGAAGCCTGCAACATCATCAAAGATCTTCTCTGCCGTGGCTTTGGGCACTCCCCTGTTGATGGCACCGTCGACGCGGTTGCCGTTCTCGTCAGTACCGCCGTTGATGAACAGTTCCCTGTATTTCTCCATGAGAGATCT
Source organism: Clostridiales bacterium (assembly GCA_017529925.1). Lineage (GTDB taxonomy): Bacteria > Bacillota > Clostridia > Saccharofermentanales > Saccharofermentanaceae > Saccharofermentans. Next base: position 9,648 of record JAFXMZ010000004.1, read on the forward strand.
TTTTTTCTTGCTCATCGCACGTCTGATATTGTCGGACTGGCCCATCGAAAATCCTGCCAGATCCCTTACTATCTGCATTACCTGTTCCTGATAGACCATGCATCCGTATGTAACGTTGAGTATCGGTTCGAGGAGCGGATGGTCATACTTTATCGAATCAGGATCATGCTTGCCCCTGACATACTTCGGGATCTGATCCATGGGGCCCGGCCTGTAAAGCGATATGCCTGCCGTAACATCTTCGATCGAATTAGGCTTGAGGTCCTTCATAAATGATGTCATGCCGCGGCTCTCAAGCTGGAATACGCCGACCGTGTCGCCTTCTCCTATCATGGCAAATACATTCGGATCATCGAGCGGTATGGAATCAAAGACTATCTCTTCCCCCCTGTTCTCCCTGACCATATCGGCCGTATCCCTGAGGACCGTCAGAGTCCTTAAGCCCAGGAAGTCGAATTTCAAAAGTCCCACGCTCTCGATATCTGCCTTTGCAAACTGAACGACAGTATTGTTGTCGTTGACTGCCAGCGGCGCGATATCCGTTATCGGCCTTCCCGAAATGATAACGCCTGCCGCATGCGTGGATGTATGTCTCGGAAGTCCTTCGAGCCTCATTGCATATCCCAGGAGTTTCCTTACCTCAGGATCTTTTTCATATTCGTTCTTCAGCTCGGGATTCTGCTCTATCGCGCCGGAGATCGTGATGCCTAGATTCTCCGGGACCATCTTAGCGATCCTGTCCCCCGTGCCGTAAGGCAGGTCGAGGACCCTTGCAACATCGCGGATACACATTTTCGCTGCGAGCGTTCCGAAAGTAATAACCTGGGCAACACGGTCCTTGCCGTATTTGGCCGTAACGTAGTCGATGACCTCCTGCCTTCTCTCATAACAGAAATCAACATCGAAATCAGGCATCGATACACGTTCGATATTCAGGAATCTCTCGAAGACCAGATTATATCTTATCGGATCAACATCAGTTATACCGATGGCATAGGCCACGAGCGAGCCCGCACCGGATCCTCTTCCGGGACCGACCATGATCCCGTTCGTCTTGGCATAATTAATAAAATCCCAGACTATCAGATAATAGTCCGTATATCCCATATTATTGATGACGGAAAGCTCATATTCGGCCCTCTTGAGATATACCTCTTCGGCTGCCGCTCTGCCTGAGATACCGAACCTTCTCTTAAGTCCGTTTTCCGTCAGGTATTCAAGATACTTCCTGTTATCCTTGAACCCTTCAGGGATCTCGTATTCAGGCAGATGGATCGTCGAAAAGTCATACTCGGCATTGCACATCTCAGCGATCTTCGCAGTATTGTCGATCGCTTCGGGAAGATCGGCAAAGAACCTCCTCATCTCCGTCTCGGACTTTACGTAAAAATCATCAGTCTCCATCCTCATCCTGTCGGGATCGTCGATCTTTGTTCCGGTCTGGAGACACAAAAGGATATCATGTGCGGAACTGTCCTCTTTACGAAGATAATGGCAGTCGTTTGTCGCAGCCAGCGGGATACCGGTATTCCTCGATATCTTTACGAGTGCAGAGTTGACGACAGACTGATCCTTCATCATATTGCTCTGTATCTCGAGATAGTAGTTTCCCCTTCCGAATAGGGAATCATACCAGAGCGCCTCTTTCTCGGCTCCTTCAAGATCATTCGCGCGGATAAGCGAAGCAAGCTTTCCTGCAAGGCATCCGGAGAGGCAGACAAGCCCGTCGTGCCACTTCTCGAGGAGCTCCTTATCGATCCTCGGCCTCCTGTAGAAACCTTCCGTATAACCTGCCGAGACCAGCCTGTTGAGATTGGCAAGACCTGCATTGTCCTTTGCCAGGAGTATCAGGTGGTTATATGCTTTCGCGTCTGGAGACGGATTCTTCTCGAATCTTGAACCGGGAGCTACATAGACTTCGCATCCGATGATCGGCTTTATGCCGTTAGCCTTCATTTCCTTGAAGAATTCGACACATCCGAACATGGAGCCGTGATCGGTGATGGCACAGGCGTCCATCCCGAGTTCTTTGAGCCTTCCAGACAGCTCTTTGATCCTTATCGCGCCGTCAAGGAGACTGTATTCGGTATGAAGATGAAGATGTACGAATCCCTGGCTCATCCGATGGATCTCTCCCGTCTCATAAAAACTTGATATACCTCCTTATATGATACATCAAATCCTTATTATCTGCTCGATTCTTTTAGGATCCTTCACTCTTTAGGGATATGATGATGTCGCGGAGTTCCGCTGCCTTCTCGAACTCGAGGGCGGCTGCCGCCTTCTTCATCTCGGATGAGAGTTTCTCTATGAGTTTCTCCTTATCATCGGAATCGGTCTTGCCGACAGTACCGTTATTGATAAGAGCACGAACATCGAGCTTTTTGACCTTCGCTTCCCTGGCAGAGTCATTTACGATATCAAACACGTTCCTGACTTCTTTCTTTATCGTCCTGGGGATTATGCCGTGCTCCTCGTTGTACTTCTTCTGGATATCCCTCCTCCTGTTCGTCTCGGAGACTGCATTCATCATTGAATCCGTTACTTCGTCAGCATAGAGGATAACGCGTCCGTTGCTGTTCCTGGCGCATCTTCCTATTATCTGTATCAGCGATCTTTCCGATCTCAGGAATCCTTCCTTATCGGCATCGAGTATCATGAGGAGCGATACTTCCGGAAGGTCGATACCTTCCCTCAGGAGGTTGATACCGACTATGACGTCGATCTCGTCACACCGGAGCTTACGGAGGATCTCCATCCTGTCGACCGTCTCTATATCGGAATGAAGGTATGTGACCCTTATATTCTCCTTGGTGAGGAAGTCCGTAAGGTCTTCAGCCATCTTCTTGGTCAGGGTCATTATAAGGCTCTTCTCGCCGCGCTTGTTATTCTCCGACAGTTCGTGAAGGATATCTTCTATCTGTCCCTCGACAGGCCTTATCGATATCTCGGGCTCGAGAAGTCCGGTAGGTCTTATTACCTGCTCGACTGTCTGCTCCGAGTGCTTCTTCTCATAATCTGCCGGAGTTGCCGATACAAATATCGTCGTTCCGGTCCTCTGCTCGAACTCCTCAAACTTTAAAGGCCTGTTGTCATATGCGGAAGGAAGCCTGAACCCGTACTTGACGAGCATATCCTTACGCGCCCTGTCGCCGTTATACATCGCTCCGACCTGAGGGATGGTAACATGCGACTCATCGATAAAAAGGAGATAATCATCAGGGAAAAAGTCCATGAGCGTACACGGCGGTTCTCCCTCTTCTCTTCCCGCGATATGCCTGGAGTAGTTCTCGATCCCCTTGCAGAATCCTGTCTCCCTCAGGAGCTCCATATCATATCTGGTCCTCTGTTCGAGCCTGTATGCCTCTATGAGCTTCCCTTCATCGCGCAGTTCTGCGACTCTTACGTCCAGCTCCTCATCTATCCTTCCGATCGCACGTTCGAGCTTTGCTCTGCCGGTCGCATAATGTGAAGCCGGGAATATCTCTATGAAGTTTTTGCTCCACTGTGTCTTTCCGCTTATAGCATGGACCAGGCTTATCCTGTCTATCTCATCACCGAAGAAACTGATCCTCGTGAGCATGTCTTCAGAGTCAGGAGTAAAGATGTCCAGAACATCTCCCCTGCACCTGAATGTTCCTCTCTTAAGGTCAAAATCATTCCTGTCATACTGAATGTTGATGAGCTGTGCCATGACAGCATCGCGGCTTATGTTCTGACCGACATGAAGGCCTACTGTCAGCGCCTTGTAATCATCTTTCTCGCCTATGCCGTAGATACAGGATACAGATGAAACGACGATGACATCATCCCTGGTAAGGAGAGCCCTCGTAGCCGAATGCCTCATCCTGTCGATCTCGTCATTTATCGAACTGTCCTTCTCGATATAAGTGTCGCTCGCTGCGATATAAGCTTCAGGCTGATAATAATCATAATAAGATACGAAATACTCGACCGCATTCTCAGGGAACAGTTCCTTAAACTCTGAATAGAGCTGTCCCGCAAGTGTCTTATTGTGTGCAAGAACGAGCGTCGGCCTGTTTATCTTCTCGATAACATTGGCCATAGTGAAGGTCTTTCCGGACCCGGTAACTCCGAGGAGCGTCTGGGCATGATACCCTTTCCTTATCCCTTCACAGAGTCTGTCGATCGCCTGCGGCTGGTCGCCCGAAGGCTTGAAATCCGATACCAGTTTAAACATGTACTATACTCTCCATCTGCCGTTCATTATATCAGAGAAGATGCCTGATTTCACGACATCTCCTCACATACATCATATGGCTCTTTCTACTAAATGGAAAGATTTCCGCTTTTAGTAGAAGACTCTACCTGTCTTTCCAGCTATTTCTTCTACTAAATGATAATAATCTTAGGTTTAGTAGAAGATCACTCACCTCGCCTGCGTTTTTTTCTACTAAACGACTACTTTCTTAGATTCAGTAGAAGATCTTGCTTTCATCTTGACTTTTTCTTCTACTAAACGACTAAAACTCATAGGTTTAGTAGAAGATATAACTCCAAGTACGACATTCTCTTCTACTAAACGGCTAGTTTCCGAGATTTAGTAGAAGACCCGTACTTTCATCCATAGACTTCCATTATGAGAAGCTTACCGTCACTGATAAGGATACAGATACCGTTCCGTTTCAATAGATATCATAGAGATTGAAAATAACGGTAGCGGTCATCAATTCAGCGTTATAGAATATATAGATATTCATCAATAAAACAAAGGAGATAAAAGACATGAACAGACATCTGAACGAACTCAAGAACAGATCTATCGTTTTACAGAATCTCGTCGAAAAGATCGGTCCTGTTATCTCCGGATACCCGGAAGGAAGGATCAGAGTAGAAAACAAGGGAAATCAGATATATTACTATCTCGTCAATAAAGGATCAGACATAAACGGAAAACACATCGGAAAAGACGGATCAAAGACTATACATGATCTTATCCAGAAGAATTATCTTGAGAAGGTACTAAAAACAGCTGTCAGAGAACGGGACTATATAGAAAACACCCTCAGAAAATACCCCCAAAAGCTTCCTGAAGATATCTACTCGTCATTTTCTGCGGAACGAAGATCGATCATAGATCCAATTATGCTTCCCGACGATGAATATATATCGTTGTGGATGAACAAACAATATGTGACTAAAGGGATAAACGCAGGGACCGTTTCGTATAAGACAAATCATGGGGAGATGGTTAGATCCAAATCCGAACTGATCATCGCAGACAGGCTTTTTGCCGGAAACATTCCATACAGGTATGAATGCCCGCTAAAGCTTGCAAACGGATATGTCATACATCCTGATTTTACGATACTGCGGCGCAGCGACAGAAAGGAACTCTATCTTGAACACTGCGGAAAGATGGATGATCCTGATTATGCAAAAAAAGCTGTAAAAAGAATAAACGACTATCAGAAGAGCGGCATAATCCCCGGGGATCGGCTGTTCCTGACTATGGAGACATCTGAAGACCCGTTCGATCCGGCGATGCTTGACAGGATGATTCAAAAACTGTTTACATGATCCTCGAATAAAAAAGACGGCCCGGAATACCCGGACCGTCATAGTGTTTCTGTTGATGCCGTTCTTTATCCTGCATATTCGACCTTATCGACCATATTGCGGGAGATAAGAAGGAGTATCAGCGAAAGGATTATCGATATGCCTGCACACGATAACATAAACAGCATATAACCTTCTTCCTTTGCTAGGAGCGATATTATGAGCGAAGGTATTACTACCGCGACCATAAATACATAGATGACGAGCGATCTGAGGAACATCAGCAGATATCTTCCGAATCCCTTGAACATCCTCAGCATCATCAGTCCCACGATCTCGCACAGATATGCAAATCCGACGAACATGACGAATGCACTTACAGCTTCAGCTACCGTAATGCCTGCAAACATGTAAAGGAGAGCAGAGCAAACAGCTGAATCGAAGATCATCTCGGGGAGATCCGCCATGAGGCAGTACATGAGCTTTTTCCAGCCTTCCTGAGGCGAAAGGAAGATATAAGGCTTATTGAACTCCAGGATCGTCTTTCCGCCTCCGTAGATGGGAACATCGAGGATCAGCATCATCATGAGTCCTGCTATCAAGATGGGCGTACCGTTGCCGCCTTCATCGGAAAACCGAACTCTGGAGAAGATGAATATATATACGGCACAGATGAGCCTGTACAGGATGGCAAGTGCATTTACAAAGAAGAACTTTGTCGCACGCTTATTCTCGAGCAGATGCCTGCTGAAGAATACGGATGCACCGCTTCCGCTCGTGAGAGTCTCCTTGCCGACCTTGATCTTCTGACTGAGCTTGGCAGAGTCAGAATCGACACCTGCACGCTTAGCCGCGAGGAGATCAGCTGCCTTCTGCGCATTCGCGATCGCAGTCTCGTAGTAGTTGATGTCAAAGCTTGCAAACAATACGACGATGAGAAGGATGACGGAGACTATGAGAATGATTCCCAGTGTCAGATAAACAGTGTCTCCTGTAAGGATTCCTTCATAGATCAGCCTCATCCATCCTCCGACCGGGAAGATCTTCGCATAGACCGTATTTCCGATATGAGCGATTACAGCCCTTGCGCCCTGCGCCTTGATCCCTGCAAAAGAACCGAATTCTTTAAGAAGGCTCACGACGGACATAATGACAAACAGGACATCGAGTCCTATAAGGGTGAAGATAGCGATCCTCTTCTTCTCCTTCTGCTCATCAAAGTGAGTACAGAAGAAAGCTCCGAGGAAGTATGCGATAACGATCACCGCGAAAGAACCGATGATGATCGCGATCATATCAAACGAATTCGTTCCTATGGCCATATTCAGCGTCGAGGACTGGAATGCCAGGATGAAGGCAAATACCGCGCCGACCGTCAGGATATTAAGAGCTGCAAGGATAAGGTTGAACTTCTCCGTAAAAGGCCCCGCCATAAAGAAATTGACGTCTGCCGTCGAGAATCCTACCGCTCCGTTTTTATATCCGCTGTAGAACATATAATTGAACATCACCATGAATATGAGTGACGATGCGCCGATGATGAGCGCCTGATTACGTACGACACCTGTTCCGTCCTCTGTCATGGAAGGAACGGCTATAAAGAAGACGATAACCGCGAGGACTACGAGTCCCACGAGGATCTTCCAGGGCTGCTTGAGCAGACCCCTCCTGAATTTATAAAGTGTTGCCGACAACATCTGTATCTCCCCCTTACTCCTCAGATGCGGAGGATCCCTGTCCTTCCGTGATCTCGAAGAACAGCTCGTCAAGGCTCTTCTCGCCTGCTGCGCCCTGCTTGTTGTGTCTTGTTGCCGCGATCCTTCCGCCTACCATGATGTGAGCCACATCCCAGTAGTCTTCTATCGTATCTATCATGTGTGTGGAGATGAGGATCGTCTTTCCTCCGTCACGGAGCTCCCTGAATACTGTCTTGAGTTCCTTGATGGCGTGGGGATCGAGACCTACCATCGGCTCGTCAAAGATAACGACCTTCGGATCGTGTGAGAGTGCACAGCAGATCGATACTTTCTGCTGCATTCCCTTTGACAGTTCCTTACCCATCTTCTTTCTCTTGTCGGAAAGCTCGAACCTGTCGAGGAGCCTTTCCATCAGGTCCCTGTTCTCGACCTTATATGCTCTCCTGATGAATTCAAGATGCTCTTCGACTGTCAGTGTGTCGTAAAGAGCAGGTATCTCGGGTATATATCCGAGGAGCCTCTTTGCCTCGAGCGATCTGTTGTCAAGACCGTCGATCTCGATATCTCCCGTATAACGGAGAAGTCCTGCGATGGACTTGATGATCGTCGACTTGCCGGCACCGTTCGGTCCGAGCAGTATACCGATCTCTCCGTCCCCTATAGTAAAGCTTAAGTTGTCATTTGCAAGAAACTTCTTGTATTTCTTGGTTACGTTATTGACTGTGAGCATATTCATCCCTCCTGTTTTATACTGCTATCTTAACAATCATTGTTTAATCAATTTCCCTTTATTGTTAAAGAAAGTTTAAAGATTCTACATACAGTCCGTCTTGTCGACGAGCCCTCTTGCAAGTATTGTGATCACTACCCACATCGAAAAGTAAGTCAGGCCCATGACGAGGATCAGTATCCCGATTATCGCCCTGGCTCCCTCCAGTGTATCGGAGCTCATATTCCCGGTAACTATAGTCGCCGGGATCATGCCTATAACGATAAAGACCAGGACCGCAAGATATCTGATACCCATAAGAGCAAACTTGCCGAGACTCCTGAACAGCCTTACGCAGACAAGTCCCGTGGTCTCGCTGAGAAGATCGAATGAGACCATCAGGAAGACAAACGATATCATGGCGCCTATGCCGAACTGTTCTGCTGCCACTGCCTTGACGATCAGTGTGCATATTATCGAATCGAAGAGCATCTCCGGAACATCCGAAAGGATACATGAAGCAAGTTTCTTCCATGACTTCTCAGGGACCATGAAAAGATATGGTCTGTTGAACTCAAAGACAGTCTTTCCTCCCCCGAATACTATCGAATTCAAAACGAGCATCGTAACTATACCGAGGATTATCACCACCACATCATATATCTCGTCTATGATGCCGTCTACAACGAGGAGGAACAGAAGTCCGAACACCCTGTAGATCAGTGCCACCTTGTTCACGAAGAACAGTTTTGACGTTCTCTTGTTTTCGAACAGATGCATATGGAAAAACGCCGAAGCTCCCCATCCGTGCTTCAGTTTCTCATTACCTACCCTCGCCGTTCTCTGTATGCCCGTATTGACTGCCTCTACGCCGGCCTTGCTCGATTCTATGATGTCGGCTATGGTCTGGGCATTAGCGTAGGCATGCTCATAGTAATCGAACTTCGATCTGCTGAAGAGATACAGCGCAAAAAAGAAGATCATCAGCACCGCTCCTATTATCGTCAGGGAATAATGAGGATCTGTGCTGCCTCCTTTGAGGATCGTACCTATCCATCCGGCTATCGGGAAGGAATCGATATAAGGTGAATTGCCTATCCTTTCGAGGAGAACGACGGCTCCCCTGCTCCTTGCCGCGTCGAGGGATCCGAATTCCGAGATAAGATCCCTGACTGTAAGGATTACTATAACGAGATGATAGATTATCAGGATCGTGACCGGAGCCAGCCTGACTGCTATGCTGTCGCACCATCTGGCACTTATATATGATGTAACCGTGAATATGACAGTCATCGTAAGCAATGCCGCCGGGATGAGCCTGAGTATATCGACTGTATGTGCTCCGAGGAATATCGCAAGGAACGGCGAATTCGCAGCAATGAACCACAGGAAGAACAGCCAGCTCAGCGATGCGCTCACTATCGATACCCAGAGATTCTGCAAAGGCGTAAACGGGGATGCCAGGTGAAAGGTCACGTCCGACAGAGAGTAACCGAGCACTCCGCATCTGAAGCCTACGGCAAATGCATAGTCAAATGCGAATATCAGCACAAGCGAAAACATCCCGAGCATTGCCTCGGGATGATAGTTTCCGTATTTGTCCGCCATTGAATCAAGCCTGAAGAGCGATACTCCGACTGCAGAGATAGCGATAAGAGCTATGAGTATCGCAAGCTTCTTCCTCTTCAGCTGGCAGATCAGCCTGTAGATATATGAGGATGTCATTTACCCTTTATATATTCGTCGATACCCTTTGCAGCAGCCTTCCCGGCACCCATCGCAAGGATGACTGTTGCTGCACCCGTAACGGCATCACCGCCGGCAAAGACTCCGTCCTTCGTGGTCTTTCCGTCAGTCTCATCCGCAACGATGCACTTCCACTTATTCGTATCGAGACCGGGTGTCGTCGAAGCGATAAGAGGGTTGGGAGATGTGCCGAGTGCCATGATGACAGCATCTGTCTCGATCTCGAATTCAGATCCCTCGACCGGTACGGGACGGCGCCTTCCGGACTGGTCAGGCTCTCCGAGCTCCATCCTGATGCACCTGACTGCCTTTACGAAGTGCTCCTCATTCTCGATTATCTCGACAGGATTCGTGAGCATCTCGAAAATGATGCCCTCCTCCTTGGCATGGTGTACTTCCTCAGCCCTGGCAGGGATCTCGGCTTCAGATCTTCTGTAGATGATCGTAACCTCAGCTCCGAGCCTGAGTGCCGTTCTCGCGGCATCCATCGCAACGTTTCCGCCGCCGACGACAGCCACCTTGGCAGGTCTGAATATAGGTGTATCGGAATCTTCCCTGAATGCTTTCATAAGGTTATTCCTTGTAAGATACTCGTTAGCCGAGAATACGCCCTTGGCATTCTCGCCCGGGATCTTCATGAACATGGGAAGACCTGCACCTGAACCGATGAATACGGCCTCGAATCCTTCATCTTCCATGAGCTCGTCGATCGTAACTGACTTTCCGATGACGACATTCGTCTCGATCTTTACACCGAGGGACTTAACATTCTCTATCTCGGGAGCGACGACCTTCTCCTTGGGGAGACGGAACTCGGGGATACCGTATGTAAGTACTCCGCCGGCTTCGTGAAGAGCCTCGAATATCGTAACGTCATATCCGAGCTTCGCAAGATCTCCCGCACATGTAAGACCTGCAGGACCCGATCCGATAACAGCGACCTTGTGACCGTTGGGAGCTGCACTTACGGAAGGCTTCATTCCCTGTTCCCTTGCATTGTCGGCAACATATCTCTCGAGCTTTCCGATTGCGACTGCATCACCCTTTACTCCTCTAATACAGAGGGCCTCACACTGTGTCTCCTGGGGGCAGACCCTTCCGCATACGGCGGGAAGAGCCGTAGACTCGGAAAGCTTGTCATATGCGCCCCTGAGGTCCCTGCTCTTTACTGCCATGATGAATCCCGGTATATCGATATTAACGGGGCATCCCTGAACGCATCTGGGGTTCTTGCAGTTAAGGCATCTTTCAGCCTCGAGTACTGCTTCATCCTCTGTATAACCGAGGCATACCTCATCAAAATTCTTCGCTCTGACAAGAGGCTCCTGTTCGCTTACGGCGATCCTCTCAAATCCCGGTGCAGCCATTACTTATCACCTCCGTCACAGTTTCCGCATCCTCCGTGATGCGTATCTCCTTCACGCAGCTTGAGAAGGGCTCTTCCTTCTTCCGTGCGGTAGAGTTTCATCCTTTCCATCGCCTCATCGAAATTGACCTTAAAACCGTCAAACTCGGGGCCGTCGATGCAGGCAAACTTAACCTCATCACCGACTGTAAGGCGGCAAGCGCCGCACATTCCGGTACCGTCTACCATGATAGGGTTCATGCTGACGATCGTGGGGATATCATATTTCTTAGTCGTAAGAACGCAGAACTTCATCATGATCATCGGACCTATGGAGATACATACGTCATACTTGCGGCCTTCCTTCTCGACAAGATCAGAGATGACCTCGGTAACAAGACCCTTGCGTACGTAAGAACCGTCGTCTGTAGTGATATAGAGATTGCCTGCGACTTTTCTCATCTCCTCCTCGAGGATGATAAGATCCTTATTCTTGGCACCGACTATAACATCTGCATCGATACCGTGCTCGTGGAGCCACTTGACCTGGGGATAGACGGGAGCCGTTCCCAGACCGCCCGCTACGAAGAGGATCTTCTTTTTCCTGACCTCCTCGATATCATCGGTAACCAGTTCGGAAGGACGTCCGAGAGGTCCGACAAAATCCTGAAGATACTGTCCTTCCTCGAGCTTCATCATCCTCTGTGTGGAAGCACCGATAGTCTGTACGACTATCGTAACGGTCCCCTCATCCCTGTCATAATCACATACAGTAAGAGGGATCCTCTCTCCGTTCTCGTCGATCCTGACGATTACAAACTGGCCGGGTTCACAGTAACGTGCTACACGGGGTGCGACGATATCCATAAGGAAAATCGTATCGTGAAGCACTCTCTTCTTCTTGATCAGATACATAGACGCCTCCACAAGGAAATATCAAAGAAGAGTATAGCATAGAATCATAAAATAATCCTTAATAAAAAAGGACATTTTTCAGTTTGTACCGATATACTCCCAGGAGTCTGCATCAAGGATATTCTCCCTGTCCGTCAGACGGTACCAGTCTCCTGCCTCGAACCTGTTTCCGTTATTTGTATTGACATTGTGATCGAAAGTCCAGAAGAAGAGTATCTCGTCGTCTGATGATTTCCGGGATGTGAAAGGAGCTCCGGTATAGGGATTCACGGGATCATCGATCAGCCCTTCCATCGATATCAGCGCCACATCTGCATTCGTCATGAATTCATCCGACACCGTAAAACCGTGCGCATCAAAATCCTTGACCATCAGAAGAGGCGCTGCCGCGGATGTTAAGAGTGTCCCCGATGCCGATTGTTCTCCCGTATAGAGCATAGCGCCGTGGTCAGAAACTATTATTATCCTTGTGTTGTCATATACTTCCTCGCGCTTAAGTTCGTCGAACCACTCCGCCAGAGCCATGATCGAAGCCATATTCGCATGATAGTGGCTCATATTCCCGGGATCGTCCATGTAGGGTGCAAGCTCACCGAAACGCGCCTCATTCTCACTGTCATACTTCGAATTATCTACGGAAGCGGATATCGTATATCCGGGTTCCTCGAGGAGTGCGGGAGAGTGGGTAGTCATGATGTTGATGAATGTATATCCGCCCTTTCCGCTTCCGATCTTCGTCATATCGGTAAAGCTCTTCAGAACGGCAATGGAATCGAGGAAATCTGTATCATATCCTGTCGAATGGGAACTGTCTGTCCTGACCTGGATAAACCTTTCTGATGAATATCTGCTGTTGACGTCGTTATAGTATCCGTCGTCATATACCATAGGCCTTACCGCGACCGGTGAAGCCAGCATAAGGCTGTAGGAAAACAGGTCGCGTATCATATAGTAGTCCCAGAAGGAATTGATGTCCTCTTCATATTCATTGAACTTCCCGCCGGTGCTGTATGCACTTACACCTTCGATGTCATCAAAGAACGTGATATCAGGAATGAGCTTATAGTTGACATAAGGAGGATCTATCATTGCAACGTCATATCCCTCCTTCGAAAAAAGGATCGGCACCGCACTTATCGCCTCATTGGTCTTGTCCTTAAGAGACATATCCTCTCTCTTATTGAGCATATCCGGAGTATAATCATATCCTCCGAGAAGGGCAGGTATACCGACATTTGTCGCCGGCCCGAAAGACACTGTATCCGGATAATAGACGAAGCCGTCAAAACTCTCCTTCAAGGCGGGATCCTCATCCATGATATACGGTATGAAATAACCCTGGGCGCGGTCCAGCATTATGACGACAACGTTCTTACCGTCATTCGATAAGCTGATCTCAGGATCGCCGCTTTCATACGTAACATATTCAAATGATACGAAGTCATCATTTACTCTCTTCATGTTTACAAACGAGAATACCAGGCTGGCTACGATCAGCGGAAGTGCGACTATGCCCAGTACTCGCGGCACATTCTTCCCGAGGATAAAGATAAGTACGATGAGCATAACTATGACCATGATATTCATAAGGATATCTTTAGTCCCGACCATCACATCGCCGTCTATCAGCGTCATATATTTTGTCAGGTCTCCGTAGTTGCTGTAGAAGACGAAATAGTCCGTAAGAAGTATAAAGAACAGTGCCTCCATGACGCCGGCGCTGATCTTCCTCCTCGCGGACATGAAATAGAATATCCCTCCCCAGAAGATGAATATGCCGGCGCTTATGAACACGGTAAATAAGATGTAGTGAAGCGGATTGATATAGAAAGAAGGCCTGATTATCGTATCAGTCGCTCTCGAAAGATAATCGGAAGGGATCACTGCGCCGAGAAGGACGGTCGATGCGAATGCATAAAGGAAGAATATCCTGTCGGACAGCCTGTCCTTAAGTGCAGGCCGGACCTTTCGCGGCGGAAGCTTTGATGTGACGATATTCTTTATAAGCGAAAAGATATTATTGCAGGTCCAGTAGATGACGAGTCCCGCAGGTGAGTTATACAGAAGTACGAGAAAGACAGCCGCGATAAGGATTATCCTGAGTTTGTCCCTGAGCGGCATTCCCTTTGAATACACAAGACCCGATACTATGTTGACAGCCGTCATCAGGAGCGGCAGGATATTAATGGAAAACGACCCTATGCTCATCAGGGCATCCGGACTTCCCAGGTCACTTATCGGACCTGCTCCCATCCCCTTGAGGATAGTTAAAGACGAGATGACCCTGTAAGCCGATATAAAGAACGGGATCTGCAGAAGGAGAGATATCGAGCTCCTGAGCGAATAGACCGGATTGTATCCGTTCTGCCTGTAGTAGGCTGAGATCATCATGGCACGCTCGTCGCCACGGAAGGTCTTCTTTATGCGGTCGACGACGGGTTTCAGCTTCTTTATTGTCTCGTCTGATTCCTTCTGGATGTGATCGGCACGCATATAAAGAGGCAGACAGATCAGCGATATGACGATACTGAGCATGATGAGCGAGAACAGGGCATTCCCCGAATTGACATAGCATATCGAAAAGACGGTCTCTATGAGCATCTCTATCGGTCTTATTATCAGAAGATAGAGGATAGACCAGAAAGATATCATTTCTCTGCCTCCTTTTTTCTCGCAGATTGATATTACATCAAAGAAATATGGGGTGCAAGGCAGACGGGTGAACATTTGTTCATTTATGTGCTATAATGACAGATATGGAAAACGGCAAAATGTACATCTGTATCGATCTTAAGTCATTCTATGCTTCCGTGGAATGTGCCGACAGGGGTCTTGATCCGCTCAAGGCAAGGCTCGTCGTTGCGGATGAGTCGAGGACGGACAAGACGATATGCCTCGCCGTTTCCCCTGCGCTCAAGGCTTACGGGATATCCGGAAGAGCGAGGCTTTTCGAAGTGAAGAGCCAGCTCGAGAAGGTCAGGATAAAGACCGGAAAGACCGTCGACTATATCATCGCGCCGCCGAGGATGGGGCGTTATATGGAGGTGTCCTCGAAGATACGTTACGTCTACTACAGATATGTCGCTCCCGAAGACCTGCATGTCTACTCGGTGGATGAGGTCTTTATCGACGTTACGGATTATCTGAGGCTCTACCGGCTTTCCGCGAGGCAGCTTGCATCTAAGATGATAAAGGATGTCCTCAGCGAGACCGGCATCACGGCCACTGTCGGCATCGGAACCAATCTCTACCTCGCCAAGATCGCGATGGATATCGTTGCCAAAAAAGCTCCTGCCGATGAAGACGGCGTCAGGATAGCCGAACTCGATGAGAGGAGTTACAGGGAGATATTATGGAGCCACACTCCCCTTACCGATTTCTGGAGGATAGGACGCGGTACTTCGGCGAAGCTCATCGATCACGGTATGTATACGATGGGAGACGTCGCGAGGCAAAGCCTGCGCGATGAGGAGGTGCTCTACAGGCTGTTCGGCATAGACGCCGAGATACTTATCGACCATGCATGGGGATATGAGCCGTGCACCATGAAGGCTATAAAGTCATATATACCTGAGACAACGAGCCTTTCGTCGGGACAGGTCCTCCCCACTCCCTATACATTCAGGCAGGCCGGGCTCATCGTCAGGGAGATGGCCGATATGCTCTCCCTCGACCTTGTCGCCAAAAGGCTCGTTACACCTTCGCTTACTCTTTATATCGGCTACGACAGGAGCGCCTTTTCGCGGGATGAATACGACCCGACGAACTACAGGGATATATACAGGCACGGGGCACACGGGAGCATTTCTCTCGGAACCCCTACAGCCTCTTCTGTCAGGATAAGGGATGCCGCATCTGATCTTTATGAGAAGATCACAGACAGGGATATGCCAATAAGAAGGATCAATATATGCGCGAACAATACTGAACCCGACAGTGCGGGCGGAGTCCAGATGGATCTTTTCGATATGATCGACGATAAGGGACCTGTTATCTCATCCGAGGAAGAAAATGAACTTCAGAAGACTATGCTCGATATCAAGAGCAGATATGGTGCCAATGCGATCGTCCGGGGTATGAACCTGCTCGAAGGCGGAAGGACGATCGAGAGGAATAAGCAGATCGGAGGTCATAAGGCATGAGAGATTATTCCGATATCATCGATAAGGAAAGGCCTGTACATGACGGGGACGAATTCTCATACCGCCACCCTAAGATGGCAGAACAGGACCGTGCCAAGATCTTCGCTCCTTTCGCCGCTCTCAAGACCGTGCCCGGAGAAGAGCTTCCCGAACAGTAAGGACAGATATCCTTATATCTCCCGTCCTCCGCAGATGATCTTACCCTTAAACATGGGGTCGTCCCTTATTATCTCCCCTGCACCGTCTGCCCTGATAATGCCGGACAGGGGATTCTTTATGCTCAGGATCTCCCCTTTGACATCAGCATCGACCTCTGACCTCTCGAATGACAGATCACAGTCAATCATCTCGCAGTTTATGAGCTTTAATCCCCTGCAGTAGCAAAGAGGCTGTGTCCCCCTGATGATGCAGTCCTCCAGCGTAAGATCCTTCGAATACCATCCGAGGTATTCCCCGTTGATGACGGATCTTCTGACCGTGACATTCTCTGAGTGCCAGAATGCGTCTTTCGTATTGAGTTCACAGTCCTCGATAACGGCATTCTTTACATATTGAAAGGAGTATTTCCCCGTAAGCCTTACATCCCTGAACCTGACATCCTCAGATCTCATCAGGAAGTATTCACTCTCGATATTCGTATCTTCTATCTCTATTCCCCTGACTGACCATGCGAATTCGGGCGAGACGACCGCACACCCTTTGATCGTCACATCCTCGCATTCACGGAGTGCCTTTATCCCGTGAAGGATAGAATCCTCTATCAGGATATCCTTTGAATACCAGAGAGCCGCCCTGCATTTCTCAGTCATCTCACAGTTTCTTATCTGAAGTCCCGTATCGTGCCAGAAAGGATATCTTAAGTCAAAGTAAGAATCCCTGACAGATATATCCGAGCTCTCCTTAAGGGCACTCTCCCCGTCTGCCGGGCCTTCGAACCTGCAGTTTATGACTTCGATCCCTCTTTTGCCGTACAGGGCTCTCTCCTCATCAAACGATCCGCCTGTTATCTTTTCCATCTATTTTCCCTCTTCATCTTTATCTTCCGGGTCCTTCGAAAAGAGCCTTTCAAACTCATCATTCTTCTCGAGAAGGTCATAAATCCCGTCCTCTGACAGGACACCCCTTCTCAGGTCATCAGGCAGAAGTCCGTCTTCATCATTCTGAAGATCCTCTCTCCACTTCCTGCTCCCGTAGTATTCAGACAGACTGTCGATCATCCCTCTGACACTATCATAGTCAGAGAGCGCCTTATCGAGCGACACCATCACATCGCAGGCCTTAACATACATGGCCTCCATGCGCTTTATACGTTCTATCGAAGAAGAGATATCGTCTTTCATACTGACCGTGCCTTACTGATGATTACCTGTCCATTTTACAACAAACATCCCGAAAACGCACTGTATAAGGGCATGTAAATACATCTTTACATCGGTTTTTGAGGCTATGTAAACGCCTTTTGGCAGACAAAGATCACCCGGCGGGAGAGAATAACGTCATAAGGAGCGCAATGCACCGAAAACGAAAAAACGGAGGTAAAGACAATGGGCATCGGATCATGGATACTCGTAGCAGCAGGAGCTTACTTCATCATTAAGTGGGCAGTAAAGGAAGGAATATGCGAGGCATATGAAGCCATAACCGGTAAAGAGACCGAAGAGACCAGATATGTCCGCGAACTGATGGAGAAGGACAGCGAGAAGAGACAGAAGGCGTTAAACGGAGAAGCGTGAACGGAGGATTTGCCTATCAACTTCAAATGTAGTTAAATAGGAACTGCGGAGCCGTCCGCAATTCCTGAAGATAAGGAGATACGTCAGTTTGGAGATCGGGCAGAGGATCAGGTCACTTCGCAATTCAAGGGACTGGAACCAGGACATCTTCGCCGAGAAGATGTTCGTTTCAAGGCAGACCGTCTCGAGCTGGGAGAACGGCAGGAGCTACCCTGACATAAAGAGCCTGCTGCTGATGAGCGATCTTTTCGGGACGTCTCTCGACGAGCTTATCAAAGGAGATATAGAAAAGATGAAACTTGAGATATCGAGCGAATCGATACGCGAATATAACAGATGGGCCAACTTATTTGCAGCCGGCCTGATCATCGGGGTCATAATCCCGTACCCCCTTGCGAAGCTGTTCGGATGGTGGGGATTAGCGGCATTTATTCTCTATATTATCGCTCTTTTTCCCCTTGCCCTTAAGGTCGAAGCCCTGAAAAAACAGAATGATATACAGACATATAAGGAGATCACTGCCTTTGTCGAGGGACGCGAGCTCTCTAAAGAAGAAAAGATCTCTGAAAAGGCCAAGAGGCCTTATCAGAAGATCCTTCTCGCTATCGGTTCAGGTGCGATAACACTCTGTATATTTCTTATCCTTTATCTGATCTTCGGATGACCGGGAATTATCTTCCTTTTCCTTACATCACGGTCTCTTCATGACAGAACAGGTTCCCCTCATATCAGAGCTGAGGAGTAATGTTATACTGCGTCCTGTCGCTCTTGTTTACATGGATGAACATGTTGTGGAGCAGGTTGACGCTCGTAAGGATGACCTCACCCTGATTCAGTTTCCTTACATGCTTGATCGAGTAATCATCAAGGTGGCTCTCGACGGCATGGATCTCATCGTTGAGCATGAGTCTGTGGATAAGGAGCGTACCTATCTGACCAAAGAGGATCGGAGATACATCCTTAGGATTCTGTGTCGTCAGGTAAAGGAATATACCCTTCTTACGTCCCTCTCTTGCAAGGAGCGTCAGTCCGCCGTGATACTCCTTATCGGAATATCTGGACTTCGCATATCTGTGGACCTCATCGATAAAGAATACGAAGGGGCAGATATTGTCCTGTGCGATAACAAAATTACTTACGAGGTCGATGACCATTCCTCCGATACCTTCTGAAGCACCGAGAGAGGAAGTGTCGATATAAAGGCTTGCTTCGGGGATATGGACAAAATCCTCTATTACCTCGAGAAGGTTGTACATACCGGGATCGTTCGAGAAGAACTTCAGGAACTTCGTATCTGTCATCTGATACTGGATCTTCTGGATGAGAGATGCATTGATATTGGCCTTGAGGACGTCATAGCTGTACTTAAAGTTGTAGTTATTATCCCTGTCGGGCTCTTTGACGGACTCTGCCTGTATCTGCTCGGGCAGCAGTTCGATATGGAAATCCGTATCGTCGTTCGTCAATGATGCGATATTCTCCTGAACCTCCTCGATATTCTGACCGATCTTGGAATAATGCTCTCTTCTTCCGATCTTCTTCATATAGCGAAGCGACGAGATAGCTTCCGAGAGGACAGCACACTGGTTTCCGTTCTCAGCTTCGAAAAGCTTCTCCCACTGCTCCATGGAAACCTTTCCGGGGGAGATGGAAGTATCGACACCGAGCGTCAGCTTTGTGATCTCATCATCTGCAAAAGCATTCCTGTACTCTCCCGTAGGATCGATGATCAGTGCCTTGCGCTTTGAAGTAACGAGCTTATCGAGGATAGCGAGCGCCGTTGTCGACTTACCGCTGTTCGTAGCTCCGATGCACATAAGATGACGGTTGAACAGAGTACTCGGACGGAGCGTAACGTCTGCCTGTGATCTGTTAAGGTAAGTTGCGAACGGAGGGAGCGGTGCCTCCTCCAGATTTGCAAATTCGAGTGACTGAAGGAATATCTTATATGCTTCATCTGTCGCAAGATAGACCTTGTCGGTGATGCCCAGCGTCTTGAATCCTGCAAGCTCGAACTTGTTGGAATCAGGTGACATGAGCGCTATCGTATCTATACATATCTCATGGTAGTCGCCTGCGCTTTCATTTCCGAATGACGACAGGTCAAGGATATTCTTTCTGGATGCCTTATTCTCGAATATCTCTCCGAGGAACACGCCGACCGTTGAATCGACAAGTACAAAGTTGTTAATGGTATTCGGAAGGAATGAGCTGCTGAACTTGCTCCTGTCGGTCATCAGAGAGAGATTATCTATCTGAGCGACACAGTTACTCCTGTATATCTGGGTAACCTTACCGATGTAGTAATCCTGGATATTCTTACCTTCATAAAGTGATTCGATTGTCATTTAGCGCCTCCCGAACAATATTACGGTCCTTCGTGCCCGAAGTGACCTATATTAATTATAAAGGGTAATTATGAAAAATGGTGACTATTATGTAAAAAATATATAGAAAAAAGAAAAGGGGCATTCCGGACAGGAAATGACCCCTTTATATGTCCTTCTCGATACTTACTGGGGACTCGACAGTGAAGGCATAAGACAGTACTACAGCCTCACTCCCGAGAAGGCAGCAGAGTCCTCTTCACTTACAAAGGTAAAGACAGGTCTTGCAATTGTAGGAATTCAGCAGTCCGGTGACTTCTACCTGATCTCTTACGATATCGTCGGATAAGACTTCTTAAGCAAAACAAAGAGGATAGACTGAAGATTCATCAGTCTATCCTCTTTTTTATGCTCTTTTTCGGCTTATCTGATTATGCCGTAATTAACGCAGATATTCGCCCATTCAGAAGATCCCGCAAATCCCCGGAATACATGTTCGCGGCTTGCACCCGCCGAGAGCTGGCCCGTCCAGTCAGCAAAGCCCGCGGGATCCGGCTCACGGTTCATGAATGTACGGTAGAGCCTTGTGACAAATTCCTCATTGCTCAGATTCTGGTTTGTAAACTCTGCCGAGAAGAAAAATCCGTGGGCACATGCGGAACCCGATATCTTCATATTGGCAAGCTGATTTGACCAGTCCTTCATGCCCGTCGGATCGCCTTTTCGTCCGAGGCACTTCGAATAAAGTCTTTCGACAAATGCCTTGACGTCTTCCGAAGGAGTGATCGTAATGTTGGGCGTACCGGAGCCTCCCGATCTTATTCCGTATGTAAGGCAAAGGTTTGCCCACTCGGTCGAATTTATGAAGCCGCGGATTACATCCCTTTTGCTCATGCCCTGAGCCATGGCATTAAGCCAGTTATTCTTTCCGGCCTCGTCGGGAGCTCTGTTGAAGAATGTGGCATAAAGGACATTAAGGAATACCGAATCGCTCATATTCTTGCTCAGGAACTCGTCGGAGTAGAGGAATCCTTCGGCAACGGATGCACCCGTATAGCCCTGATAGATTACGCGGTTGATCCAGTCCGCCTTTCCCTTGGGATCTGACGAACGACCGAGAGCGATCGTGTAAAGACGCTCTACAAATCCCGAAAGACCCGGCTCATTGACGGGAACGAACTGAGGATTATATTCCGAGCCCGAGCCCGAATCCGAGACTGTTCCCGTGCGGTTTTTGTCCTTGTACTTTATTACTTTTGCCGAAGCACCGATACCCTGACCGTTGGCTCCTACTCTGTCGGAATAGGATGCCGCTTCGTCAAGCTTGTAGATCATCTTGACGCCTGCATCGAGTTCCTTCGAAGTCATCCTTCCATGGGGATAGCACTTGTTTCCCGAAGCCTCGAGGACATGGAACTGCATAGCCCACGTAAATGCCGCCCATCCGTAGTAATCGATATCGAGGGCATCATCGTACCAGTCGGTCCTTCCGTAGTCCAAAGCCGTTCCTGCACCTACGTAAAGAGCCGTCCTGTGTGCCATAAGAGCAAAGTCTTCCCTGTTTATAAGTTCGTCCGGCTTAAAGCTTCCGGAGCTTACTGTCGGATATCCGAAACAGATATTGTTTGCCTCCGCCCACTTTACGGCCTCCTCGTAAGGTGTTCCGCTTATATCATTAAATCTGGAAGTGCCGCCCACCTTGGGACTTCCCGCACTCTTAAAAAGACTTAATACCGCCTCGCCTCTTGTTACGAATTGTTCGGAAGAGGAATGGCCGTCAGAAGTATTTATGAAGCTGTCGACTGTACCGTTCGTCTTTCCTCCGCTTGTGATTATGGTCTTGCCGTTATCTACGCAAAGGCAGTGAGTAAGGTCCGCAAAATACTCGTCAGATCCGCCATACTCGATAGTATAGGAATGCACGTTTCCGAGCTGCGGTTCATCCTGATAGAAACCGTTTTTATAGACATCAAGAAGGTGCGGATTGTTTGAAATATCAAGGGACGGAATCCCAAGGAGACCGAATGCCAGCACATAGTAAAGCTTCGGATTATGCGAGATATCGAGCGATTCAAGCCTCCAGTCGCACTCTATCCTGAGATCCGCAAGCTTCGGGTTCTGGGAAAGATCGAGTTTCTTAAGATTTTCGTTATAGTTTGCGAAAAGAGCCTGAAGCTCCGTATTCTTTGTTACGTCAAGCCTCGTGCAGTTTGTGTTTCCGACATTAAGGAGCTGAAGCTTCTTAAGGGGCGTGACATCTACATTTCCGAGATGCACGTTATCCCAGATATCAAGTCTTCGAAGCTCTGTATTTTTCGACAGATTGATTGATCTTAAATCGTTTTGCTGGGCATCAAGCTCACAAAGGAGCGGGCAGCCCGACAGGTCAAGCGACGTAAGACCGCATTTGCTGCAGAAAAGATTCTCGAGTTTATGGTTGTTTGAAAGATTCAATGACCCGAGATTCGGATTATTGTTGCACTCGACATAAGCCATATTGGGATTGTTGCTTATGTTAAGCGAATGCAGATCGCAGCCGAAACAGTATATCCACTCAAGCTTATTAAGCCCCGTAAAATCGAGACTCGTGAAATCGTTTTCAGAGCACCATATACCGACAAGGTTCGTGTTCTTGGACAGGTCCCAGCTCGAGATATTGTTGTTGAGGCACCAAAGCCCCGTAATCCCCGGGAAGTATTCTATTCCCTTTATGGATTTAATGTTACGGTTCTCACAGTGCATGTTGTTTACATGCGTACCCTCGTATTCGGAAATGTATCCGTCGAGGTTCTGATCGTAAGTTTTCGTTGCAACGACCGCCCTGAAGTTGGGGTCGGGAAAATGTTCCTCATCGATAAGAACGCCCGAAGCGGCATTTACATTGCCCGAAAGGAATAGCGGCACAGTAAGTGCCGCTGCCAGAAAGGCAGAAATACAACCGGTTAATCTCTTCATATATCCACACCCTGTTCCCAGTTTTTACCATTCTATCATTTGGAGTGTGAACATACTATACAGAAATCTTTGTACCTGTCAGACAGTCTCCTGCTCTGAGTTCTTCCTTCCTGCCATAAGGATCAGTACAGCCGATACAGAGGCTACCGCGATAACTGCTCCGAGAGATCCTTCTGCGCCGAAAAAGGTGTCATAGAAAAGTCCGTTTTTTGCCTTCATGGCTAACAACTCCCATGTACAGATAAGGTCCGCCACTTGGAATAGTTTATAATCCGAAGGCTGCACCTTACGAAATTCTACATTGTTAAACAATATGCTAAAAACAGATGTAAGTATCCTATTAAGCTCATGTTGACCATTATCATAGTAGATGATGATCTTATCAAACGAGTTGAGATAATCCATTATCTCCCGAAGCTTGTCAGATATTGCGCGTGAAAGCAATGAGTTAAAAGCATAATAATCCGCGCTCTTTGACTTGTCTACATACGGACAGACATAATGAATATCAAGTTTACGAGTAAAGTGATACATAACATTAATCAGTTTTGTCCTAGCCGCCTCATCACTATACACACGATACAATTACTCTCTGCGAATGAGTGGTCCCATGTGAACAGCATGCGGCGGAAAACCTAACTCTCTGATATGGCGATCGAGGATGGCTATATCTTCAGATATTTCAACACTTTGTTCATGGAAAACCATGCCAACCATATAATACGGTGACAACTTAGAATACTCACCGAAATCACCGGATTCGTCAATGAATATGCTCAAGATGTTTTCCATTTAGCTACCCCAAATAATAAAAATGGCGGGGTATATCCCCGCCGCTTGGTGGACCAGGGTCTTGCGACCAGCCCCTGAAACAATAACGTTTCCTACGTATGGATTATACCTCTAATTAATTATTGATGTAAATACACATATCAACAACCAATTCTAATTCTTACTGACATATATACTCTATCATATTGGGATATCCATTAATGGGACAGAAAACCCAAATGCCTCAAATGCCTCGGGGTTCCAACGATCGAATCCAACGAAAAAAGTCTTTTGCAACCGGTTTTACAGGCGCCACCGGATATAAAAACACCTGTGCTGCAAGTTCCGCAGACGCGTAGCATCGAGGACTGCCCGCAGCCAAGCACAGGTGTTTTTATTGACTTTGGTGCGGGTGACAGGACTTGAACCTGCACGGTTTCCCACCAGAACCTAAATCTGGCATGTCTGCCAATTCCACCACACCCGCATGTGTATTGACAATTGTAGCACAACGTTATTCGTCGTCAAGCTTGAGGACACTCATGAATGCTTCCTGAGGAACCGATACGGAACCTACCTGACGCATCCTCTTCTTTCCCTCTTTCTGCTTCTCAAGGAGCTTCTTCTTACGTGTGATATCACCGCCGTAGCACTTGGCGAGAACATCCTTTCTGAAGGCCCTTATCGTCTCACGTGCGATGACCTTTCCTCCGATACATGCCTGAACGGGGACCTCGAACTGCTGCCTCGGGATATTTTCCTTGAGCTTCTCGGCCATCCTTCTTCCTCTGGCATATGCCTTATCGGCGTGAACGATAAACGAGAGTGCGTCGACCGGATCGCCGTTCAGAAGGATATCGAGCTTGACGAGCTTGCTTCTCTGGTATCCTGACATCTCATAATCAAGCGATGCATATCCTCTGGTCCTGGACTTGAGCGCATCGAAAAAGTCATATATTATCTCGTTCAGCGGCATCCTGTAGTGGAGCATGACACGCTTGCCATCGAGATATTTCATATCCTTGTACTCGCCTCTTCTGTCCTGACACAGTTCCATTATGTTTCCGACATAGTCCTTGGGGAGCATGATCGTACAGTTAACAACAGGCTCCTCCATATAGTCGATCTCGGAAGGATCAGGCATATTGGTAGGATTATCGACTTCAACGAAGCTGCCGTCCGTTTTATAGACCTTGTATACAACTGAAGGAGCCGTGGAGATAAGATCGAGATTGAACTCCCTCTCCAGCCTCTCCTGGATTACTTCATAGTGGAGAAGTCCCAAAAAACCGCACCTGAATCCGAATCCCAGAGCTGCGGATGTCTCTGCTTCAAACGAAAGAGCCGCATCATTGAGCCTCAGTTTCTCGAGTGCATCGCGGAGATCTCCATATCTCGCGCCGTCGACCGGATAGATACCGCAGAATACCATCTGCTGGATGCTCTTATATCCCTTGAGCGGTTCAGAGGCAGGCTCATCCGCCAGTGTGACCGTATCACCGGGAGCCGTGTCCGAGACATTCTTGATCGAAGCACATATATATCCGACCTCACCCGTCAGCAGGCAGTCGGAAGGAACATATTCACCCGGATGGAAATATCCGAGCTCCGTTATCACGAACTCTTTTCCGGTATGCATCATCCGGATCTTATCACCCATCTTAACGGAGCCTTCCTTGATCCTTACGGATACGATGACTCCCTTGTAGGGATCATATTTGGAGTCGAAGATGAGCGCCCTTAAGGGGACATTCTCATCACCCGAAGGTGCAGGCAGATACTCAACTATCTTCTCGAGGACCTCATCTATACCGATATCATTCTTGGCTGAGATGAGCGGGGCATATGAAGCATCAAGACCTATATCATCCTCGATCTCGGCCTTGACCTCTTCGGGACGCGCCGAAGGAAGATCTATCTTATTGATGACGGGAAGCACTTCAAGATCCGCATCTACCGCGAGATAAACATTCGCGAGCGTCTGGGCTTCAACTCCCTGGGCAGCGTCGACGATAAGCACCGCACCGTCACATGCGGCAAGACTTCTCGATACTTCATAATTGAAGTCAACGTGACCCGGAGTGTCGATGAGATTGAGGATATATGTCTGTCCGTCCGAAGCCTTGTAAGCCATCCTCGTGGCCTGTGACTTGATCGTTATGCCGCGCTCCCTCTCGATATCCATATTATCGAGGATCTGCGCCTGCATATCCCTCTTCTCGACTACTCCCGTATGTTCGATGAGCCTGTCGGCCAGAGTTGATTTACCGTGGTCGATATGCGCGATTATGCAGAAGTTCCTGATGAGTTCCTGTCTTTCCATATACACCTTATAAGAATTTGAATTCGCTGAAGGGATATACCACGACGATAGCAACACCCTTTATCCTGTCCGCCGAAAACGGACCGAGGTTGCGCGAATCATTGCTTACGGGTCTGTTATCACCCATGCAGTAGTATTCCTTCTCACCGAGAGTGACCTCGTTATAGCCTTTGGCCATGCCTGAGGCCCTCATCTCGGTAATGACTCCGGGATTTAGGTAGGGTTCGTCGAGCTCCTTAAACTCGGATGCCCCGACTTCTTTCAGATATACCTTTCCGCCTTCGATCCTGATCGTCTCTCCGGGAAGTGCGATCACCCTCTTGATCAGGCATTCCTCATGGTTATATCCTTCCATGCCATGACCATCAAGGATAACGATATCTCCCCTGTCAAAATTATCGAAATATGTCGATATCTTCTCGGTAAAGACAGCATATCCGTCCTTGAGCGTCGGGAGCATCGAATCGCCCTGAACATTATCCCTCTGGATAACGAAGGTAACGAGGAGCACGCCTACGATAACGCCGATAGCGACCGTCTTTACCCAGTCGAGGACTTCCTTGAGGATCTTTTTTGACTTATCCTCTTTGCTTACTTCCTCAGTCTCTTCCCCGTTCTCTTCTTCGGACTCTTCTGCCGATGCTTCCGGCATCTGTTCCGCAGGAAGATAGTCTTCTGTTCCGCTGCTCATGCCGTATCCGGGATCTTCATCCCCGGTCAGAGCCTGCATGTCACCGGCTGCATCTGCCGCATTCTCCTCCACATCGAAAAGAGCACTGCCGAATGACACTTTGCGGATCTTATCGGATCTGTTTTCTTCACTATGCTTTTTCACGTTTCTCTCCTGTACCGTCTTATTCCCTTATCCATTCAGTCCATTGCAAGATTATCGAGATCGTCCTCGCTGTCCGTATCGGAAACGATCCTGATCGAAAGCTCTTCAAGCTGCTTGTCCGTAACATATCCGGGCGCATCCATCATGACATCCTGGGCATTCTTGTTCATAGGGAACGGAATGACCTCACGGATAGTCTCCTCGCCTGACAGGAGCATGACCATACGGTCTACTCCGGGAGCGATACCGGCATGCGGCGGTGCGCCATAGCAGAATGCGTTATACATTGCGGGGAATTTTGCCTTTACGTCTTCCTCGCCGAGTCTTACAAGTTCGAAAGCCTTGATCATGATCTCGGGATCGTGGTTACGGACAGCACCCGATGAGAGCTCTATTCCGTTGACTACGAGGTCATACTGGTCTGCAAGTATCGTAAGAGGATCGATCTCTCCCTTCTCCGCTTTAAGAAGGATATCGAGTCCGCCTGAAGGCATCGAGAAAGGATTGTGGCAGAACTCGAGTTCGCCCGACTCCTCACCGATCTCATACATCGGGAAGTCTACGATCCAGCAGAAAGCGTACTGTTCCTTGTCCATATGACCGGGAACGGCAGCACCGAAAGTCTTGATGAGGACTCCCGCCATCTTGGATGCGGCACCCTTGACGCCGGCAGAGAGTACTACGAGAGTATCAGGCTTAAGTCCGAGCTTGGCGATGACTTCATCCTTCTTCGGAGCAACGAACTTCGATATGCCTCCGACGATCTCGCCGTTCTCGTCCATCCTGAACCAGTAACCCTTTGATCCGGACTGGATCTCCGCGTCGTTCATCGTCTTGTCTATAAACTTACGGCTCTCATGGAAATCAGAGATAACCACAGCCTTGATGTCACCCTCAGCGAAAGGTGCAAATTCTTCCGTACGCAGGAGATCCGTTACATCCGTGACAGTCAGGTCGATACGGAGGTCGGGCTTATCAGTGCCGTACTTCTCGATAGCCTCACGGTAAGGGATACGTACGAAGGGCGAACCGGACGCCCTGTTGTATGTACCGTACTTTGCAAATACGGGAGGAAGTACATTCTCGATGATCTCGAATACATCATCCTGGCTCGCGAAAGCCATCTCCATATCGAGCTGATAGAACTCGCCGGGGCACCTGTCGCCTCTGGCATCCTCATCCCTGAAGCAGGGAGCGATCTGGAAATATCTGTCGATACCGGACACCATCAGGAGCTGCTTGAACTGCTGGGGTGCCTGAGGGAGAGCATAGAACTTGCCCGGGTGCTTACGTGCGGGCACCAGATAGTCTCTTGCACCCTCCGGTGAAGATACCGTAAGGATAGGAGTGGTGATCTCCATGAAACCGTGTTCGATCATGGAATTACGGAGAGCCGCAATGACGTTGCTCCTCAGGATAAGATTCTTCTTGACCTGGGGATTACGGATATCCAGATATCTGTATTTAAGTCTTGTCATCTCGTCAGCCTCTCTGCTTCTGTTGATCTCAAAAGGAAGCTCATTATAGCGGCAGCGGCCGAGGACAGTGATCTTCTCGGGAACGACTTCGATATCGCCTGTATCGAGCTTAGGGTTCTTGGAACTTCTCTCTCTTACTGTTCCCTCGACGCAGATCGTAGACTCCTTTGTGATCGCCTTGACCTGCTTCATCATGTCCTCATTCTCGATGACTATCTGGGTCGTTCCGTAAAAATCCCGGATGACAACGAAACCGAGCTCCGAACCTACCTCACGGAAGTTCTCGAGCCAGCCTGCGAGCTGAACCTTCTTCCCTGTATCCGTGATCCTTAATTCACCGCATGTATGTGTACGTGACTGCATATATTACCTCCAACAATTGTTTACTGTTTTCCGCTCAGGAAACCGGCAAGATCGCCGATCTTTACGACCGTCTCGCTGCCGTCCTCCATACACTTGACCCTGATCTCGCCCGAAGCGATCTCATCGTCTCCTATAACCGCCATATATGGGATGCCGCTCTTGCCGGCATATTTCATCTGAGCCCTGAAAGATCTTCCCATAAGATCCTGCTCACATCCGATTCCCTTGAGCCTGAGGTCGTGACATGTCTTCGCTATAAGACTTGAAGCCGCTTCGGACATTCCTGCGAGATAGATCTGAACATAGTGAGGATTCTTAAACTCGATCCCCCTTGCTTCAGCTTCCATGAGGAATCTCTCGACACCCATCGCAAATCCGATACCGGGCGTGGAGGGTCCTCCGAGGCTCTCGACAAGGCCGTCATATCTTCCTCCGCCACAGATAGTGCCCTGCGTACCGACATTCTCTGAAACGAATTCAAAGACAGTCCTCGTGTAATAATCGAGTCCTCTTACTATATTGGGATCTATCTCATAACCGATGCCGATCTCATCAAGACCCTTCTTCAGACCTTCGAAATGCTCACGGCACTCATCGCACAGATAGTCGATGAGCCTGGGCGCGCTCTTAACGCAGTCCTTATCGGCATCTACCTTGCAGTCGATCATACGGAGAGGATTCCTGTCGAACCTGTTCCTGCAGTCGGCACACATGGTGTCGAGATGAGGTCTGAAATGATCCTTCAGTGCCTCGTTATATTTCGCCCTGCATGAAGGACATCCGATGGAATTGATATGGAGCTTAACGTCATCCATACCCATCTTCCTGAAGAATACATCGACGATGCTTATGATCTCGACATCGATCGCGGGGCCTGCGGATCCGAATGACTCGAGTCCGAACTGATGGAATTCCCTGTATCTTCCCTTCTGTACATTCTCATATCTGAATGCGGTAATGTCATAGAACATCCTGACGGGGCCGGGAAGGCTCATCATGCCGTTCTCTATATAACTCCTGACAACACCCGCCGTTCCTTCGGGTCTTAATGTGATGCTCCTTCCGCCCTTATCCTCGAAAGTATACATCTCCTTCTGGACGACATCAGTCGTATCACCGACTCCTCTCTGGAAAAGATTCGTATCCTCGAAAGTCGGTATCCTGATCTCCTCATATCCGTATGTATGACATACGTCTGCAAAAGCCTTCTGTGCCGCATGCCACTTATACATATCTGAGGGAAGTATATCCCTGGTCCCTTTGGGTGCCGTGATCTTCATCTTGAACCTGCCTTTATTAATTATTTATATAGCATCCGTGTATTGTATCACAATTCGAAGCGATACAAAAGCATTGCCAGCACAGCGGGGCCTGCAGTCTCTGTCCTCAGGATCCTCCTGCCTAAAGTGACGCTCTTAAGACCTGAAGAACGCGCCAGTTCTGCTTCTTCGGACGAAAAACCGCCCTCGGGTCCGATAAAGACGGCAATGTCCCTTACATCTCCCGCTTCATCCAGGATGTTCTTCAGCGTCTCTCCCTTTTCCTCTTCCCACGGGATAAGTGCAAGATCATGGGCTTTTGCTGCTTCCCTTACGGCATCTTCGAAGCTCATGCTTTCGCGGACTTCGGGCACGATGCCCCTTCCCGACTGCCTTGCAGCCTCGAGAGCGATCTTCTGCCATCTCTCATTCTTGGCACTTTTTTTGCGCTCATCCTTCTCGGGCCTGACTACGCATCTTTCCGAGAATACGGGAACGACAGAAGAAACACCGAGCTCGACGGCCTTCTGGATCGTCAGGTCCATCCTCTCGCCTTTCGATACGGACTGGTAGAGCGTAATGCGAAGCGGGCTCTCGGTATCGTTCTTTCCCATCTTTGTTATCTTCAGCTGACATGCCTTCTGATCGGGAACGGATACTTCGCAGAGCGCCTCATTTCTTTCGCTGTCAACGACGGTCAGCTCCTCGCCGGGCCTCATCCTCAGGACGGATACGACATAATGTGAATCAGCCGGGGAAAGCGTAAGGACCAAGCCTTCGGCGCCGTCTATCCTGTCTGTAAACAGTCTCGTCATAAGATCCTCCTAGTCGAAAAGAACACTGTACTGCAAAGCCCTGTACTTGTTAAGGAGCTTCCCGTAATCGTCATTGAGGCTTCCTATCGGAGTCCAGCCCTCTTTTCCCTTTTCCATATAGCCGCCTATACCGATCGCGGGGTACTCCTCCCTGACCTTATCCACAAACTCAAAATAAGGGGGAAGTTCGACACCTGCCGCATTCAGTACATCTATTCCGAGATAGTTAAGGCTCGTAGGATGCTCCCAGTCTTCATATGATTTGATGTCAGTATCGACATCGTAGTTCGTCCAGATGATGTAGGGGACGATCCACCCGATACCGCCCGGATCCATGTTCGGATCGTGATCGATATTGGGCTGATGGTCACCGAAAATGAGAACGACATATTTCTCATCGCGTGTCTTAAGGTCGCTCAAAAGATACTGAAGTGCCTTGTCGCTCTCCTTTACGAGAGAGAAATACATGCTCGCCTTAAGATCGTACTTCCCGTCCTTTGTGTGAAGGGAGATCGAAGGGATAAAGTTATCGTACTTGCTCGTATAGCCGCCGTGATTCTGCATCGTGACAAGGAATGTAAACGTCTTCTGACCCTCGGGAAGCGAATCGAGGTGGTCGATTATCTTGCTGTAGGAACACCTGTCAGAAGCATATCCCCTTACGAGATCGTTTGAATAGTAGGTGATATTCTCGCTCGACAGGAAATCGTCAAATCCGAGGAGCGGATAGACCTTGTCGCGGCTCCAGCCGTAACGCTTATATGTATGGATGCCGTATGTGTCATATCCCTGGGCCTTCATATACGAAGCAAGGGAGAACATCTCGTGGTCGATATACATCGAATATGGCGTTGCTCCTCCCGGAAGGAATGCCGTCGGGAGACCCGTAAGGACGGCAAACTCCGAGTTGGGAGTCAGACCGCCGAATACTGAGGATACGGCATATCCGTGGATGCTCCGTTCAGAATAATAATCCCAGTAGGGATCGGGGTCGACGTAATCGGTCCACCTGTCGCTGAAGAGCGAAGTATCCATGTACGACTCGTTCATTATTATGATTATGTTCGCGGCATCGTCTATCCCGTCGGCCCTGAACTTCTCCGAGTCTGAAACGAGCGCCATAACGTCGTCGCGGTTCTCGCTGTAGTCAACAGGCTTTCTCGGGTTCATGTCACGCAGCAGGAGTGCGAAATTGGTAATGTATCCGTTATGGATCGTTCCTATGTTGTTAAAAGTGAATGCCTCCGAATCCTTAAGGAAGACATTTACGTCAAGAAGGCATGTTACCGCTGCCACGAAAGCCAGGCCTGCGCAGATCACCTTCTCCTTCCACATCTTTATGTCACCGCGCGAAACATGCATCTTGAAGAGCGCCGCCGCCACGAGCAGATACGGGAGTATCATCATCATCAGAGGATATGAATAATCGAAATCATAGTTGCCCGCGACCTCCATCGCCGTCTTGAAACCGGCTATATCGAGAGGGATGAATATCATCCTCCTGAACTGGTAGACGTAGTAGTTTACCAGGGACAGAAGTATCAGCGGCAGCGGTGCAAAAGCCGCCGCAGGTCCCGGTCGGACGAACAGGAGCCTCAATACCGCATACATGAATATGACAAACAGTATCTCGACGCCCGTTCTCGCGAAGAAGCAGTACTTAAACAGATAGAGCCAGATCGAATGCGTATTCTTGTAGTACTCATATCCGACCATGCTCATCATGTGATCGAGATAGAAAGCTGGAACTGCTGCGATGAGCGGCATAAAGATATCCGCGATCCAGGGATGTTTGAGATTGAAAGTTATCCTCGGTATGAACAGGAGTCCGAAGACTATATATACCCACATCAGCTCCTTGAAATGACCCGCGCAGTACCATATCCCGAACCCCATCACGGTCAGTGCGATGACTGCCCTTATGATGTCGGTGACCCTTATGTGTATCCTTTTCTTTCCTAATGCTATCTCCATACCTTACTCCAGCAGATATCTTTCGAGGTCTTCGGGCGACGAGAATATCATCTTGGCGTCGTTTTCCAGAAGAAAATCCCTTGTCTTGAAACCCCAGTCTACGCTTATCGAAGCAAGGCCCGAGTTCTGAGCCGTCATTATATCGACTTCAGAATCGCCGATATAGACCGCATCTTCAGCGCTGATCCCCAGCGTTTCAAGTATTATGTCAACGCCTTCCCGCGAAGGCTTGAGGGGAACATCCTCGACATTTCCCCTGACCACATCGAAAAGCCCCGGAAATCTCTCCCCGACGAGCTTTTTCGAAGGGATATCGGGCTTGTTCGACAGGACTGCCAGCTTCATCCCCGAAGCTTTAAGCGACATGAGCATCTCCGGGATACCCCTGTACGGATACGTATTCTCAAGGCAATGCCCGTTATAGTATTCCGTAAAGTCACTGTGAAGCTTCTCCCTGTCGGCAAAAGGCTCAGCAGCCGTACTCCTCCTTATGAGGTTCCTTATGCCGTTTCCGACCATCGCCATCACCTTTTCGACGGGCTGCTCGGGAAGTCCGGACCTTGTCCGCGCCTCGTTCATGGCTATCGCCAGGTCCCTGATGGTATCAAGGATCGTTCCGTCCAGATCGAATATCGCGAGCTTGTAGCGCATAAAACAGTACGCCTCCTTTTCGAAGCCGTACTGATTGTACCACTGTTTTGACGATTATGCCTTATATTATTTAATAGATGGTCAATATTCGTTCAGTACTTCTCTTCTCTTCTTCCAGTCGGGCATCACCGAAGCGACCTCTGCATAGAAACGCTTAGAATGATCCGCATGGATAAGGTGAGCATATTCGTGGACGACAACATATGCGACGGCCTCCTCCGGCACCTCGAAAAGGTTCGAGTTGAACGTCAGGATCCCGCTCTTAGGCCTGCAGAGGCCCCATTTTGAGGTCATCTTCCTGATCCTTATCTCCCCGGGCATCCTTACGCCTTTTGCCGCGAACATCGGTCCGTAGTATCCGCACATCTCGTTTATCTTCGACGTTATCGCGTCCTTCCTGAACTTCTCATAGACACGCTGTCTCTCAGCGAAGTCCGCGGGATCGCTTACATAAAGGATCACTTCGGGATAGACAAGTTCCGCCCTTGCTCTTCCCTTCGTCTTCCTGAGTACTCTTATCGTACATATATCACCGAAGGCCTTGACCTTCTCGCCGTCGGAATAATCCTTCGGACGGCAGGCATTCACGGCCTTTTCCTTTTCCCTGGCGATGTTCCTGAGGATAAAATCCGCCTTTTCGATAAGAAATCTCCTGACCGCTTCTTCGGACGTATATCTGCCGCACGATACGAAGACGGTCCCGTCATGCCTTATCCTGAGATTGATATTTCGGACCTTCTTTCTCTCGAACTCATATTCCACGGTCACACCGTTTAATCCGATAGTTTTGTGCATAATCCCCCGCTTTGTGTTATCATCACATTCGGTAAGTATTATACTTCAACACGGGAACAAAGGGAGGATTTACATGGAAAGCGAGAGAGCGAGCGGATTCAATCACGCACTGAGATTACTCATGTTCCTTCTCATGGCACTGTTTGCAGCGCTCTTTGTCCTCGGATGCATGTATAAGCTCGACCATGACATCTCGTTCCTGGAGCCTTTTGCATCGAAGAAACTCGCGAGATACGGCTTTGACAACGGACTTCCCGTAGCCCTGTTCTTCCTCGCGGAACTAATCTTCCTCATAAGATGCAAATCCCTGACTGCTCTCGTAACGCAGAAAGGAGCTTCAAGAGCACTCGAACTTTCCATATCGCTCTTTGTCATATGGATCTTCAACCTGTCACTCCACATCTTCGCAGGTTACGGGAACAAGCAGGTCTTTATCCTCATAATGGCACTCCTGACATATGCAATGAGCCTGGGGCTCAAGCAGATATCACTTAAGTTCGACATGTTCGCCAATGCGGACGGAGGAGACAGAAGGCTCGGTGATTCATCACCTGCCGGATTCATGTCATTTATAGAATCTCTTCTGAAGAGATGATCTCATCATTGATATCGGAATACTCGACTTCCGTCGAGAACATCCTCGCCGCTTCGAGGATATCCTCTCCCGTCGAAAGACATATATCCGCCAGAAGATATGCGCTCCTTACGGCAAATAGCCGCCTTTCGCCGTGCCTGTAAAGAAGATAGACCGCAAACTGTTCGAACTGAACCGGATGACTGTCGATATATAGGTCCCTCTCATCCTTCGAAGGCCTGACCGAAAGGACCTTTTGCAGCATCGATGTCCACCTTTCGTCAAGGCGCTCCATCTCCATGAAATACGATACTTCCTGATCCGTATCCTCATCGAAAGGACACAGCGCAGAAAGCCTTTTGCTCACGGGATTATCCCTGTCAGTCATTATCCTGATACCCAAAGGAAGCTCCCGGGGCGGAACGAGAGTGAACTTCTCTTCGTGCGTCAGTATAAGCCTGCAGGCTTCTTCGCACGTCAGCCCGAGCCCCGTTTCGATATGATCACCCATGTCATTATGAAACCTCGGGTGTTCCCTGCAGATGTCGCACAGCATCTTTTCGCCGTACTCCTTTATCATCCTGCAAAGGCCCGAAGGCAGAAGAAACGGGCACCGCTCCTCCTTATCGAGGACCATGCACCCGTCCCTTATATTGCTCATTATATCGTCTATTTCCGAGAATCTTCCGAGGGAATCATCATCAACATCGATCTCCCATCCCGCACAGCATGTATGCCTGCACTTATCGGCAATGCACCTGAAATCCTTATAGTATCCGGGAACGTACTCGATCATTTACTCTGCCGAAGGGATGAGATAATAGAAGCTGTCTGCTGAAGGTATGTAGATGACCATATCACAGTCCTCGCCCTGATATTCATAGAGTACGGCTCCGTTGAATATATGGTCAGTCGTATATTCCGTTATCTCTTCGCCCGTAACGATAAGATCATCCTCAACAATTACAAGGGCATATGTCTTTCCGTTTATGAGAAGCGTCTCAGGTATCTCCTCTCCTCCGGCAGAAGTCTCTGCGGGAGCCTGGGCGGGATCTTCATTAACAGGAGCCTCAGTAACTTCCGTCTGCCCTGCCGCATTATTCTCTTCCTCGTCCTGACACTCGACTCCGTCTATGAACTCCATCTCGGAAGTAACGTCTCCCGACCCCGGAGTATTTCTGCTGATGTATGCCGCACCGTCGTAATACATCTCGGCTTTTGACCGGTCTTCATCCCTTCGGTCAAAGGACGAATGCTTCCTTGCGCCCTCATCGCTCTTCGTCGCGAGCATAACCGCAATGGCTCCTACGACCACGATCGTTGCCGCCGCTGCGAAAACAGGGACCAGGGACTGGACGACAGCCTTCTTCTTAGGCTTCGCACCCTTCATCCTGACCTTGTCACATGCCTCGATAAGGTCATCGTCTATATAGTTCATGGCATCCATCAAGTCTTTAGCATTCATAACTCGTAACCTGCCTTCTTCAAGTGATCTTTAAGTCCGTTTCTTACTCTGAACAGGATGCTCTTGACCTTTGATTCGGAAAAACCGAAGTTCTTACAGATATCTTTGAGAGGATCGAAGTGGAAATATCTGCTGATGAAAACGTTCCTCATATCTTCGGGCAGCGTCCTTAAGTATTCGCTTATGTATCTGCCCATATCCTGATATTCGCTCTCGTTCTCCTGCATAGTTCCGGGCTCGATCCCGTTCTCGGACAATTCCTGCAATGATACCTCGTATTCGCTGCCGCCTCTTTTTACAGCCGTCTTCTTTCGAAGTGAATCTATCGACACTCTCCTGGTGATCTTCCCCAGGAATGTCGACAGGATCTCCGGTCTGTGCGGCGGCATCGAATTCCACGCATGAAGATATGTATCGTTTACTGCCTCGAGACTGTCTTCCCTGTCAGAGAGGACATTCATGGCTATCTTTGTCAGATAACGTTCGTACTTTATCTGCGTCTCAGATATTGCTCTCTCGTCTCGATCCCAATACAGATCCACTATCAAAGCGTCTTCCATCCGTTCCTTCCGGGACTCCTTTCACTCCTATACTCGTAAACTTTTCAGACAGGTTGCATGAGATCTTCACTTCCGAAAGGAAACGGGCAAAGATCCCTGACCTTGAACTCTTTCTTATCGCCTTCGGTCGAATAACATACAACATCGGCATCCTCATCGAAAAACTCCCCTATCGTCTGCCTGCATAAAAAACACGGTGTCCCGACCCTGCCGGAACCGACCATTACATGAAGTTCCTTAAGATCGCCCTTCCTCTTCCCGTCCGAGACGGCCTTGAATATCGCGACCCTCTCGGCGCATACCGTCGCACCGTAAGAAGCATTCTCGATATTTACACCCGCATATTCACTGCCGTCACTGCATATGACGAGCGCGCTCACGGGATAATGAGAATAAGGGCTGTAGCTGTTCTTAAGTTCTTCCTTAAGTCTCTTTTCGATGATATCCATAAGACAATTTTACCACTCTTTGTTATATAATAGATGACATGAATATTATTTTTGACATAGACGGCACTATCTGGAATACGACGGGGATAATCGCGAAGGCATGGCAGGCTGCCTCCGACAGTATGGGGCTTTCAAAGACCGTGATCACTCCGGAGCTTCTCAAGAAGGAATTCGGCAAGACGATGGATGTCATCGCGAGGGAGGTCTTTCCCGACGTCCCCGCTCAGAAGGATCTGGACGATCTGATCGGCCTTTGCTGCGAATATGAGGAGGAAGCCCTGGAGAAGATGGATCAGGAGACTGTCGACAGCATAGTCTACGACGGAATCCGCGAGACCATGAGGAAACTTTCGCGGAAACACCGCCTCTATATCGTGAGCAACTGCCAGTCAGGCTATATAGAGATGAATATCGCCAAGTGCGGCACGGAAGACATCATCACGGACCACCTCTGCTACGGTGAGACGGGCATGAGCAAGGGAGATACGATGCTCGAGCTCATCAGGCGCAACGGCCTGTCCGTCGATGAGTGTGTCTATGTCGGCGATATACAGGGAGACCTCGACCAGTCGAGATATGCCGGCGTCAGGTTCATTCACGCGGGCTACGGGTTCGGAAAGGTAAATGATCCCGACGCGAGGATAAGAAAGCCAACGGGGCTTATCAGAGCCGTGGCGAATATGGAGAAGCAGGCAAACAGTTAAAGATATAAATCCCAAGGAGGACTTTGGTCATGGAAATCAGTATCAGACCGCAGATGCTCTCTACAGTCAACTATTCACTTCAGCAGAACAGGCTGTCGGTGATAAGAGCCGTAACGATCGACAACCCGGGAGAAGAGATAAGCGGTGCGACTCTCCTGATCAAGTCCTCACCTGCCGTATTCGAAGATATAACCTTACCTCTCGACCTTATCCCGGGAGGAAGGGAATATGAGATAAACGACATCCGTGTCGTCCTCGATGCCGCTTTCCTTGCGGGGCTTACCGAGAAGATCACTTCCAATGTGACATTCTCCATAACGAGAGCAGAAGAGACGATCTCATCAGTTACCGAAGAGATCACGGTGCTCGCATTTGACCAGTGGACCGGCCTTTCCTCATATCCGGAGCTGCTGACCGCATTTATAACTCCGAATCACCCTCAGATATCGGGCATAATAACAAGGGCATCCGATTTCCTTAAGGAATGGACCGGAAATCCTTCTTTTGACGAATACCAGACTGAGGATCCCGACAGATGCATGAAGCAGGCTGCCGCTATCTTTGCCGCTATCCAGGAGCTCAATATCCTCTACGTATCGGTTCCTCCCACGTACGATGCCGGTCAGAGGATAAGGCTCTGCGACATGGTCCTCGACCAGAAGCAGGCCAACTGCATGGATATCACCCTCCTCTATCTGGCATGTCTTGAGTCTGTCGGCTTAAATCCTATCGCAGTCCTTCTCGAGGGGCATATATTCGGCGGACTGTGGCTCGAGGATAAGAAACTCTCAGAGCCGACGACAGACGATCCGACGGTAGTATCCAAGAGACTTGCAGACGGCATCGGTGAGATGTGCATAGTCGAATGTACCATGATGTGTTCGTCCGAGGGAAAGAAGGAGTTCGATGCGGCGAGATCATCAGCAGAGAAGAGCCTTGCAACACGCAAGGTTGAATCCGTGATAGACGTCAAGAGAGCAAGGCTTTCCGGCATCACTCCCCTGCCCCTGAGGGTAATGACCGATAACGGATATGTAGTCGAGAGACAGGAGGCTGAAGGCAGCAGCATAACATCTGCTCCGGCAGATATGACGGGCAGGATCAGCGTGGATCTCGACAGCGGCGAGTCATCCTTCTCGAGAAAGACGAGATGGGAAAGAAAGCTCCTCGACCTCGGTCTTCGCAATACCCTTATCGACATGAAGATATCAAAGTCGACTATACCTTTCTTCCTCCCTTCCATAGATAAGTTCGAGGACCTTCTGAACGACGGAAAGGATTTTAAGATCCTCGGCAAGCCGTCCGACATAGAACTGCCAGGCGGGAAGATCGACTTTGAATATATATCGCATCTTGATTCGATGAAGGCGCTTTTCGACAGCGAGACAGACAACGGAAGGCTTAGGGCAGCCGTGACTGATACCGAGCTTGCAGTAAAGATGAAGGAACTCTACAGAGCCGCGAAGACATCGCTCGAAGAAAACGGTGCCAATACTCTCTATATCGCACTCGGACTTCTCAAGTGGTTCGAGACCGACATATCGACAAAGCCCAGATATGCTCCTCTCGTACTTATCCCTGTCGATGTCGTAAGAAGATCCGTTACCGAAGGATATATCGTCAGGCTCCGCGATGACGATCCGCAGATGAACATCACGATACTCGAGAAGCTCAAGCAGGACTTCGGCATCGTTATAGGCGGCCTCGATCCCCTGCCCGAAGATGAGAAGGGTGTCGACATAAGAAAGGTCATGGCTACCGTCAGGCAGGCAGTCATGGGACAGAAGAGATGGGATGTTATAGAGACTGCATCTATCGGCATCTTCTCATTCTCGCAGTTCGTTATGTGGAACGACATAAGGAACCGCTCTGACGATCTCGAGAAGAATGCGATCGTCAAAAGCCTCGTCGAAGGAAAGCTCACATGGGATGCTGAGCCGATGGAGATCGGTGATAAGGTCGATGAGGAAGGCGCACTCGTATCACTGTCGGCAGACAGCTCACAGCTCTTCGCCATAAAGGAGGCTGCGGCCGGAAAGAGCTTTGTTCTCCACGGTCCTCCGGGAACAGGTAAGTCACAGACCATAACCAGCATGATCGCCAATTCCCTTGCGGAAGGAAAGAGCGTCCTTTTCGTCGCGGAGAAGATGGCAGCACTCGAAGTCGTTTATAACAGGCTTTCAAAGATCGGACTCCAGCCGTTCTGCCTCGAACTTCATTCCAACAAGGCAAAGAAGAGCAGTGTCCTGGGACAGCTCAAGGCGGCTACCGAAGTTACAGCAGTCAAGACTCCCGAGGAATATGCCATAAAGGCATCCCAGATCGCGAAGATAAGAGAAGAACTCAATGCATATGCGGATTCTCTCCATAAGGTCCGTGAATGCGGCATGTCAGTCTACGATCTGATCGAGATGTATGAGAGATCGAAGAATGCACCCGATATCGGCGTTGCACCTTCAGAACTCCTCGATTCGATGAACAGGCAGAAGATATCCGATGCCTCAGTCCTCACCGAAAGGCTCTCATCTGCCATGAAGCTCGCAGGCGACATAAAGGACAATTCCCTCTCGAAAGTCTGCGAGACCGAATACTCACAGAAGATAAGAGGATTCCTCGATGAGAAATGCGATGCATATGTCAAGGCTCTCGATGAGACGTCCTCCCTGCTCTCAGGTATAGTCGGAAAGAGTCAGGATGAGCTGCTTTTCGATGATCTTGCATCTGCAGGCAAAAAGATCGATGAACTTAAATGTCATGAGAGGCGCGCAGATGAGATAAAGAGCGTCCTGTCATCAAGATGGAATGAGAGTTTCTATGAACTCGATACTGCAGATATGGCATCAGAATATAACAAGGCAAGCGTTAAATGGGTTATCCCCAAGATGCTCGGTCAGAATGCCGTCATCAAGCTTTTGAAGCCTCACGCTAAAAAGAGTATAGACAAGGCTTCTCTTTCCGCTGACCTTAAGCTCCAGTCAGAGCTTCGCGAAGAAACAGCAAAGGCAAAGGCCGTTGAAGAAGAGCATAAGGATGAATTCGAGAGATTCTCTTCCGCTTCCGCAGCCCTTGACAGCGCTTCTGCCTCACTTGATGAGATTCTGAAGATCACGCCTCCCTGCGAAGGCGAGTCTTTCCATGACAGGAAGAAGACTATAGAGGATATCAGATCTTCACGCGAGAACCTCAGGGAGTGGATAGGATTTAATTCCATCGCACATGAGCTCGAGGAAGAAGGATACGGCATGCTCGTTAAGGAAGTCCGCGAAGGACT
This sequence comes from Clostridiales bacterium, assembly GCA_017529925.1. Classification (GTDB taxonomy): domain Bacteria; phylum Bacillota; class Clostridia; order Saccharofermentanales; family Saccharofermentanaceae; genus Saccharofermentans. The sequence goes on from JAFXMZ010000004.1 coordinate 51,024, forward strand.
TTCAGCTGACGATGTTACTCCCTCGCTCATGAAGCAGATATCCTCATCTCTTGCCATGAGATATATAGACGAGGATAAGGCTCTTTCGTCCTTCTCGGGCGTACTGTTCGACGAGAAGGTATCACAGTTCAAAAAGCTCGACAACGAAGTTATGGAACTTGCGCGCAAGGAGATATATTCAAGGCTTGCGGCGAATGTCCCGAACTTCACAAAGGAGGCAGCAAGTTCATCCGAGCTCGGCATCCTCCAGCGTGCGATCAAGAGCAACGGAAGAGGTACGAGCATCAGGAACCTCATCAAGAGCCTTCCCAATCTCCTGCCGAGGCTTTGCCCCTGTATGCTCATGAGCCCCCTGTCAGCAGCACAGTATCTTGACCCCGAGAGGGAGATGTTCGATCTTGTCATTTTCGATGAGGCGTCACAGATACCCACATGCAAGGCTGTCGGCGCCCTGGCAAGAGGAAAGAATGCAGTTATCGTCGGAGACCCTAACCAGATGCCGCCTACGACATTCTTCATGGCCGAACAGAATGATGAGGAGCATCTTGATGAGGAAGACCTCGAGAGCATCCTCGACGACTGCCTGGCACTCGGCATCCCGGGAACGCATCTGCTGTGGCATTACAGGAGCCGTCATGAGAGCCTTATCGCATTCTCCAACAACAAATTCTATGAGAACAGGCTCTATACCTTCCCTTCAGTAAACGACAGGCAGTCAAAGGTGACGCTCGTTCAGATCGAAGGTGTATTCAACAGAGGCAAGGGCCGCACGAATAAGGCTGAAGCGGAAGCTGTCATCGAAGAGCTGAAGAAGAGATGTCACGATCCCGAGCTTTCGAAACAGAGCGTCGGTGTCGTAACGTTCAACATCAATCAGCAGAATCTTATTGACGACCTTCTTTCCGATGCATGTAAAGAAGATCACGAACTCGAGAAGTGGGCTTTCGATTCAGAAGAGCCGATGTTCATTAAGAACCTCGAAAATGTTCAGGGCGATGAGCGTGACGTCATCCTCTTCTCCGTAGGATACGGTCCCGACGAGAGCGGAAATGTCTATATGAACTTCGGTCCGCTCAACAGGGACGGAGGCTGGAGAAGGCTTAACGTTGCAGTCTCCAGAGCGAGATGCGAGATGAAGGTATTCTCCACGCTGACTTCGGATATGATCAATCTTTCGAAGACGAGCGCGGAAGGCGTTGCAGCACTCAAGGCATTCCTTGAATATGCTTCCGGAAGAGAGCTCCCCGTTACGGCGAATACGGTTGCATCCGCATCTGAAGAGCGCAGTTCCATCGCGGATGAGATAGTAAGACGTCTTAAGGAGGAAGGATATGAATCCGTAAGGTCAGTCGGCCGTTCCAAATTCAGGATAGATGTAGGTGTCATTGATCCTGATTCACCCGATTCATATAAGCTCGGAATAATGCTCGACGGTCATTCTTACGGCAGTGCAAGAACCGCCAGAGACAGGGAGCTGTCGCAGACAAGTGTACTCGAAGGACTCGGCTGGAAGCTCCACAGAGTAAGGACTATGGACTGGTGGGAGAATCCCGGCAAGGAGATAAACGCTATACTCGATGCCCTTTCCGGCAAAGATGAGACTCCCGACCCGGATCCTGAGCCCACACCTCCGGACGAACCGACTCCGCCCGACGATCCTACTCCTACACCGCCTGACGGACCCGGTCCCGATGATACTCAGGAACCCGATGCCGCAGTTACGGATGATACGCCGGATGAGATACCTGAACCGGCAGGACCGGAAGAAACCTCAGAACCTGATACACCCGCCGGAGAAGCAGACGCTTCTCCGGTTTTAAGTCAGGAGTCTTCCTGCCCGTATGTCACCGCATCTCCCTCCCCATCTCTCAGGATAGAAGACATGATAAAGGAGATCGTCGAAGTTGAATCTCCAGTATCAGTCTCAGCGGTCGCCACAAGGATCGCGGGACTCAGAGGAACAAAAGCTACTGCATCACTCAAGAGCGAGATAAAGTCCAAAGCTGGTTTCCTGAGGCTTCATAAGACACAGGAAGGAGATGCGACATTCCTGTGGTCCGGAAATATGGCTCCTGAAAACTATACTTCTTTCAGGACATCGGACAGCGGCCTTCGTGATATAACCGATATATGCCGTGAGGAGATAGCCAATGCGGCAGTTCAGGTCATTAAGGACCAGATCAGCCTGTCACATCAGGATCTTATCAAGGAAGCATCAAAGGCACTCGGATTCCCCAGACTCGGCAGCAAGATAACGGAGACTGTTGATAATGCCATAAACTTTGCATCAGAGAAAGGCATGATCCGCAAAGGCGCGAACGGCAACTGGACTGTGTGATAAAATCTAAATCATGAGCAGGATACTTGTAGTCGAGGACGATAACGATATAAGGATCATCCTTCTAAGGGAACTGTCCAAGGAAGGATATGAGATGATCGGTGCCGCATCAGGTACCGAGGGTAAGGAGATGCTCGGAAAGTCTCCCGATCTTGTCCTGATGGATCTTATGATGCCCGGACTTACCGGTGAAGAACTCATCGGCTATATCCCTGATGACATACCTGTTATAGCCATTAGCGCGCGATCCTCCATTGATGATAAGACATCTCTTCTTGGTCTTGGATGTGTCGACTATATAACGAAGCCTTTCGATATTAAGGAAGTTAAAGCGAGGGTGGCTGCACATCTCCGTACTGCGGGCAGAAGATCCCCTGCCGGTCATATATTGAGATCTGATGATATAGTCATTGATACGATGAGCCGTGAAGTCAGGATCAACGATGAGATCGTCAGGCTCACCAGAACGGAATATGCGATATTGAAGATCCTCGTTTCTGATGCTGGAAAGGTAATATCCAAATCAGAGATCCTCAAAAGATCACAGGAGGAGACTCCCGACTTAGTTGAGTCCTCCCTGAAGGTCCATATGAGCAATCTTCGTAAAAAACTTCGCGATGCCGGCGGCAAGGAATATATAGAAGCCGTCTGGGGGATAGGCTTTAAAATCTTGACCCTTTCTTAACTTAACTTCAAATTCCGTTTGTTTTATCCTAAAGCCATGGAGGATAAGACAATGGACTATATTCTTGAAACAAATGCTCTCTGCAAGTCATACGGAAAGGCCCAGATACTGAAGGATGTTGCCGTTCATATACCAAAGGGATCCATATACGGCCTTATCGGTAAGAACGGAGCCGGAAAGACAACTCTCATGAGAGTACTTACGGGTCTTCAGAGACCTTCTTCAGGTACATATGCGATCTCCGGTGTATCCGACACTGATGCGGATATATCCAAGGTAAGGCGCCGCATCGGATCCCTGGTCGAATCCCCTGCACTTTATAAGGATATGTCTGCATATGAGAATATGAAGATCCAGTCGCTCAACCTGGGGCTTCCTTCATACGATCATATAGATGAGCTGCTCAAGATAACGGGACTTGCCGATACGGGAAGAAAACCTGCAGGCAAGTTCTCTCTCGGAATGAGAGGAAGACTCGGCATCGCTCTTGCCATGTGCGGAGATCCCGACATACTTATCCTCGATGAACCAGTTAACGGACTCGATCCCCAGGGAATGATCGAGATAAGGGAGATGATCCTCGAACTGAACAAGAAGAAAGGCACCACGATCCTTATCTCCTCCCACCTTCTCGACGAGCTTTCAAGGGTCGCGACACATTACGGTTTTATCGACAGGGGAAGGATAATCCGCGAGATCTCAAAAGAAGATCTCGAGAAGAGCCTCAACAAGACAACAACACTGAAAGTGACAGACGTACCGGGAACACTTAAAGTCCTCGACCGGGAATCGGTAAAGTATGAAGTCATATCAGACGACGGGATAATGCTCTTCGACTGTATGATGAACCCGTCCGAGATCATCTCTTCGCTGTCAGCTGAAGGGATAACGGTAACAGGATTTAACCAGAATGAGGAATCTCTTGAGAGCTACTTCATGAACCTTTTGTCGGAAGGAGATAATTGATCTTTATGAAAGACCAGCTTAAGTCGGATCTGGTAAGAGCCGGAGGGAAGAAAAGGATCATCATCTTTTCTGTCCTGATGTGTGTCATCTCGGTTCTGGTCACATCATCGGCCTTGAAAGAGAGCCTTGATGCTTTATCAAATAAGCCTTCATGGATATATCTGACCGGCAATACGTTTACAGTGCTCCCTTTCTTCTGCGCATGCATCTCGCTTCTTCTCGTAATGCCCGAGAGGATCGGCGGATTATGGCGCAACAAGATAGCGGTCGGCGTGAGGAGAAGGGATATCTTCCTGTCAAAGATCATCTTCTCCTGTTCGGTAACTCTTATATTCATTATCCTTCACTTCATCATCATATTCCTGACCGGTCTGGTCAGGAGTGCGGATCTGATGCCCTTCGGCAAGGCGTTCTTTATCTTCATCAACATGATCCTTCAGGGAGTAACATTCTCCGTAGTCTTTACGGCAACATCATTCTATTTCTCATCAGACAGGATCTGCATCATATTCCCTCTTATCATCTCCTATGTCCTTCCGTTATTTCCTTCTTCGATGAAATGGCTCATTGAATCGGGAAAGATCAGGAGCAGCATCCTGACAGATATCGTAAAGTTCATGAAGAAGATATGTATCTATGACTATACAGCTGAAACGGGATATGCTTCATCGCTCATAAAGACAGTTCCCGTATGCATCGTCATATGCGCCGTTTTGCTGATATCGGGGACGGTATCTTTCGAAAGAAAGGAGATCAACTGATATGCTCAAGCTCTTAAGAGCCGGTATATACCGCATGTTTAAGGAAAGGTTCTTCTGGATCCTTATCGCAATAACCGTATCGTTCTCGTTCCTGACAATGTTCCTGATCCTGGACGGTCAGAACTTTAACGTCAGTTCATTTGACGGGGATCTTGCTTCGGCCTATGAACAGAATTTCCTTTTCGATGATCCCGTACCTCACAACATCAGGGCAACAGGAACGATCATGACGACGGGTACAGCCTTTGTCATATTCATCTCGGCCGTCTTCACCGTCTCCCATAACGGATCCCTGTTCAAGGAAGGGACCGTCAGGAATATGGTCGGAGTCGGGCATTCAAGGATATCCGTTTATCTCTCGTCACTCATCATCTCTTCTGTCGCAGCAGTCATATTCTTTGTTATTTCATTGATATCCCTCTATGTCTTTTCGCTTTTGCAGGGTGTCCGCCTGATCATCTATCCAAGATATGTCATCCCCATGCTACTGTCTTTGCTCATGACGGTCATAGCGATGACTTCGGTCTTTACATTCCTGGCATTTACGGTCAAAAAAGAGATGATAGCCATGGTCATAAGCCTCGTTATCATCCCCGTTATGATGTCTTATCCTTCGATGCTCATGAACGGCATAGCCGGCCATGTACTGACCAGCTATGATATGACGGATTCCCCTGTCGGAGATAATGAGATCGTCTCCTTATTTGACGATGAGGAATACAGATCGATCCTCTCGAAGAACGGCATGGAACTCAAGACTTCCGTTCCTCCCGAAGCGCCCGATCCTGTCGAAAAGGGAACGATCCTTCTCATCAAGACATCTCCGGTCGGATATGTGATGGAATATGAGGCTTTCACTATGAATCCCTATGTATTTGTCGAAGGCGGAAGTGCATCGAGATATGCAGTCGTTTCTTTCATCTGGGTTACGGTCATTTCATTTGCGGGTGGTATTATCATCTCAAGAAAAGATATAATATAGGCATGTTCTGGATCATTGCCTCGGCCGTCCTGGCGGTCATCGTCATCATTCTTGCTGTTAAGATCTTTCTCCTGAGGAAAGGTTATGACGAGCTGACTTCGGATATAAAGGATCAGGCTAAGGGCGATACATCCATCCCGGTCGTTCTTACTACGACAGACAAGCACGCGAGACGTGCTGCCGTTATCCTGAATGATGAATTCCGCACTCTCCGCGAGGAGAAGGTCAGATATGAGAACGGGAATAAAAGGATCAGCTCCGCCATCGCAGGCATATCACACGACCTGCGGACTCCCCTGACAGCTATCAATTCCTATCTCGACATAATGGACGAGGAACAGGACGAGAAAGTAAGGAAAGAATACCTTTCCAGGATAAAGAACCGTACAAGGCAGCTTTCATCCCTCACGCAGGAACTCTTTGATTATTCACTCGTCTGCGATAAGGAAGAATATATCATAACCAACGGTGAGCCCGAAGATATAGATCTTAAGAAGATCCTTGAAGAATCGGTCCTCTCCTTCTATGAGATACTGAAGTCAAAAGGCATCGAACCCGGGATCGAGATCCCCGACGGCGAAGTCATGGTAAGATGCCACGAGAAGCATGCCGTAAGGATATTTGAGAATGTTATCAGCAATGCGGTCAAGTATGCAAAGGATGATCTTCATATAAAGCTCGAAAAGGACGGGACAGCAACATTCAGCAATACTGCTCCGGAGATGACGGCTGTCAGGGCCGGGAAGCTTTTCGACAGGTATTATACGGTCGAGGAAGGATCTTCATCTACAGGACTCGGGCTTTCCATCGCACGCGAGCTCATGGCGATAAACGGCGGAGAGGCTCTGGCAGAATATAAAAACGGAGAGCTTATCATCACTCTCCGTTTCAATAGTCTTGATTCCTGATCCTCAGATCATCAGACATTAACTATCTTCTCGTTCTCGAACATCTTTCCGATGATGAGTGCGCATATTACCGCGAATGCGACATTAACGAGACATGTCACCAGAACAAATTCCGAAGGACAGTCGAGCTCGACGATCTTCTTCATGGCATTGATGCCGTTCCATCCGGGGATGGCTGCATTTACGAGTCCGAGCTTCTCAACGGCCTTATTGACCGAATCCTGCATCGTGAGCATGCCTGCGAGCATCAGAACCATCATGACGATGGGAGAGAGCGTCGTTGCCTGCTTGACAGACTTGGAAACGGCGGAGATGAGAAGGAGGAATCCCGCGAAAGCAAATACGGATGTTACCGTCACGAAGAACAGCTGTATATATGTTCCTGCGGAATATGAGAATGTCGATCCTTCAGCTCCGAAGATGGAGGCCATCCTAGGCAGCGACGTTACAAGTCCGATGAAGGCCGATATTCCTCCGATCGTGACCGCAACGAAAAGGAAGAGCGATTTACCGAATGCTATATGGCTCCTCTTTACGGGAGATATGAGCATCGTGTTGAGGAATCCCCTCTCCTTGTCACCCGCGATACATTCAGCAGCAAGGTTCATCATTACGGAGAAGATACCTACCATGAGCATTACCGGAAGGAGTGTTCCGAGGAATCTTCTCATCATGAAATTCTCGTCGCCGAGGTCATACTTCGTGTTTGTATCGGCATTGATCGTAAATGCGACAGGCTGGAATCCCGAGAGGACCTCCCTTACCGTGGAACTTGCATTGAGCGAATCAGTGCTGGATGAGTTATACCACATCTCGACATCGGAAAAAGAGCCTTCATCTGCATTGGGAACGATCTTAAAATCCTCGGGGAAAACGAGGAGGATATCCTTCGTCTTTGCCGTAATGTCCTTCCTTATTGAGTCAACTTCGGAAGCACTTGTCTCCTGAAAACCCATTGCCTTGAATACGCTCTCCATTTCAGCGGGAGCGTTGACATAGTAACCGTCAAACTGTGTGTCCTCATCGGTCATAGCACCATCGGTCATAGCAGCCATGAGCATCGCATAACCGAATACGATGATGAAAGGTACGAGGACGATCTGGGCAAGTATTACCTTATCCGAGAAAGCCGATCTTATCTCTTTTTTACATATAGTGAGTATATCTCTCATGATCAGCCCTCCTTTTCCATATTGGCGGTATAGATCTCGTAGAATGAATCTTCTAGGGATCTTCCGTTCATAAGATTTTCGAGGGTGTCATTTGCAACTATCTTGCCGTCCATTATGAAAGCAGCCCTGTCGCATACCTTTTCGACCAGATCGAAAAGATGCGTTGAGATTATAAGACACTTGCCTTCATTCTTCATATTGATTATGAAGTCACGTACTTCTCTGGCGGCGATGATATCGAGTCCGTTCGTAGGCTCATAGAAGATGATGAAGTTCGGATCGTGGATAACGGAGATTATGAGAGAGACCTTCTGTCTCATACCCTGTGAGAGCTTCTTGATCTTCGTATCTGCAAAGGAATTGACCGCAAATCTGTCAAAGAGCTCCTTCTTCCTCTGTTCTGCCTGTTCCTTCGTCAGATGATAAAGGCCTGCGAAGAAATCGAACATCTCGTTCGCTGTAGACTTCTCGTCGAGCTTAAGGTCAGTCGTAAGGAATGCGAATTCCGATCTGATGCTCTCGGGATGATCCTTGATGCTCCTGTCATCGTAGAAGACATCTCCGCTGTCGGGCTTGATCAATGTCGACAGCATTCTCATTGTTGTTGTCTTACCTGCGCCGTTAGGTCCTAGGATTCCGAATACTTCTCCTGACTTTGCTTCAAAGCTGATACCGCCTACGGCGACTTTACGCTTGTCCTTGGTATCAAGTGCCTTCCTCTGTTTCTCTGACAGGGGGAAACTCTTGACCAGGTTCTCTGCTCTTAAGATATGCATATATCCCTCCCATGGATCTTAGTCATTGTGACTATATACCAACAGGAGGGATAAATAAAACAAATATGACTTATCTTAAACAATTCTTTAAGACTGCCGGAAACAGCATCAGAGCCTTCTGCTGTTCTCGTAATCTACGAGGTATTCTTCTCCGTAGAGCTTGCGCAGCTTCGGCTTCTCGATCTTACCTGTAGCATTACGCAAAACGGGAGCAAAGATGATCTTCCTCGGTCTCTTGTATCTCGGGAGCTGGTGGCAGAATTCGTTTACCTCATCCTCGGTAAGGGTCATTCCCTCCTTGACCTCGATGATGGCACCCGCAATCTCTCCGAGTCTCTTGTCGGGAAGTCCTATTACGGCTACATCCTTGACAGCATCATTCTTCATGATGAAGTCTTCGATCTCAACGGGATAGAGATTCTCACCGCCGCAGACGATAACATCCTTCTTACGGTCAACGAGATAGATGAATCCGTCCTCGTCCTGTCTTCCGACATCACCTGTCAGGAGCCATCCGTCCTTGAGGACTTCGGCAGTAGCTTCCGGGTTATTGTAGTAGCAGACCATTACGCCGTCGCCCTTAACACAGAGCTCGCCGCACTCACCCTGCTTGACCTCATTGCCGTTCTCATCGATTATCTTGCACTGCCAGCCGTAACCGGGGATACCGATCGCACCGACCTTCTTGACATTCTCGACTCCGAGGTGAACGCATCCGGGACCGATGGACTCGGAAAGACCGTAGTTCGTATCATACTGATGGTTAGGGAAATACTTGAGCCATCTCTTGATCAGGGATCTCGGAACGGGCTGTGCGCCGATATGCATAAGCCTCCACTGTGAAAGCTCATAATCATCAAGACTTACGTCTCCCCTGTCGAGAGCATCGAGGATATCCTGTGCCCACGGTACGAGGAGCCATACGATCGTACAGTGCTCATCCGATACCGCCTTCAGGATATATTCAGGCTTAGTTCCGCGCAGCAGTACCGCCCTGGATCCTGCAACAAGACTTCCCATCCAGTGCATCTTGGCACCCGTATGATAAAGGGGCGGAATGCAGAGGAAATTGTCATTCCTGTTCGTGGAGTGATGCTTCTGCTCAACTGTGGCAGCATGCATGAGGCTCCTGTGCTTATGAAGGATTGCCTTGGGGAATCCTGTCGTACCGGACGAAAAATAGATCGCACCGTAATCATCATCAGATATCTCGATATTCGGGTTGCTGCTGGGATAATCAGCCGTCATTACCCTGTAATCCTCAGCGAAAGTGGGACACATCTCGCCTACGAAGATAAGAGCCGTATTCTTATGGAGCTCACCCTCCACATTCTCGATCCTTCCGATGAACTCCGGACCGAACAGGAGGATATCGAGCTCGGCGAGCTTGGAGCAGTAAAGGATCTCTTCGGATGTATATCTGAAATTGAGGGGAACCGCAATGGCGCCTGTCTTCAGGATACCGAAGTAGATGGGAAGCCACTCAAGACAGTTCATCATGAGGATGCCTATCTTGTTTCCCTTCTTTATGCCTCTCGAAAGGAGCATATGGGCCAGACGGTTCGACTTCTCATTGAATACACTCCATGTGATCTCACGTCTGTATGCCTGCGTATCCGTCGGCTGGATCAGTTCATATTCCTTCCATGTGACCCTTCCGACTTCCTGCTGCTCGGGATTAAGCTCCACGAGTGCAACTTCATTTCCATACAACTCGGCATTTCTCTCAAGATACTCTGTAACAGGCATAATCTACTCCAAATATACTGTCTCTTTCATTACGCGCGCATTAAAACGCACCTATAAAAGTATAACAGGGAAAAAATAAAAATCCATATTGATTTAAACTTCTTCCCTGTTACGGCTCTTACATCAATCGTCGGAAGCGGCGGCTCTTCCTATCTCGGCTCCTGCCCCCGACAGTCCGATAAGATCGGATACGATCGGCGACAGCAGTACCGCCAGTAAATAGCTCACGATGAGCGTCGGCAAAAGAAGCGTTGCCCAGCTGCCGAGCCACATAGTGATAAACGGCGGAAGGTCAGCTCCGGCGGGCGCCTTCGCTCTTCCCATGAGCACTCCGAAAAGGCTCACCACGATGCTGATTATCAGCGTATTGCCGACAGACAGGGGGATCGCATTGAGAAGATCGAACTTCGTTCCCGGAGGATTCGCACCGAACTTCGCCGCAAGTCCTCTTCCCATCTTTCCGAGCGGAACAAACCTGTAGACGATAAGTCCTACGAGCACAGACATCAGTATATTCGAGATATAAAGCATGGGGACCGGCGTACCCTTCGCTGCCTGCGGCTGTGTCTTGAGAACGAGGAACGATGCGAGCGCTCCCATGGCGATCGAGATAATGATAGTCATGACAAGTCCCATCATCTTCTCTTTCTTCGCCATATCCTTGACAGTCCTCTGGACCTTGGGCTCTATGCAGTCGATCAGTATCTTAAGGTCTGACTTCGGGAATGATGAGCAGGGATGGATATAACCGCTCTCCTTGTCATAGAGCCTTCTTCTCTCGACTCTCTCCGGAGTATAGACCTCACCTGATGCAAGCTTCGACCTGCAGAATCCGCACTCGCCGCTCCTGCACTTTGAAGGAGCCTTGATCCCGGCTCTTTCCAATGCCACGAGTACGGTCTCATTTGCTTTCGCCGGGATCTCCCTGGTCGTACCGTCAGAGGATACTACAGTGATATTGAACGTCTTGTCACCGAACTGCTCAGTAAACTCCGAATCACGCTTAGTCAGCCTGTATTCGCCATAAGCGTCGAGCCTTAGGAACTTCTTCCTTATTCCCAGTTTCGATGCCTCGCCTTCGATATAGTCATACATTCCCTGCGATCCGCAGACAAATACCGAATAGCCGTCAGATGCCGACTTTGAAGCTATGAGATCGGACGTGATGAATCCCTTCTCGTAGCCTTCCTTCTCTTCGTCCGAGAGTACGTGTACGACCTTAACCTTGTCCGTCTTCTTTGCTATTTCCTCAAGCTCGTCCTTAAAGAGGATCTCATCCTCTGTCCTGCTTCCGTAGAGGAGTGTCAGTTCGAAGTCCTCAGTTCCGTCTGCTATGGCACGCGCAAATGACATGAAGGGCGCTATGCCCGAACCGCCGGCGATGCCGGTGACGCTCTTTCCGTCGCGGAGAGGCTCATATTCAAAGAATCCCGAAGGTGCTGATATATCGAGTATCGTGCCGACTTCGAAATGAGTATTGATATACTCCGAAGCAAATCCGTTCTTCATGGATTTTACGAGGATCTGATATTCGTCCTTCAACGCCTGAGAGGGAGAACTGCAGAGGGAATATGGCCTCGTAAGGACCGAATCCCCTATCTTCAGATGAAGGCTTATATACTGTCCTGCCCTGAAGTAGGCAAGATGCTCCGTTCCCGCATCCTTATCGGGAACGAGTGTGTAGCACTTTGCTCCGGGCAGTTCGTCGATCTTCGAAACGATAACGTGCTGGACTGAAGGATGGAGCTTTGCTGCCACCACATTGGCGTTATATTCATAACGCGGCATCGTCGAAGGAGCCTTCTCTATAGCCTCTCTCCTTCTCTTGATGATAGGATCGAGGGAATCTTTTTGTACATTTCCGAGATAATCGCCTGTTGCCATTACTTTCCGCCTCCCATCACATATCCAAGGATCTGAAATGCTGTCCTGTTACCCGTCGTATATGTCGGGAAATAACCTGACAGACCTGTAGAATGACCTCCGACGAAGAACAGTCCCGGGATCGTTCTTTCCATTCCTGCTACTACTGTCCTTGTCGACATGCCGTCCCATGTATCGGAGAGATAACCGTAGACCGAGCCTTGCGGCGAAGCCATATATCTTGCAAAAGTAACGGGGCTCGCGATCTCGATCTCCTCGATATGCGACCTGATCTCGATCTTCATAATCTTTTCGAAATTGGATATTACCTCATCCGCGACCTCACGCTTGACCTTTACATAATCCTCAGGCTTTACATCCTTCCAGACGTCATCTGTATAGGAGATCGTGAGTATGAGCTCTGTCGTTCCCTCGGGCGAACATCCGGGGTTGGCGATATTGAGACAGCATACGTCGAGTGCATAATCATCCGCATGGAAGCGGTCAGAGCAGTCATAGATCACCTTCGAATCGGAAGTCGTCGAGATAAATATCGTATAGTCCTTTATGCCGAGTTCCTCGGGGGAGGCATCAAGGCCCATATAGACCGAGAATGCCCTGAATCCGTATTTCCTCGCGTTCGCCTTCTTAAGTTCGAACTCGGGAACGAGGCTCTTGTCGTCGAGAAGTTTGGAATAGACGACTTCCGGGAAAGCATTGGATGCGACAGCAGTCGCTTCGAATGTCCTTCCGTCAGCAGTCTTAACTCCTGCTACGGCGCCCTTTTTCGTGATGACTTCCGTGACCTCCGTATTGAAAAGGAATCTGCATCCGAGCTCCGAAGCTCTCTCGACGATCGCGGTCGAGAGCTGGTGTGACCTCATCTTCGGAGCATATGCCCCGTTAACGAAATAACCGTAGACCATCAGGATATAACGGCTCGCATCGACAGTTCCCATTTCGGCACCCTGATAAGGCCAGTAGGCGCCCATAATCTCCTGACATTTTTTCGACATTCCTATGGCATCGAAGAATTCTGTCGCTGACATATTCATGATCTTAAGGAAATTACCATGTTCCTTCTTCAGCACTTCGGGATCTGCCTGTCCGCGGCTCTTGCCCCAGTACTCAAGTCCCTTTGCCATATCGTCGGCGGCAAGGAAGAACTTATCCATTGCTTCGACATCTTCAGGGCATATCTTTCTTATGAGCTCATAGACCTTTTCCTTTCCGTGCGGGAAAGTTATGTCTATAGATCTCTCTCCGTCCTTCTCGACGATATACCTGAAAGCATCAGGTATCGGGAGCATCTCGACCTTTATACCGAGGTCATCGAAGAGATGTCCCAGCTCCGCTCTCTTTTCCCCCTCACCGAAGTCGGGTATCTCATGGAGAGAGGCATCAAACTCAAACCTTCCGCGGACAAAGCTGCTCGCGGCACCTCCGGGCAGATTATGACGCTCGATAACGAGTGTCTTGAGCCCCATTTTCGATGCGCGGCAGGCTGTCATCAGACCTCCGTTACCCGCACCGATCACAATAAGATCATATTTCTCGGACAAGACCGGCACCTCCTTATACCTAATCTTATTTAATTATCTTCTCAAAATCCGAAGCGGGATGCTTACAGAGCGGACAGATAAAATCATCCGGGAGCTCATCTCCCACATACTCATAACCGCAGATAGTGCATCTCCACACCACCTGTCCGTCAGGCGTCTTTCCGACAGCCTCGGGCTTAGGCTTTATATTCGCATGGTAGTACTCATAGGTCGCGGACCTGTCGTCAGTAAGGATCTCTGCATCAGTAACATCACAGATGAAGAGTGTGTGCGTCCCGAGATCGACTGTATCGAAGACTGTTCCCGATATATATGAATTCGTTCCCTCTGTCACATATGTAACGCCGTTGGCGCTCCTTTTGAACTTATCGTATCCTTCGAACTTGTCGACATCCCTTCCCGACTGAAATCCGAACCTCTTAAAGACCTCAAAGTCAGCTTTCTCGGAGATTATCGAGATATTGAAGACCTTGGACTCGAGGAGCATGTCGTGGGTCAGATTGGCCTTATTCACCGCGAAAGCGATCCTGTTCGGATCGGTCGTAACCTGAATAGCCGTGTTCGTTATGCAGCCGTTATCCTTCGTCCCGGTCACGGCCGTAAGTACAAAAAGCCCGTAACTGAGCTTGTTCATTGCCTTTTTGTCCATCTTATGCCCTCCTGTCAACGTTATTTGACTAATTAGATTAATATTAGCACAATTTATTGATCTTTTTTTGATTGTAAAGAAAAAATCTGCATTATAAAATACAGACTGTTGTTTAAGACTAACTGTAAGAAGGGAAAAAGAAAGATGTCAGACAGATCATTTAAGCTTCTCATCATAAATCCGGGGTCCACATCCACAAAGGTAAGCCTTTTTAAAGATGAGGAGTCCCTTTTCGAAAAGAGCCTTTTCCACGACGCGGACGAGCTTTTGAAGTTCGGACACGTCAACGACCAGCTCGACTTCAGATATAACGTTATCCTGAACATGCTGAAGGAAGAGAATGAGGATCCCTCGGATATCGACGTTTTTGTCGGCAGGGGCGGAAGCGCACAGACTCAGCCGGGCGGAGTAACGCTCATCGATCAGAAGCTCTTCGATGACACCGTCGCCGCTGTCGGAGGAAGCGAGCACCCGGCGAAGCTCGGAGTCATGCTCGCATGGAAGTTTGCCTGCGAATACAAAAAAGACGCATACACTCTCAACCCTACTAATGTCGACGAGTACAATGATCTTGCAAGGCTCACGGGAATAAAGGGGATCTACAGGATCTCCCACTCACACGTCCTGAACCAGAAGGCTGTTGCTGACTATCACGCCCGTTCTCTCGGAAAGCATTATGAGGACATGAACTTCATAGTCGCCCATATAGACGGCGGTATCACTGTCAGCGCACATGACCACGGCAGGATGATCGACGGCAACATGGGCGCGGACGGCGAAGGAGCTTTCACACCGACCAGGATCGGAAGCATCCCTGTACTGTCTCTCCTCGACTATCTTGAGGATCACACGGTCGACGAAGTCAGGCTCAAGTGTTCACGTGCAGGCGGCTTTGTCGAGCTGTTCGGCACTGCGAATTCCGACACCATCCATGAGATGGTCGATAAGGGGGATCCCAAGGCTTCGCTCGTATGGAATACAATGCTCTACCAGATCTGCAAGATGATCGGAGAGATGAGCACCGTCCTCTGCGGCAAGGTCGACGGAATCCTCCTTACAGGCGGACTTTTGAGATTCCCCGACGTTAAGGAGACTATCGAGAAGCGCTGCGGCTTTATCGCTCCCGTTTCCGTTTATCCGGGAGAGATGGAACAGGAAGCACTTGCCTATTCCGTACTCCGCGTACTCCGCGGCGAGAAGACGGCACACAGATATACAGGGATCCCCGTATGGCAGGGATTCGGAGATATTGGACTTTGATCAATCAAGAAAGGAAGTAACCGCTATGAGCCTCATCGAGAAGATCAAGAATAAGGCACGTTCAAACGTAAAGACGATAATCCTCCCCGAGGGCGAGGAATCACGTACCGTCAGAGCCGCAAGGATACTTAAGGACGAGGGACTGGCTGAACCTGTCCTCGTCGGAAAGAAAGACGTTATCAGCCAGGTCGCAGAAAGCTTCGGTATCGGCATCGACGGTATCATGACGGTAGATCCCGAGACGAGCGACAAGTCTTCCCTGTATGCTGAGAAGCTCTACGAACTGCGCAAGGCTAAGGGTGTAACCGAAGAAGATGCAAAGGCTCTCGTTAAGGATCCGATGTACTACGGCATAATGGCTGTCAAGCTCGGCGATGCAGACGGACTTGTATCCGGTGCGGTTCACACTACGGGTGATATGCTCCGTCCCGCACTTCAGATCATAAAGACTAAGCCCGGCATGAAATGCGTATCCTCGAGTTTCCTTATGGACTGCCCCAACAAGTCACTTGGTGATGACGGTCTTCTCGTATATGCGGACTGTGTCGTAATGCCTAATCCTACATCGGAAGAGCTTGCCCATATTGCAGTTGCTGCTGCTGACACCGCCCGTGTCCTCTGCGGCATCGAGGAACCCCGTGTTGCGCTTCTTTCTTTCTCGACCAAGGGATCTGCAAAGCATGACCTCGTATCCAAGGTCCAGGAAGCCACGGCTCTTGCCCATGAGCTCGCTCCTGATCTTATCCTTGACGGCGAACTCCAGTTCGATGCAGCTCTCGTTCCCGAGATAGCAGCTTCAAAGGCACCCGGAAGCCCTGTCGAAGGTAAGGCAAATGTCCTCATCTTCCCTGATCTCCAGGCCGGCAACATCGGCTATAAGATCACACAGCGCATCGGAGGAGCCGACTGCTTCGCAGTACTCCAGGGACTTGACAAGCCCTGCAACGACCTTTCGAGGGGCTGCAGCGTCGAAGACATTGTCAATACAGTTGCCATGACTGCCGTACAGGCAATGTGATCATCAGCACAGTTTAATAAACGATAAGGGGGATGCCTGACCTGCAGACATCCCCTTTACCTTTATTTCTTTCACCTGTACTACGCATAATTTTACTTAAGTCTCTTCTCCAGTTCTTCTACCACGATCTCCAGTGCCCTTATCCTGGCATATTTCTTATCGACGGATTCAAGGATATGCCATGGCGCAAACCTGGTCGATGTCTTCTGTATCATGTCATTGACCGCCTCTTCATAAACATCCCACTTCTCTCTGTTGCGCCAGTCTTCATCAGTTATCTTCCATCTCTTCTCCGGAGTATTCTGCCTGTCATTGAACCTCTCAAGCTGCGTATCCTTATCGATATGCACCCAGAACTTTATGAGGACGGCACCCCATGTATCGAGTTCCTTCTCGAATTCATTGATCTCGTTATAAGCTCTCTTCCAGTCATTCTCGGTACAGAATCCCTCTATCCTCTCGACCATCACGCGGCCGTACCATGTCCTGTCAAAGATCGCGACATGCCCGTCCTTCGGAAGTCGTGTCCAGAAACGCCACAGGAAATGCCTTGCCTTCTCATGAGGCTCAGGACTCGATATCGGGTGAACTTCATATCCTCTCGGATCCAGAGCTTCGGCGATCCTCTTGATGTTCCCGCCCTTGCCGGCAGCATCCCATCCTTCATAAGCGATGATGAGCGGCACTCTCTTACGGTAGAGTCTGTTATGAAGATCCGACAGCTTATCCTGGAGAGCATCGAGCTTCTCTTTATACTCCTCATCGGTCAGTTCTTTCCCCTCGAAAGTGATCTCCTTAAGCTTCGGCATCTTCTTCAAAGGGAAAGTATTCTGTATTATGGGGACAGCAAGCGAATGATTCTGAAGTGCCGTATCAATTCCTTCGTTCAGCCTCTCAAGGGCCTGAAGCTCTGTCCACTTCTCAGATGAAGCATCAAGGATATACCATGGTGACGACGGCATGTTCGTATCCTCGAGATACTTATCGAAGATCTTCGAGCATTCCTTATAATCCTTATTCTGTCTCAGATCGTTCTCGCTGACGCGCCATTTTGTATCGATATCGTCCTGCAGTTTCTTTATCCTCTTCTTCTGCACTTCGGCCGATATGTGCGCAAACAGCTTCACAACAAGATAACCGTTATCGGTAAGTCCTCTCTCGAACCTTCTGATACTGTCTATCTTCTCTTCATATTCCTTATCTGATATCTCCCCTCTTATCCTTCCTCTCGTGATCTCGCTCATCCAGCCTGAATTGCAGAACCTGAGCTTGCCCTGTTCGGGAAGTGCTTCATAATATCTCTTGAGCATGGGATATCTCTTCTCATCGGGCGTGGGGTCGCTGAAGTTCGATACTTTGTAGAACCTCGGATCAATGTTATTGATAATGTTTCCGATAAGGGTTCCCTTGCCGGCAGTTCCCCAGCCTTCAACGATCACGATGACCGGAAGCTTGCTGTCCCTTATCCTTGTCTGGTTCTTGAACAGGAGGAGCCTCTGTTCCTTCAGTCTGGCTTTCAGCTGTTCCTTATCAGGCTTTTCGGACAGATATGCATTCTTCAGCATGGCAGGTCACCTTCTTTCGGTATCATGAGATCGGAAGCTCTCTTTCTATTCTACAATCACGTGCGTTCCGGTTGGTGTTTTGCACTTGAACAATCTGTAATCATATTATGAACTCCCAAAGTGCTTTTATCCGTACGATATGATAAGATGACTTACGGAAGCTTAGCTCAGCGGGAGAGCACTCCCTTCACAGGGGAGGGGCCATGGGTTCGAACCCCATAGTTTCCACCAATAAACGAAAGCGGATCTGTTGATATGGATTTTGAGCAGAAGGTCACGAATGATAACTCCGGTTTTGTGCTCCTTTCGGACCGCATTCCCGGGATAATCCAGGAGATACGTTATTTCTCGACATTCAACTTTACAGGCGACCGTGTAGACGGTTATGAAGAACCGTGTGCCATCATTACGAAAGAAGCGGCACGTGCACTCGTAGGCGTCTCTAACGAACTTAATGTCAAAGGCTACAGGCTCAAGGTATTCGATGCCTACAGGCCGGCATGCGCAGTAAAGAAATTTGTTTACTGGGGTATCGAGGATACCGACATCAGGATGAAGGAATACTTCTACCCCGACCTTGAGAAAGGCGAACTCTTTTCGAAAGGATATATAGCCGCGAGATCTTCCCACAGCAGGGGCAGCACGATAGACCTGACGCTTTTCGATATGAAAAAGGGCGCCGAGGTCGATATGGGTTCGCCGTTTGACTTCTTCGGCGAGCGCTCTCACCCCGACTGCAGGGATATTACGGATGAACAGTACAGCAACAGGATGATACTCAGGGAAGCCATGCTGAGGAACGGTTTCGATCCCATCGACTGTGAATGGTGGCACTTTACGCTTCATGACGAACCTTATCCCGATACATATTTTGATTTCCCCGTATCTTCAGCTGATCTCAGAAGATGATCTCTTTGGAACGAACAGGAGGAATATTCCATGAAAAAGCAGGTCTTTAATCCCTATCTTCCCCTTGATGAATATATCCCGGACGGAGAGCCTCACGTATTCGGCGACCGTGTCTATATCTACGGATCACACGATAAGGAAGGCGGTCATACTTTCTGCATGCGGGATTACGTTGTATATTCCGCCCCCGTTGACGATCTGTCGGACTGGAGATTCGAGGGAGTAAGCTACAGGGCTGACCAGGATCCCGACTATCCCAATCCTCCTTACATGTTCGCTCCTGACTGCGTCAAGGGAAATGACGGAAGATTCTATCTCTTCTACTGTATGGGCGGAGAATATGGTTATGAAGGCTACAGCGGAACGATCAAGGTCGCCGTTTCGGATAACCCTGCAGGTCCCTTCGAATTTCACGGTATCGTGAGATACAGTGACGGCAGTCCGATGAGAAGATATGTCTGCTTCGATCCTGCCGTGATAAATGATGACGGCGTGATCAGGGTATACTACGGCACACAGTACGGCTATGAGGAAGAGAAAGGTCTTACAGACGAAGTCATCGACACAGAGTGCGGCATGTTCGGAAGGACACGCGAAGAGATACTCTCATATCCTGACAGCATCAACGGTCCTGTCATGCTCACACTCGAAGACGATATGCTGACGGTAAAGGAAGAACCTCATCACGTTATCCCTTATAAGGTCAGGGGCACTTCGTTCGAGGAGCATCCTTTTTTCGAAGGATCATCCATAAGGAAGATCAACGGAAAGTACTATTTTATCTATTCCTCATGGCAGAATCACGAGCTTTGCTATGCGATATCTGACTGCCCTGACAGGGATTTCGTATTCGGCGGTACTATCGTATCCAACGGTGATGTCGGATATAAGGGACGCCCCGTCGAAAAGAAGCTCAACATGACCGGCACCACTCACGGAAGCATCGAGAAGATCGGCGGAGATTATTATGTATTCTTCCACAGGCTGACACATAAATCTGATTACAGCAGACAGGGATGTGCCGAGAAGATAAAGATAAACGATGACGGATCGATAGACCAGGTCGAGATAACGTCTGCGGGCCTTAACGGAGGACCATTGAGGGGCGAAGGAACATATCCCTCCGTTATCTGCTGCAACCTGACCAACGGTTTTGTTCCTCACGGTTCCAACACTGTGCTGAGCGCGCCGTTCCCCAATATAACCGATAAGGACGGAGAAAGGTTCATTGCCGAGATCGATGAAGGAACGCTCATCGGATATAAGTATTTCGATATGAGAAATGTAAAGAAGATAGGCGTGATCTTAAGGGCCGAGACTGAAGAGAACAGGGTCATCTTCACCGGACCTGTCAGGATAGACGAGCGTGCAGAAGAAGACAATAAGAGGCTGTCTGAAAGACATGTCGAGACATCTTCAGAACCTTATATAGAGGTTGCAGTCGAAGAGGATGGTAAAGCAGTCGGTATCATAAAGATAGAAGACGTTTCGGAATGGACCTCATTCGAGACAGATGTCTCCATAAGTGACGGAGTCCGGCCCCTGTATTTCAGATATCACGGGTCCTTCAAGGTCCAGATAAAGGATATCTTCCTTAAGTGATAAAATGAAAAGTCCTGCGTCAGTTATGGGCGCAGGACTTGTTTATAAGATGCCTGGAAAAGCAGAATGCTACTTCAGCATCGAGACTATCCATTCAGGATCGGGAGAAGGCATATCCTTATTCATCGCCATCTCCTCCATTATTCCCTGGACTGCCGCCCAGAAGAAGACCGACATCACACGGGCATCGCCTTCCCTGAATATCTTCTCCTTCTGACCCTTCGCGATGAGTGTGGCCGTCATATCGATCGAGCCGACAGACAGTGCTATATTGCGCGCCTCTTCAGGCATTCCGTTTCTTCTGGCCTGTCCCATCAGGACGAACATATTGAAGACCCAGGGCTGTTCTTTTGCATATGAGAACATCTGCTTCAGGAATCCTGTCAGGAAGATATCCGCAGGGATCTTTCCCGCGCTTTCCGGATCGAACGAGCCCGTTCCTGCGGCGCCCATCTTTACGAGTTCGACGAGAAGCTCCTCCTTCGATTCAAAATAGTGGAACAACAGACCCGTACTCATCGGAACAGCGGCCGCGATATCAGTTATCTTGGTGTCATAGTAACCTTTACTGACAAACAGATCGAGCGCCGTCATGAGTATCTGTTTACGTCTTTCTTCCTTCTGCTCTTTACGTGTCATCTGTATTCCCTCAGATCTCGATGCTTCTCTTCTCTTTCTTAAGGATCCTCTGTACGGCGAACTTGCCCGATACTACGGCGATCGGAAGTCCTCCCGGGCTCATTACCCACTGGCCTGCGACATAGAGGTTTGAGATACCCTTTACGACACCCTTGAACCTCATCTGCTTATTGCCGACGGTCGTTACAAATCCCATATAGGATCCGTGATATGAATTACAGTATCTATTATATGTCAACGGCGTCCAGCAATCCAGAAGCTCGATCTTTCCTTCAAGCTCAGGGAATTCCCTGACGATCCTCTTCGTGACTTCCTCTGAGGATTCCTCTTTCTTTTTCCTGTACTCATCTTCGGAAAGGCTCTCCCAGTAAAGGTAGTCTTCATCGCTCTGGACTATGTTAGCCTGGAGGACCGTCTTTCCTTCCGGCGCAAAGCTCTTGTCGTATGCATAGCTCTTGACCGACATCCTGCTGAATGACCGGGTGCCGATCTGAAGCGGCTCGCAGTCGAAGAATATCGTATCCGTTGCAGAAAAATCACTGTCGATCGCGAAAGCGAACTGAAATCCGCTCGTTACGGGATATGCCTTCCTGTTCTCGTATGCTTTCATGAGGAGCTTGGGCATATATTTCTTTTCGATGAGCCTGCCGAAAAGAAAATCCGTATCGACTGCAGATATCACTTCATCAGCAGAGATGACTGTTCCGTCCTCAAGTTCTATTCCTGTTGCTTTCTTTCCATCAACAACGATCCTCTTTACGGATACTCCGTTATGAAGGATGCCGCCCATCTCCTTAAATCTCTTAACGATACGAAGTGACATGGCAAGAGATCCCTCAAGAGGTATATTGCCGTTTCCGCTTGCCATCGTAGCGTAGGATACGAGGAATGAATAAGCAGTATACTCGGCAGGAAGGTAATCGCTCATGAGCTTTCTCAGGGCGGGTGACTTGAACCTCTTCGCAAGGTCGCCGCAGTTGATCTTGCCATATTCCTTCATTACCTTGGGCATATCGGGCATCTCCATACCCATCTTTATATAATCTCTCATGCCCATCATATCCAGCGGCTTATCGGAAGGGATGACACATTCCTTTGCATATTCAACATGCCGGATGAACTTCGTTATCTCTTCCTCATCTTCGGGGGAAAGCTCGATCAGTTCCTTCTGTGTCCTCTCTAGATCATTCCAGAGCGTTGCTTCCTTACCTTCAACCCTGCTCGAATAGAACTTGTCGACATCGGCATACTGTGTATTCTCGTCGATGGCTCCGACAGTCTTCCATACTTCCCAGAGCTTTGTCTTAGGATCCGTTCCCGTCAGCCAGTGGATACAGTTATCTATATGATATCCTTTCCTGTTCCAGCCCATGCACTCTCCGCCGGGGATCTTATTCTTCTCATATATCTCAACATCATATCCTGCCTTGAGGGCATATATGCCTGCCGAAAGTCCTGCGATCCCTGCTCCTATTACTACTACCTTTTTCTTTGTTACGTTTTCCATTTTGTGATCCCTTTCTCATTTTTGAATTGATTTTCATTGAATCTGTATTCAATATAAACCATATCCGCCCACCTGTCAATAGTTTGTTGAATTTATTTTCAACGAATTTTCACGCAAGGAAAAACGGGGGCAAAATGCTCCCGTAACAATGTTAAACCCTGTGTTTATGCGCCTTTTCGAGGTTGGATATCAGACTATCGTATTATTCTTGAAGGCCTTCATCATGTCATTTGTGAGGCTTAGGTCGTTCGGCTGGAGCTCTATCTCTTCCCTTTTTACCCATTCCGCATACTTGAGTTCGTTCTCATCCATCCTGATATTGCCGTCTCCATCGGCATCGCAGAAGAATCCGACGAGCATATCCTGGGCCATGCCCCATGGCTGCGATCTGTAATATCTTATATTGGTCACCTTAACTCCCGTTTCTTCCATTACTTCTCTGGCGACTGTCTCCTCAAGTGTCTCACCTATCTCCGTGAAACCTGCGACCAGCGCATTGTGAGCATATCCTCTCCTGTATCTCGTGATCAGAAGGCAGTCTCCCTTCTTAACTCCGACGATTACAGCAGGATTTATCCTCGGATAGATGATATTCCCACATTCGGGACATCTCATCGCTCTTTCCTTCGTATCGGGAATGAGAGCTCCGGCACATTTTCCGCAGAAACGGTTGTCATCGTACCATTTCCACAGATGGTAGGCTGTAAATGCAGCAAACAGTTCGGCTCCCGCCGCAAGATCGCGAAGCTGCCTGACCGTGTAATATGAGAATCCTTCCATTTCTTGGGCTGTCTTCTTTGAAAGAAAATAGTTCCTGTCATCTACTTCAAAGAGGAATATGGCTTCAGAATCAGAAGGGTCTTTACAAACGGGGAACTTCAGGTCGTCATCAACGTTTGCATATATCCTTCCTTCGCCATCGAAATACATAAGTATATCGCCGCTCTTTATATCGCGGTTCCTGAATGAGTTAATAAGTTTATGCGGATAAATATCCTGTATCATATCGCTCCTTTTGCCTTAACTGCAGACTGTTTCCTGTAAGGCATTACCATATTGACCATAGTATTATAACAGACAGAGCCACGACGGCTTTATAAAGTGTATAATCTGTATAGTAATAAAAGTTACAGGGGAGAAAGAGAATGACCAGAAAGACCAACTTAAGATCCGCAGCATTCATACTGACATCGGCATTACTCTTATCCTCTTTTTCGGCGTGCAGTAAGGAAGAACCTTCCGAAACGTCAGTCGAAACGGCAGCAAATCCTGCAGCATATAACACCGAATATGTCCGCATCGTTGACGGCACTTCTACCGATATGATGACTGCAGATTACTGGCTCGACGAAGATGACGAGAAGATCCTTATGGATGAAGCTGCCATTGCCGACTTTAACAGCAAAAACATGATCCACGTTCAGTCAAATGACGGAACTGAGCTTCCTTTCCTTTACGATATTCCCGAGAAGCTCGACGGCGAATATCTGAGACATTTTCTCGGCTCGATCGGGATACCTGAGGATCCTTCAGCCTTTTATCTCAACAAGGTCCCGACGACAAAGGAATACTGGGAATCCCTCAGGGAAAACACGAACTATGACGCTATTCCCGATGTGATAAATGTCAGGTTCGGCTATTCGGTACAGAGGACAACACTGCGTCTCTATCCTACCGACGACAGAGTCTTTGACAGTACAGACGATCTCTATTTTGACTGCATGCTCTTCGCAGAGTGCCTTCCATATATGCCGGTAGTCGTCCTTCACGAGAGCACTGACGGCGAGTGGTACTATGTCGTTTTCGATAACTTTGCGGCATGGGTAAGAAAGGAAGCCATTGCCATCTGCCCGGGCAGAGAAGACTGGCTGGCAAGGCAGAACAACAAGGACTGGCTTACAGTTACGGCAAGAGAGATAAGGCTCGGCGATGATCCGTATGTCGAAGCAAACAGGGATCTTGTGCTTCCCATGGGAACCCATATGCAGCTGGTAAAGGCCGAGAACGCACCTGCTGTCATCAATCAGAGGACAACATACGGAAACTATGTCGTTAAGGTCCCGACAAGAGGTATAACCGGATATGTTCAGGACGAATATGTACTTATCCCCGTCTCGGATGATGTCACTGTCGGTATGCTCCCCTACTCTTCAGCCAATGTCGTACGCCAGGCTTTCAAGCTCCTCGGCGACAGATACGGCTGGGGCGGCGACCTCAGAGCCAATGACTGCTCGGGCATCGTCAGGGAGATCTTTAACTGTTTCGGATTCAGGCTCCCTCGCGTCAGCCAGACCGATGTCGAAGGGATCTATAAGGTAGATATGAGCGAAATGAGCAGCGATGACAAACTCGCCGAACTGAAGAAGATGGAACCCGGAAGCCTTCTGTCCTTCCCGGGTCATATAATGATCTATCTCGGAATGAAAGATGATGTTCCATATGTCATAAGTGCCGTAGGCTCCTTCGTTGCTCCCGAACCGGGAAGCGAAGAAGTGCTCCACCCCGACAGTGTTGTCGTAAACAGCCTGTTCGTCAGAAGAGCAAGCCTGGTCACGTGGCTCGAAGCGATCCAGACGGCAGTAACGATAAAATAAAGACCCATCATTATTTATGTGAGAGCATCGACCTCAACTGACAGAGACTGTTATACAGATCATCCTTAAGTCTTTTTCAACAGCATTATGTCACGATGCAACTGGATATTCTACTAAATCTTGTTATTTTCAGATCTAGTAGAATCAAATCTATTATTCTTCTACTAAATTGTTTATTTTTCTGTTTTAGTAGATACATATTGAAATGTTTTTCTACTAATCATTATTATTTTCAGTTTTAGTAGAAAGATCTGCCTTAGAATACATCTGTCAATGCTTAGAACAAGCAGGATCTGCCAGATTATTTCTACTAAACAACGAATTATAAATATTTAGTAGAAGAATTGCTTCAGATTTTCTACTAGATTTAAAAAACTGAGACTTTAGTAGAAGATTCGACAACACTTCTTCAACTAAAACTGATTATTATTGATTTTAGTAGAAGGATCTGAAATATGGACCCTGAAGCATATCTTCGGGGCCCTTTGTTTTTTACAGTTCTTTCTCCATATATCCGCATGTAAACTTGAAGAAATCGTACTTCCGCGTACCGGTATGTATGAAGCCGTGCTGCTCATACCATTTGCGAAGGACAGTATTCTCTTCGACTATACTGAGGAGCATCTTGCTGCATCCCAGCGCCCGTGCTTTCTTCATCGAGTCGAAAAGCAGCTCCTCCCCTATCTTCATATGCCTGAAATGCGGAAGGACGCACAGGCTTCCGAGCTCACATTCACCGTCTTCAGGAAAATAGAGATTATAGTATCCGACAAGGCGTCCGTCCAGGAAGCATCCGTACATCGGACGGTGCTGCTCGTCCATCCAGTACCGGAGCTTTTCCTCATCAGTGGCAAATGCCGTAAATGCAGGGGTGTTCTCGGGAGTAAGATCAAACTGCTCGGCTACGGTCATAAAACTCTTTCTTATGACTTCAACACACTCAGGGAAATCTTCTCTTACGATCTGTCTGATCATATCAAAATCTGTCCTCCGGACCACAGAATAGAATCATCTGTAATGATTATATCATTCTGAAGGTCACATCGAGCACCACTTTTCATAAAGTGCGGGATCGGCGGATGTCAGGAGTATCATTACTGCCGTTGCGAAATCTATGAGGGCATGTCCGATCATTATCGGCAGCGGATTCCTGTTCTTCCTGTAGATTATGCAGAGTATCAGCGTCAGCGGCAGGAATGACAGAAAGCGGTAGAGCATATGTACCGGATCGAAAAGCGTCGGGATAAAGCAGTGCTGGAGAGCAAAAAAGAACGCGGGAACGACCACAGAAACATATCTGTTGTCTATACATCCCGTGCCGCATCCCAGATACAGCGCATCTTCGGCCAGAGCAGTCGTGACGGGAAGCAGGATCAGGTTTATTATCGCGATCCATAAAGGTACCGGCGCTACCATCATCGGCGCGAGATAAGGCAATATGCCGTAGCACAGAAAGCCCGCCAGATACATACCGCCCATCCCGGCAAACAGTACCAGGAATATCATCTTTACGACCTGACCGCGCGTCGTCTTCCCTTTCTCATAGTTTATAAGCTTGAGATAGCCTCCGCTCTTGTGTGACACGGCTGCGAGAAGGACTACCGTCAGGACATTGATGACGGTCGCGGCAAGAGACCATATAGGACTCAGGTCCTCAAGTTCCTTCCCGGTAATAAGTGATGCAGAAATGAACAGCAGGAAAAAGACGACCGACCTTACCGGCAGGAGATACGGCAGATATTTCTTATTCACATGAGGCCTCCCATGAGCATGTTCACCGTATCTTTTATGAACAGATCCCGTCCCTTTTTTGTCTTAAGGTCATATCCCGTGATCTCCCCGGAATGTTCACCCGACAGAAAAGCCGCCTGCATTATCGAAGCGAGACAGAATGCGATGTGCTTTTTCCTTTGATCGGGGATATCCTCCCTCAAAGCCATGAGAAAGCCTTTCTGTGTCATTGCCGAATTACATCCGGGAGTATAATCCTTAAGGTCTGAAAGGACAGATATCTTTACGGTAGCACTGTTCTTATATATAAAATCAAAAGTCTGCGCAGCATAGGAAGTCAGACGTTCGGCATCGGTCATGCCGTCTTCTTCGGAGTAATCCTTCCTGCCGGGAGCAAAAGCAGCTATCGTCCTGTTTATGATCCTTCCACAGCAAAGGGCGATCAGTTCATCCTTGCTGCCGAAATGGTAATTGATAAGCCCCAGCGAAACTCCGCTCCTCTCGGATATGGAGCGCGCGGTAATATTCCTTATATCTCCACCTGACTGTTCTATCAGATCAACAGTTGCCCTGATTATAGCCTCTCTTGCTTCTTCGTTCGCGCTCATCGAAAAGCACCCCCTGAACAATGTTCAGTCGTATTATACTGAACACTGTTCAATCGCGCAACCCTTATTTATCCGGGAACTCCGTCCTCCTCAGAACAGTTCGCACTTATCGGGCCATGCCCTGCAAATAAGTTTCAACCCGTATTCTTTCGCAAGTTCAACAGACTCTGCCGTGGGAACAGACTTAGACACCAGGACCGGTATACCCGCAGCTATTACCTTCTCAACCATATCGACAGGCACTCTTCCCGATATAAACAACATGCATCCTGATCTGTCGATCCCGTTCAGGGCTGCAAAACCTACGACCTTGTCGACCGCATTATGCCTTCCGATATCTTCCGCGGTGAAGACAGCCTTTCCCTCCGAAGAAAGGATACATATATGTGTCGCTCCCGTTTTATTATGCAGATCCGCCCCTGAGGCAAATTCATCCGCAAGAGCAAATACCTTCCCGGTATCAACATCCGTATCCGGAAGCATTTCCCTGCCTTTTTCCTTTTTGAGCCCGGCAACTACTAAGCAGTTTTTCTCCTCCTGATCAAAAGAGATCTCTTCAATGTCTTCTGCCTTTTTGATCAGGCCGTCCGTCAGAAGCCTGCCGGCGACAAGTTCCTTCAGCCGGTCTCTTGTACAGACGAGCCTGTACATCTCTTCTCCGTTTACGGATACTGTCAGGAGATGCTCACTTATAAGAGTCATCTCTCCCTCTTTCCTGTGGCCGTCAGGATACAGGACTGTCGTTGATCTTTTTATGGTATTGCCGTACTCCATGTTCGCACCGCCTTGTCTTGTTTCTTCAATAATCATCGAGGAAGTTTATCCTCTCCCCGTCTTTCTTGTATTCGATAACCGTCTTCAGGTCAACGTTCTCAACGCTCCTGAAGATATTGGCCTCAACTGAAGGATTCACTTTCCTGAGCTCGGCTATCAGCTTTTTTATCTCGAGCCGCTTGGAAGACGATACATCACCTTCATCCGTCAGATCCTCCTTCGCGAAACGGCAGGCGCATCTCAGGAACTCGAGCCCGTTATAGTCCTTCCATGCGACGATATCTTCCTCTCTTATGAGATACATCGGTCTTATCAGTTCCATCCCCTCATAGTGCCTGCTTCGAAGCTTTGGCATCATCGTCCCGATCTGACCTCCGTAGAGCATTCCCATCAGTATGGTTTCGATGACATCGTCATAGTGATGACCAAGTGCGATCTTATTGCAGCCGAGCTCCTTTGCCTTCGCGTAAAGATGACCGCGCCTCTGTCTGGCACATATGTAGCAGTTCCCTTTTGACGCTTTATCCGTCTCTTCAAATACGTTGCTCTCAAATACTGTTACCGGGATATCCAGGGATCTGGCATTCTTTTCGATGAGGGTTCTGTTCTCACTGTCATACCCGGGATCCATGACAAGGAATACGAGATCAAAGTCCGCTTTCCTGTGTTTTTTTATCTCCTGAAAGAGCTTTGCCATGAGCATGGAATCCTTGCCGCCCGAGATGCAGACTGCGATCCTGTCACCGTCCGCGATAAGCCTGTATCTCTTACATGCCTTTGTAAACGGCTCGAAAAGGCGGGAGTGGAATTCTCCCCTTATACTTTCCTCGGCTCTTGTCTTTATCGATATGTCTTCCATCAGTTATATCACAGCCTCAGGGATCATTTTTCTTCATTACTGATGATAGCATATTCACCGTTCCTGTAGTGGATGCGGCGTTTGGATATGATCCTGAACCCGCGCTTTCCGAAGCGCTTCAGCAGTGTATGCATATAGAATTCATGCGTGACGAGGATAAGGTCACTGCCTTCGTCCATGACCTTATCGATAAACCTGTCTGCGCGGGCTTTTGTAGCTTTCCTGGTCTCCTTCTGCCTTTTGGAATTGAAGAACCACTGAACTCTTCCCGATACTTCCCAGAACCATCTGGGCATCCTGATCCTTGTATCAAATGCAGACCTCAGGGGAACTTCATCGATAAGAGGCGTAGAGTCATATTCAGCCTCTCCGAAGATCCTTACCGCAGTATCCCTTGTCCTTGAAAGCGAACTTACACAGATATTACGGCAGTCAGTTTGAGGTCTTTCATAAGCAATATCGACGATCGGGGCATGGTCATATTCGAGACATTCCCTGTCAAACGTCTCAGAATCGGAATAACTGCTCCAGTTCAGATCAACTTTACCGTGCCTTATGATATATATCTTCAAATCCTTACCTCTGTCAGGGCGGTGTTCTCTTAATGCCCGATGGCCTGACAGACCCTATTATATCAAAAGACCGTATCTCCGCATCGTGCGCGGCCGGATATGACCGTCTCCTTATTCGAGAGGCATATTGTTCGTCATCTGATCCGTAACTTTTTCCCTTTCCCAACGGCCGGTATTTCCGGAATACGCCTCAGTTATACGGTCATATCTGTAATCCATCCAATATGACTGCTCTATTTCCTGTCTTTGAATGTACTGACCTACTTCGATCTCCGGCGCACGATCGTATTGCGGCGGCAGCTCTTCGGCTATTACATAGTAAAAAGACATCGGCTCATCTTCGCTTATCGGAAAGTAGAAACGGTGCCAGTTGCCGACTGAATCGATCTGTTCATGTTCACCGTAGTTGTCGTAATACTTTGTCAAAAACTTGAAAGTCACATACTTCTTTCCTTCTGATTCCCTGTAGATAACACCTTCGAGCGTGGCGGGCATCCCGGAATCCATTTCAGCCGCCAATTCCGCATTATGAAGATCTATAGGGGAAGTGTCATCAAAGACGATCGTCACATAATCAAGGCCTCTGTAAAACCCAAGATAATGAAGCATGTTGCCGGGATCACACTCATTAAGATCCCCTTCTGTCCTGATATCTCCCAGCGAGTCTTCGTCAACCTCGTCCTTCCTGTAAGTTGCCACAAAACGGTATGTTTCTGTTTTGGCCTTCTTCCGGGACTCGTGTTTGTCGACCTTCTTTGCGCATCCGAAACATCCTGCCAAAAAAGTCAGTGCCAGGATGATGATAAGTCCTTTTCGAAATGATATATGTTTCATGATATAAAACCTCCGACGGTCATCTTACATATATACTCGTGATCACGGCGAAAAGGTTGTACCGCGTTATACTTTATCAGTCTTTTTTGCAGAGGGTGATTTTGTCCCTGTCAGGAAACACAAAGCCGGGATTCGTATGCAGATCTCGGAGCAGATCATCGTAGCGATAAATGCGGGGATGACCGGTACAAGATACAGCAATGCCATATTACCTCCGAGCACGTCTGAAAGGATATACTGGAACAGAACTACCCACAGGAAGTGGAAAGTGAAATACGGGAATGACCTTTGCGACATGATGACCGGTATCTTTCCCGTAAAGTCCAGATACCTCTTACCCAGTCCGATCAGGGCCAGGATCATAAACCATTCCTCTATGGCCTTGGCGATAACGTTGAACGTTCCGAAGTCCCTGCCCGACCAGATGAACATATATACATTCATGATTCCCGCTGCAAGTCCTGCAGCCAGGCAGATGAACCTTCTCTTTTCTATGGCACTTACTGCCCTATCGTCTGACAGGATGTAATAACCGATGAGGAATATATACAGGTATTCTGCAAAACTCTTTCCTCCGACCTGAAGAAGGTCATACAGGAAAGGCAGCGGGACAACAAAAAGGCACAATGCCCAAAAGGGGATTTTCCGGCCGTTTTCCTTTTTGCTGCCGATTCTGTTGATAAGTGCAATGATGCCTATGGAAGCAAGTGATATAACGAACAGAAAATAGAGGAACCAGAACTGACCAACACCGAATCCGCCGTCGAATCCCGAAAGATCAGTCCATCTGGTGAAGAAGATCCTATAATGCTCAAAGAATCCGCCCTCATAACCGTTATTGGTCTTATCGCCTATATATGCAAGGACCGGGCAGAGGACAAGAGTTCCGAAGACAAAAGGTATAAGAAGCCTTTTTACCCTCTCGGCAACATACTGTCCGTATGTACGTTTCTTCAGTGCATATCTCGTGCTCATTCCCGCAAGAAGGAACAGTACAGGCATAAAGAACGGACTGAAGAAGACTATCAGGCTGCTTATCGCCCTGCTGGGCGTAAAAAAGGTGAAGTTCATCTCTCCCCAGGTATTGAAGGACTGTGCCGCATGATAAGGTATCAGGAGCAGAACGGTCATCCATCTGAGATTGTCGATATAGTGCTTTCTCATGATCCTTCTGAACCCGCCGCTTCCGTAATGGTGTATCCGGACTTATCCTTTAATATCTCATTCATGCTGCCTGTCCTGTATCCTTCAAGATCAACGGTAACATAATCAAATCCCAGATCCTTAAGATCATCACAGATCTTCTTACTTACTATTCCATCTGTCACCCTCGAAAGATCCTCGGGCGGAACTTCGATCCGCGCTATATTTCCATGGATCCTTACGCGGACCTGGCGAAAACCAAGATCCATGAGCAGCTGCTCTGCCCTGTCGACCATCGTAAGTCTTTCTTCGCTGATAGTCTCACCATATACAAAACGCGAAGCCAGGCAGGCGAATGAGGGTTTATCCCAGGAAGGAAGCCCCATTTCCCTTGACAGCATCCTGATCTCTTCCTTATTAAGTCCCGCATAGCGCAGAGGGCTTTTGACGCCGAGTTCTTCCACAGCGATAAGTCCGGGTCGGTAATCCCCTGTATCGTCGGTATTGGATCCTTCTACAACATGCCTTATTCCATATTTATAAGCCGTTTTAATGATCTTGCCGAAAAGCTCCTTCTTGCAAAGGTAACAGCGGTTGGCGGGGTTAACACGGATCCCTTCGATCGAAAGCACATCCGTATCGATGAATATCTGATCTATCCCTTCTCTTGAACAGAACTCTTCTGCTTCTCTGATCTCCCTTTCAGGGAAAAAACATGACCGGGCCGTAACGGCTGTCACCTTATCGCCCAGTACCTCTTTTGCAACCGCGAGAAGGAAAGTCGAATCAACTCCGGAAGAAAAGGCAACAGCAACACTTCCGAGTTCTCTGAGATACTCTTCAAGTCTTTTTCTCTTCTCTGATAATGATTCCATATCGTCTCCCTCCGGACCAACTGACATTATGATAACATACTTGACCGTTCATAATACCCTGTGTGGCTGAAGAAAGGGTTATAATAAACTTATCATCAGAATGCATAGCGTGGAGGACAGAGCATGATCCGTTTTATTGAAGATCCTGGAGAAAAGAAAAAGATAACACGTATGATACTAGAGGCTCTGCCGGAGTGGTTCGAGGTCGAAGAAAGCCGCGAAGCATACATAAGCGGATCTGCTTCCATGCCTTTATGGGTCTCATTTGAAGATGAAAAGGCACAGGGGTTTCTGTGTCTTAAGGAGACCGGGAAGGATACAGTGGAACTTGCCGTCATGGGAGTCCGTAAGGAGTACCAGAGAGCAGGCATCGGCAGAAGGCTTTTCGAAGCGGCAAGGGACTATGCTTCTCAGAAGGGTTATTCCTTTATACAGGTCAAGACCGTCCGCTACGGAGTATATCCGGATTATGATTTGACCAACCTGTTCTATAAGAGTCTCGGTTTCAAAGAGCTCGAAGTAATAGAGGACCTGTGGGATGAAGCCAACCCCTGCCAGATCTACGTAATGAGCCTGAAGAGCGCAATGAACGTTATCAATACGAGGCACAGCTACAGAGGCAGGTTCGCTCCTGATCCGGTTCCTGAGGAAGACTTAAGAAGGATCGCTCAGGCAGGAATAAATGCTCCTTCAGGCTGCAACAAGCAGACCACTGACATTGTCGTTGTTAATGATCCCGGGATACTTGACCGGATAAAGGGCGTGATTGATCCGCCCATCGCCGCGACAGCCCCGGCTTTCATAATCGTACTGACAAGAAGGATCAATGCTTACCGTGACAGGTGTTTCGCCGTACAGGATTATTCAGCCGCCATCGAGAATATGCTCATGGCGATAGTGGAATCAGGATATCAGAGCTGCTGGTACGAAGGACATATAACAGATGAAGACAGGATCTGTGACAGGATCGCAGATATCCTCAACATCCCCGAAGGATATGATGTTGTATGCCTTCTTCCTGTAGGCAAGGCAACAGATGATTTTCACGCTCCCTCCAAGAAGCCGTTTAATGAGCGCGTCAGGTTCAATTCCTGGGAGAACTGATCAGGGAAATGTCTTATTCATCCCTCAATGCGCAGCTTAGCGAATTCGGGATACCTCTCGGGCCTCTTACCGCATATATGCCGTATTCGTCCCTGAGCGTGTCAAATGTAAATACAGACGGATCATATCTCCTGAGGAGCCTGATGGTCATAAGCGCTCTTATCGTGAGATTCCCGTCCTTATAATCAAACGGGATATCAGTCTTTGTAACCCTGCATTTATACATTACAGCAGAGACGGGTGCACCGACATAGATAAATACAGTATCTCCGACGTTAATGCCGCTTCCCTGCTTCCATTCGATCTCATCCTTATCATCAAAAGCATGGATGATATCGTAGTATTTAGGATTCGCGGGAATGATCCATTCCTTCGGGGCACGCTCCTTATGTCTCGCCTTAAGATATGATGTTGCCTGATAACTGATCTCAAGAAGATCGCATACCCTTTCCTCCGGGACCGTCCCGTCAAGGAGGACGGTGATCCAGTGGACCTTACTCATATGATATGCGGGCATTATCCCCTTCTCATTTATCAGCATATCCCTTAAGGCAGGATCGTCGATCTTAAGATTGATCACGGATACGAGCCCCTTGCCTTCAACCCCGACCTTGTCCTTCTTCACATCCATTATGAGCGCAAACCATTTTCTGTTTTCCTTATGTCTGAAAACGGCATTCGAATCATATTTCTCCCACGGATACTCCGGAAGGACATCATACTTATCCCTGATTAGATCTGTTATCTTCTGTCTCATTTTCTTTTTATCCCATTGGATCCTATGATGTTAAATATCATTACCATTCTCTTGTTTTCTTCAGAGTGACTTTTATGTATTTAAGATCCAGGTCTTTAATGATCTTCTTTGCCTGATAATAATGGAATTTATCTTTCAACAAACAACTGCCTTTCGAGGCCTTCTCTTTCAGTTCGAGCATCGATACTGTGCTGTGAAATGCTTTCCTGACCTCGACCATTTCTTTCATAGCTTCTTTGCAATACCCTGAAACAGATACTTTACACATTGCTGCCAACTCGCTGTTCATATAATCATCTGAAATGAACATCAGCATTTCTTCCAGGCTTTCAAATGCCGGGGCATCGATCTCTTCTTCCATATCATGATCCCACGAAGTGAATGATAATCCTTCATCATCAGGACTTAGCTTGCAGAGCCAGAACGAAAAGTAGTCATCCTGTCCGAAGCAAAACCATCCTTCTGATCTGAAAGGCTCCTTGTTTGATAAATCTATACCCTCCTCGATCGAAAGGATCTTACCGAAAGGCATCTTCATTGATATATACTGCGAATAAAACTCCCTGAGCTTCTCCGGTACAAGGATAAGCTTGTCATCATCAGAATGGCCTTCTTTTTTCTTTATGTCATTTCCATACAATTCATCCAATACTGCGATACACTCTGATAAAGACATATAGGACCTCCTCAATGATCTATCGGTAATACCAATCTACGTTCAAACTGTTTTTATTCTACAACATGGTTTCTACCATTATTGGTACAGAATTGACGATCAAGCCCATATTGCCCCCTTAATCAGATTCCGATCACAATTCCAGTTTCATAAAAACATCTGCATAGATATTATCATTATACCTGTCGCAATCAGTAAATCCGCACTTCTCATACAGTCTTCCTGCGGCTTTATACTTCTTCATCGAATCAAGTACTACTGTCTTAAAGCCGCGCATCCTTGCTTCGTTTATGGCTGCATCTATCAGACGTTTACCCAGCCCCTGCCCCCTGAAAGCGCTGTCGAGATACAGTGATTTAAGTTCGGCAGTACGGTCATCCAGCTTCCTGAGCGCTACCGTACCTGTCACCTGGTCATCTTCTGTCACCAGGCAGTAAAAGACTTCATATTCTTTGCTGATATCATTATAGGATCCGTGCCTGCCTTCAGGTTCGAACTTCTTTCCGAGTTCGGCAAAACACCTTTCCGTAAAGCTGAACACTCCCTGCTTGAGTGAATCATTGTAAGAAACTATCATCATTTTCATCTGCCGGACTCACACCATCATGTATCCTGCAAAGACCACTTTCGGAGGATATCATAAAGCTCGTCATAAGAGGATGCACAATAGTCGATATCGTATTCCCTCATTGCCTCCTCGATATTCCCCGACGGCATAAACCATACTGAATCAAGTGATGCATTCTTCGCTCCGAGCATGTCCGAGGAAAGAGAGTCACCGATCATTATGCATGACTCTTTCGTTTCTCCGATATGCTCAAGACACATATCGAAAAAAGCGGGATCCGGCTTTGTTACACCCATGTCCTCACTGATGAAGAGTCCGTCTATGTAGCGGTCAAGACCGGTGGAGGCTATCCTTCCTTTAGCATTTATCGTAGCGCCGTTGGAAGCAATATAGATCCTTGATCCGGGGATACCGTCTTTCAGCCTGCGGACAAACTCAAGAGCACCGTCCATCAGAACGCCGTTAACGGACATCGTCTTTATGAAGTCGCTGTTTACCTTCAGAGGGTCAAGAGATGAATGATCTCCTTCACACAGCGAAAATACATAGATGAATCTCTTTGTAAACAGTTCCGTTCTCGTGACAGTCCCTTTTTCAAGTTCCAGCCACAATGATTTGTTATATGCCTTGAATGCCGGATATACATCATCAGTGTACGAAAGACCGTTCTCCTTAAGAACGGTGCCGAGAGCTATCTTCTCGGAAGCATGAAAATCGAGCAGTGTCTGATCAAGATCAAAGAAGAATATGTTGTGCATGGATATCTCCTTATTTCATCAGCTTCCTCAGTGTCTTCAAAAGCTCGTCGACGATCTCTTCATCATCATTCTTGATGCCTGCCGTCACACAGCACTTCAGATGGTATCCGATCAGCTCCTGATTAAAGCCGTCTATCGCCGAGCCGGCCGACATGGACTGCTGAAGGATATCATTACAGTAAGCATCCTCCTCGACCAGTTTCTCCAGCCCTCTGATCTGACCTTCCAGACGCTTTAAACGGTTCATCAGCGACTTTTTCTGATCCGGCGATCTGAATGTCTTTTTATCTGTCATAGATATACATCTCCCGTATTGAATTCAGTCTTTATCATTCCACGCCCAGGACTTTATATCCCTGGTCCTCGACTGCTTTACAGAGAACATCGTCCGGTACATCCGCACTCATGGTCACGACTGCCGTACCGGCATCATGGTCTGCGACGGCATCCTCAATGCCTTCAACCGCCTCAAGAGCTTTCTTTACACGGGCTTCACAGTGTCCGCACATCATGCCTTCAACCCTGATCGTCTTTTTCATCTTATTACCCTCCGTTTCACTATTGTAGTCTTTATTCAGAACACTCTTCAAAGAGACCATGCGTCTCATCTTCCGGTCATGAGATGCGTCATGGACCTTGAACAGATTGAGCCTTAAGGCATTCATACAGACAGTAAAGCTGGACAGGGACATCGCCGCAGCACCCCACATCGGATTCATACGGATACCCGAGAACAGCCCTGCCGCCAACGGTATGAGGATGATATTATATGCAAACGCCCAGAACAGATTCTCATATATATTCTTGAGCGTCTTCCGGCTGAGCCTTACGGCAGCCGATACATCCGTAAGCTTTGAATTCATGAGAACTACATCTGCGCAGTCGACCGCGACATCGGCTCCTGCTCCGATCGCGATCCCGATATCCGCACGTGTAAGCGCGGGGGCATCATTGATCCCGTCGCCGACCATGGCGACTTTTCCGCATTCCTGAAGATCTCTGATAACTGCTTCCTTACCGTCCGGCAGAACGCCTGCTATGACATTTCCGATACCTGCCTGATCTCCGATCGCGTGTGCCGTCCTTTCATTATCTCCGGTCAGCATTACGACCTCAATGCCCATATTCTGAAGTTCACTTACAGCCTGACGTGAATCGTCCTTGATGACATCAGCAACGGCAATGATACCGAGGAGCTTCCCCCCTCTCGAAAAGAACAGCGGTGTCTTGCCCTCCTCCGAGAGGCTCTGTTCCTTCTGCCGGATCATCTCATCCACCGTGCAGACAGTACGGATGAACTTTCCTGAGCCGGCATATAATTCTTCTACACCCTGCTTCGCTGATATCCCGTTTCCATGAAGTGCTTTCCAGTCTGTAACAGGCTCAACGGGGCACACGGGATCGCTCACGGAATCTACGACAGCTTTGGCAAGCGGATGTTCACTTCTTGCTTCCAGCAGGTAAGCTGTTGAGACAAGTTCATCCTCCTTAACGCCCTCAGCAGGTATGATATCGGTCACCTCAGGTCTTCCCTCGGTAACCGTACCCGTCTTATCAAGTACCACTATCTGAACTTTTCCTGTTGATTCCAGAGCCTCACCGGTCTTAAACAGAATGCCGTTTTTCGCGCCCATTCCGTTGCCTACCATGACTGCAACAGGCGTAGCGAGTCCGAGAGCGCAGGGACAGCTGATCACGAGTACGCAGATGGCCCTTTCAAGAGCAAATGCCATTCCTGCTCCCTGAACTGTCCATAAGATAAAAACAACGGCCGCGATCGCCATAACTGCAGGGACAAAGACTCCCGAGACCCTGTCGGCTATCCTCGCGATAGGCGCCTTTGTAGCCGCAGCATCACTGACCATCTTTATGATCTGCGAAAAGGTCGTATCCTCACCGACGCGGCTCGCTCTTGCCCGGAAGAAACCTGACTGATTGATCGTAGCAGCGCTGACATTGTCTCCTGCCGTTTTATCCACAGGAATGGATTCCCCCGTAAGCGCCGATTCATCGACAGCCGTTGCGCCTTCAATGATAATACCGTCGACAGGTATCGACTCTCCGGGCCTTACAACAAATATATCGCCCGCATTTACCTTATCTATATCCACTACGGTCTCTTTCCCGTCACGCTCGACCACTGCCGTCTTCGGTGCCATTCCCATAAGGCTCCTGAGCGCATCAGTAGTCCTTCCTTTTGAAAGGGATTCAAGTGTCTTTCCAACAGTTATAAGTGCAGGGATCATAGCAGCAGATTCAAAGTAGAGCTGACTGTGATATATATCCATCAGATCCGCATTCGGAGTGCCGTCCGCGATCATGACCGTCATCTTTAAAAGAACATATAAAGACCAGCCGAACGATACGGAAGAGCCCATAGCCACGAGCGTATCCATATTGGGACTTCCGTGGAACAGGGATCTGAATCCCGATATGAAGAACGCCCTGTTGATAAACATCACGATAGCCGCAAGTATCATCTGTATCAGCGCAAGTCCGATATGATCATGCTCAAGGAAGCCCGGGACCGGAAGTCCCAGCATGTTATGTCCCATTGTTATATACATCAGGACAAGAAGAAATCCGATCGACCATACAAGCCTTCTCACAAGTCTTGGTGTCTCGTGATCTTTCAGCGCTTCTTCCTCGGCGATAAGCTTTTCCGAAGCACTCTTCTCCTGTGTCTTCAGGCGGGCACTGTACCCCGCTTCCTCCACGGATCTTATGACATCCGCTTCGCTCACGTCGCCTTCAACACCCATCGAATTGGTAAGGAGCGAAACACTGACGGATCTTACCCCCTCCAGCTTTCCTACTGCTTTCTCAACCCTGGCCTGACATGCGGCACATGTCATTCCCTTTACGATGAACTGTTTCATTTCTATGCTCCTGTACCGGAGGACGATATAGTCCCCCCTACTATCAAGAGTGTATACTAGGGGGGACTATCTGTCAAATGTCTTTTTGAGCGGGTCCTGTATCATCCGCTGTAACTGTACTTCTTTAATATCCTCCCGAAAACAAGACACATCGCGGTCCCGGCGACTCCCAGTATAAAGAGGACCATGGCAGCTCCGGAGCCCTTTCCCTCTCCGAAGAAAACCGAAAGAGCATATCCGCTGTTCTTCATATAGGGCTCACAGACATGATCCACAAGAAAGCCTCCCAGGAACAGGCCGATCGGTATCGTAAAGAACTGGAGCGTATTCCTGCAGGCGTATACTCTCCCCTGCAGTTCAACAGGGATCTCATTTCTCATTATCACATTCTGGTTCGCACTCATTACCGGAACAAGTATCCATCCGAGTATCTGACCGGTGCACCACAGGACCGGACTCCCGGAAAATGCCAGGATAAAGTTTTCCGTTCCCAGCGAAAAGAGCATGGACAGATAGATCACCCTCACTCTGTCCTTGGGTTTCGGCATCTTTGTAAATATAATGCTCCCGAGGATCATGGCTATGCCGGAACATGAACTGACTATTCCGAACACATAATTACCGCCTGAAGGGTTGGGTATTATAAATCCGGGCAGTGCCGCATCAAAGGCTGAAGAGATAAGATTGACTCCTGACAAGAAGAGTATCACATATAAGATCATGGGATTGCTCTTCAGATAGCTCAATCCCTCCTTTGCAAGGCAGATCGTACCCTTGCCCTCTGTTTCTTTTCGCGGTACTTCGGGAAGCTTGATAAAAAGTGCCAGCGACAGGAACGCTACAATGAATGTCATCATATCGAGCGCAACAGCAGCACCAAGTCCTGCAAGCCCGTAGACAGCAGCAGCGATCACCGGATGACCGATCGTAATGAGCGACCTGGATAACGCCTGCAGCACCCCGGTCTTCTGGTAGTATTCCTTTGGAGTGATAAGCGTAAAGGCAACCTCCGAAGAAGGCTGCTGAAAAGTATTCATCAGTCCTGATATTGCATTGATAAGATACAGATGCCATATACAGAGCGTATCCGTCCTGTACAGAGCGAACACCATGACCGTACTGACGGCAGCCATAAGGTCGCAGAACAGCATCGTCTTTTTCTTATCGAACTTATCGGAAAGAGCCCCCGCGAAAATGCTTACGAGCACATAAGGGGCATATGTACATATACGGAGTGCCGCGGTATTGAGCGACGATCCGGTCTCATCATAAAGCCACAGCGTTAATGCATAGGCTGTAACGGAACTTCCAAGCTGAGACAGGCTCTGGGTCCCCCAGAGTATATAGAAATCCCGTAATCTGTTATTCTTATTCATTTCTTTGCTCCTATTACATATTTTGTTTCAGAAGCAAAGCCTGAGGATCACGGTACCATTACCGTTCCTCCATGCAGTCTCCTCAAGCTCTGCATGGAGCTTTATCGCTGCAGCGTCTCATCTGTATACCTCCTTAACTGTTTCAGATACACGGATTATAACACAGGATGCTCTCTTTTCTCATCAGGTCCCGTATCTACTAAGCGTAGGTAGCATAAAGCGGTCAGGCGGATTACTATAATGCCATGGAGGAAAATAACATGGACAGATATGTAACAGGAACAACGATAAAGACACTCAGAGAAGATAGCGGAATGACACAGCTTCAGCTTGCCGAAAAGCTCGGTGTAAGCGATAAGACAGTATCAAAATGGGAGACCGGCAAGGGCTATCCGGATATAACCCTCCTGGAGCCTATCGCAGAAGCTTTTCAGGTATCGGTGACCGAACTCATCTCCGGCAATACGATAAAAAATTCCAATATATCATCGAATATGCTGCGCTCGAAATTCTACGTATGCCCGGTGTGCGGAAATGTTATTCACAGCATGGGCGAAGCGATCATCCAGTGCCACGGGATAGTGCTGAATGCTGAGGATGCAGAACCTGCAGATGAGATCCACATGGTAAATATAGAGCGCGTTGAAGATGAATACTATGTGACTATCGATCATCCCATGACAAAAGATCACTACATTTCATTTATTTCAGCTGTCTCTTCAGACAGGATACAGATGGTCAAGCTCTATCCCGAGTGGAATGCCGAAGCAAGGTTTAAGATCAGTCTGGTAAAAAAGATATTCTTCTATTGCAACCGTGACGGACTCTTTTCGACGGATGTGAGAAGGGATCCTCAGATCAGCCGGGGAAACCGTTGATAATAAAATAGATAAGCATCGATATAAGATCTACGGCAAGCAGTGTTCCGAAGCCAATGAGGAACCACTTAAGTGCAGTTTTTGCGCGCTTGCCGTTTTTCTCTGTCAGGATCTTCTGATCGATGATATCAGCCACTGTCTTATGGTCATCTGTCTTAACAGGCTCGATACCCTTAAGGATATAATCAGTAGTCACTTCGAAAATGTCGCTCATGATCACGACTTTATCGAGATCCGGCGTTGCCTGCTCACTCTCCCACTTTGAGACAGCCTGCCTGGATACACCTACGGCATCTGCCAGTTCTTCCTGGGACATTCCCTTTGCTTTTCTCAGGCTCTGTATTCTGTCAGCTATCGTCATATGCTCTCCCTTCCGCTCCCGAACTGCTTACTCAACAGACTTGATCTCATCCTGAAGGTCCTGTTTGAGTGAATAGGTGTCAAAAGCAGCTTCCTTCGGAAGATTTATGTATATGTTGTTGATCTTGTCAACTTTTGCCATTCCCTCACGTATGGAGACATCAAAAACATGTCCTCCCTTTGACCTGTCCTCGGAAAGAAAATGCAGATGCCACCCGGGCATATTGATCCCGTCCATATAATCAGGGAAGTATACACCTACAAGAGATCCGCGGATATTCTCAAACTTGAATGCCTTCTGGGTCTGACCGAGCACCTCTTTCAGCGTGATATGATGCGACCTGTACGGAGCCTCGGATCTGGCATCCACCATTTCAAATTCTCCGTCGATCCTCACGATATGCATGCTGTTAAGGCCGAACACCTCTTCGATCTTAAGCGTCAGCGTCTCCCTTAAAGATGAGATATCAGAGATCTGACTGACAGGAAACATCTGGTCTCCGTACAGCTTTGCCACAGCAGCGAAAGGAACGCCTGTCCCGGGATCGACCGTCTTTACATTCCCGTCCTGATCAGCCCTGTAGCAATGTCCGTCCATGACGATCATTTCACCGTTCACATCTTCAAATGTTCCAAGTCCGGTGTCCCCTTCCGCCAGTAGTTCTCCGGCACTGATGACCGCCCGGCTGTATCCCAGCGCAAGAGCCTGCAGTGTAGAGACCTGATATACCATATTGTCCCTGTTTTCTTTCGAAGATCTGTCAGTCATAACCATTTATCCTTTTCTTCTGTCCAGTCCGCAGCGTGCGATTCCCGGTTCTCTTTTCATATTATCTCCCCGCTTGTATGCAGTATCATATTCCGGTCAGTTACCATTCCGTCACTCTTCAAGTATAAACAGCTGGTCCATTCCGGCACCAAGTCTATCATTGGGGCGCTCAACAAATCCGAGTTTTTCATAAAAGGGTTCTTTTCCCTTTGCCGCAAGTAAGCACATCTTAACCTTATAACCGGGTTTCATGTCATCCCTGATCCTGCTGATGCAGCATTCCACCAGTTTTCTGCCTATGCCCTGTCCCTGGTATTCAGGATCGACGATAACATCCGCCAGAAAAGCGAGATAACCTCCGTCCCAGAGCAGTCTGACTACGCCTACTGCTTTCCCGTTGTCCCTGGCACACTTGACCATATATGAATTATCGATGCCGGCCTGTGCCTCCTCGAGAGGGAACTCAAACCATTTCACTTTACGGCGTAAGCCCAGATATTCTTCCGAAGATATGAAATCCACATATTGAATCATTCTGCAGTCACTCCAACCTCATATCAAATGCTCTTTTCGATGTTCCGTTAAATCCTTTATGTTCATAAAAACGATGAGCATCAGTCCGCGATATCCCGCTCTGCAGTATTACTTTATAGCAGTTACGTTCTTTGGCGAAAGCAACCGCCATATCGATAACACCGGAAGCCAGACCGCGGCCTCTGTACTGCCTGTCCGTGACAACGTTCTCGATGAAGCAGATCCCTCTGTTTCCGCGTGTCAGGTTAGGTATATAGACAGCATAACAGGTTGATACGACCTTCCCGTCATCGACAGCACCAAAATACCGTATGTTGTCACTGTCCTCTATCTCCTTCCACACACTCTCACTCTGCTCGAAAGGGCACTTTTCATCGTCTTCATCAAGCTGCATGTACAGTTCAAGTAAAGACGTCAGATCCGAATTTGTGAGTCTTCTGAATTCCATATCTGATCATCCTCCCGTTTTCATTCCGCCGTTGTCTGATCATCCAGCGCTCTCAGATCAGATCTCTCATACCGGTTATGCCCTTTGATGCTCTTTTTGTATTTCCAGCATTTTATGGCATCAGCCAGCGATGCGCCCTTGTTGTCATCGAAAAAGTCCCGCACATAAGTATTATATTCAAATTGTTTATCTATGTCCTTTTTACCCTGCTTTTTTGTGCGCTTAATCTCCTTATATGCAGCTATCGCATCAGCATATGTCTTTCCGCTGTTGGCCTTAAGCCATTTCTGAAAGGCAACATTAAAAGAAAAGCTCTCCCCGATCTCATTCTTAAAGAATGCTCTGTGC
Source organism: Clostridiales bacterium (assembly GCA_017529925.1). Lineage (GTDB taxonomy): Bacteria > Bacillota > Clostridia > Saccharofermentanales > Saccharofermentanaceae > Saccharofermentans. The sequence continues at coordinate 95,380 of JAFXMZ010000004.1, forward strand.
AATTCCGAACAAACGAAATCAGGCTCAATGATGCTTTCTTTTGTTATTTCCGATATCCTGTGTTTGGAAGAACGTACAGTCTTAGAAGACCTCACTTTGCCTGTATCAAGGAAATATGCTATCCGCTCCGTCAGTTCCACTTTCCCTCCGGAAGCCGGTAATCCGTTATCATGGCAGAAACAGACCAGTTCTTCCTTGAGGTAGTAATACTCAAGAAACTCTTTGCCTTTAAGCTCCGTTGTCAATTCCGGTCTTTCTGACATCCTCTATCCCTTCAGACGTTTCCGCCGTCTCCTATAGTCATTTCCATAAATACATCCTTATCATTGCGGTCATAGACAGTAAATCCGCATTCCTCATAAACATGTATCGCACGTGGATTAGCGGCATAAACTTCAAGGACTATCCTTCGGAATCCGCCTTCACAAAAACCATAATATACCATCCTGTTAATAGCTTCTCTGCCGTATCCTTTGTTCTGCATACCGCCGGTGACCGCTATACCCAGTTCGGCTTCATCACCCTTGATGTTGAAGAATTCCGTATTGCCTATAAACTTCCCCGATTCCTTCTCGATCATCGAAAACATCATGGCGTTATTGTCGAGCTTATCCTTCATGTAGTCATATTCTTCCTGCTCGGTATAAGGCTCGCGCCTGTCGCTTATATACGTTGCGACATTCTCGATATCATTGACCATCTTGAGATAGTCCGGTATCAGATCCATCTCCGGCCTGATGAATATGATCCTTTCAGATTCAAATACCTTTTCCATCATCAGACCTTATTTTGTTACCTGGCCCTTACGGTATCTTCCAAAGAGGATACCATCATCCACATACTTATCTGCCTGGGATACCCACATCGGGAATTCACCTGTCGCAAGAGCCGTCTGTCCGTTGAGCATTCCCGTATGAAAAGAGATATGGCGGAACTGTCTGAGCACTAATTCCATCCTGGTATGTTCACAGTCCGGAGGGCACTCATAGAGCATTTCATCCGTAAGAGAATCCAGATATGCATATGTCTTCTCTTCAACACGGTCAAGATATTCGAGAAGCTGTTCGTCGGACAGGACTACGGAAGCAGGTTTATCGGGATTATCCAGACCTTCTTCATGGAATGAAGGTTCCTCATAGACACAGGGATTGATAAACCACTTATCAGCAGAATGAAGAGCATGATATGCCCATCTCCAGCAGGGTGCACCGCAACAGAGCGCATCCCGGTCATATGTGCGGATCGACGTCCTGATATTAAGGAAATTCGGTCTTACCATATCTTTGATTATCATACACAGATCATTCATAATGCGGTTTCTCCTTTACAGATGTGATCATCAATCCCTGTTATTTATTATAGCTCTTTTGCAAAACATATCGCTCCGTCAAGCTTGTTATAAGGCGGATAATTTTCGATCAGCTCATATCCGCGTTCTGTACTCTGTCTTCATGATTATGATTCCCGGTCAATATACCGTCTTATGATCATATTACAACGGTCCCATTTCTCGTCTTTGTAAGTAAATGCGCCGCTTGTAACGTCCCTTAAGACAAATCCTGTTTTCTCGTAGCATCTGATCGCCCGCGGATTTGAGGAAAAAACATTCAGATAAACTGCTTCTGTCGTTTCATCATCAAATGCAGCCGATACTGCACGTTTAAGCATTTCAACTGCGATGCCCTTGCCGCGCTTTTCGGGATCGACCACAACAAATTTCAGCATCCCTTCGTGAGTATTGCCGTTGACCGAGTATGTATAGAACCCTACCGGTCTTCCGTCATCATCTGCCGCCACATATGGAGCATCACCGTTGCGCGAAGCGATATCCTGTAAAAATGCTTCAAAAGCATCTTTTTCCATCGGAAACTTAATTCGATCTGCACACCACAGCATATGTGTTCTTTCATCCCGGATCCATGTGCTGATCGCATCAAAATCATTATTCAGATCAAAGGTTCTTATCTCCATTTCCCATTCACCTTATAGGCTGTTATATCACGTAATATCGTACATCTTCATAGTTTCACGGTTACGATACTCGTGCTTCTCGTAATATCCGATAAGGTCTCCTTCTTCATTTCTGAGAGCTATCATATATACATCTTTATTCTCCTTCTCGTTGAAGAATGTATAAACGATGTCATTGTCTTTTGAAGCCTTAAACCAATCCAGGATCATCTCTATCTTTTCCCGGGACTTTCCATTATGGCAATCCATAAGACTCTTTCCCATAAGACCCTTTCCGCCCCACTTTGCGTAACGGTCAACAGCTGCGGGATTCATATAGATTATGGTATGTTCGAGGTCACATATAACCACAGCTGCCCTGTCAGCCTCAAGAACGCTCTTGTAGATCTCATTTATATCAGTCATTTTTAGATGTCCTCCTTCCTGTAACTTAGATTATAATCCATGACCATGCTCATATCAAAAAAGCAAAGGGGGTCAGATCGCATCAACTATCTGATCAAGGCTATTAAGATCAACGAAGTACACCTTCTTATCATATGTCTCGATCATGGCACGAATTTCAGCAGTTTTCTCCTCTTCAGGAATGTTTAGTGCTTTTTTGTATACCATACTCATCATTTTCTTATGCAGGAAACTCAGATTCGAATAATCAATACCGCCGCGAAGATGGAATATTTCTGCCTTCTCGAAAAGGGCCGGTGATAACTGTGACCTCATCTTATTCCGGATCGTCTTGACGTTGAGATCATCCGTAGGATCAGCTAACCCTACCGTAGCGATAATGATCTTTTTGTCTTCGATTTCTGTCAGGCCTTTCAGTGTCTTCTTCATTCCTTCGACCCCGCCTGCATACAATCCTCCCATATATATGACAGTACTGTAATCGTTAATATTCTTAATGTCCTTAAAGGCCTTTACCTCGATCCCTGTCCTTTTTGATAATTCCTCGGCATATTGCCTTGTTGTTCCGTAACAGGATCCATACACTATTATTCTGCTCATAATTGCTCCTCCTCAACTGTCCATAGATTCTTCTCGAAATGATCATATCTCCCGGATCGAAAAAGGTAACATATTACCCTTTTCGAACATAAGGTAACATATTACCTTTCTCCTGTCAACAGAAAGATACGATCTCAGTCTTTACCTAACTTGAGGAACATTAAGACACCCAGACCAATCAATGATAAAACAGCACCTCATTGATCGCAAAGCTGTTTTTTCGATCGAATCAGATATCCTTCATAAACAGCCGCTAACGTTGCAAATGCACATACTGCTGAAGCACTGTATCTTACAGCAATAAATGAAAGTGTCAAAGGAAAAACGAACAGCAAGACTCCGGCAGCTTTGTTGATAAAAGAATGCACAGCCACAAACCCGTTCTGTCTGATATATCCTATGACGACATTGAAAAGTTTGATCATCGCTATGATCAGGATCCATATGTAAAGCCAGCCTGGAACATCCAGTACAGGAAGGAGCTTTATCAGGCAGGCCGCCGTAAACACTGTATCTGCGATCGTATCAAGTCTTGAACCCTTTTCGCTGACGGTACCTGTCTTCCTTGCCACCGCACCATCTGTCATATCTGTGATCCCGGCAGAGATATACAGGGCAAAGAACAGAGGAGACAAAACCGGGCATAACAATAAAGCAACACTCAGTACTATTCTGGTGCAGGTTATGATATTTGCCATCTTACAATATCGTAAAGACAATGATCCCAAGGAGTCCTATTCCCGCAAATATGATCCCGGTTTTTAAAAAGTTCCTGGACTTGAACAATGCGTCTCTGTCGCCCTCTAACGTGCGAAAAGCACCGGCGTTTTCAGTATCACGATCGTAAAACGGATTACCGGCGCTCATCTGTTTTGCAGCGTCTTCGTCTCTCCTGCTGAGATTATATTTCTCCCTGTTGATCCAGCCCAAACGGAGGAAAACAACACCTATGCAGATAAAAACTATAAAGAACCCGTATATTATCAATAGATCACTAAATCCAAATTTGCTCATAATCCGCCTCGTTATTTATTCGTATGATCTTGTATTATTTCCACCCGTCAGAAACAGAGCGCCTCGCCCCTGATCCTTCTATCTCAACTTCATCTTTATCCTCTGACACGCTTCTATATGCATGATCCAATGCCTGGAAAACGGCATCTGTATAAGTCCGCGCACATCCTTTTTGCACCAGTAATCGATCAGCCAGACAGCATTCTCATCGTCACTCACAACACCTAGCGCTTTCAGGTTATCCTTTCGCTCATCCGTAACCCTGATCTTAAGATCTCCATACGTCAGATCGCGTATAATCTCTTCAGTGCTTTTCTTTACATCAGCAACATACGAATATAGTTCATCTATGTCCAGTTGCTTTGTGAAATCAGATATCTGCTCCTTAACGAGCTCATTTCCGGTCGTAATTATCGGCGAGTTGATACGTCTCTGATAGTCCCCGGTGAACAATACCTCTTCATCACCTTTAACAAGTGTGTGTGCTACGATGTCTTCTATCCTGAAAACATGCCATATGGAATATGCGATATTCTTGCTGTGATAACCGTCTGCATTCATATAAGGCATGGCATCAAAGTCGTCCCTTTTCAGCTGTTGTTTAAACGAAAGAAGAGCATCCATCAAATCATTACGGAGCTCGAAAAGCACGTCTCTGCCCTGATCGAAAGTATCCGCCTTTTTCATTAGCAGCTGCATACTCTTATTCTTCTCAGACCACTCTTTATTCATGCTTATTACCTGTTTTCCTGCACTTGCCGGGGTTTCACTTCATATAAAATGATTATACCACAGCATTAATACGTTTTATTATCGCTCCCGCTGTCAGAAACGGACCTCATATCATCAACTCTATATCTTTTATCAAGGCCTCATTGTATAATTACTACGATTAAGGGAAACAACAGACAGTTGAGTTTTATATCCTTTACTGACGGGGTGAAAAATGAAGAAAAAGTTCTTAGCAGTCTTGATCACGGCAACAATGATGCTTACTGCATGCAGTTCTGACGGAAACCTTGAAGAAACCTCGGGAACCGGCCCTAATGGCACAGAGACCGAAGATACGGAAGGAACAACGACACCTGAGGCTACTGTTACAGAAACGACTGCCGGGACTGTTGTAACTGAAACAACAGTCGATGAACCCGTACAGGTATTTGAATATATAACCTTCGGGCACTACGAACAGGACGGAGACGAGAGCAACGGCCCCGAGCCAATCGAGTGGATGGTATTATCAGAGGAAGACGGCAGGATGCTTCTATTAAGCCGTTATATCCTGGATTACCAGGCCTATAATGTAGATTATGATGACGTAACATGGGAAACATGCACATTAAGGAAATGGCTTAATGAGGACTTTTATAATGCGGCATTTGATGCTTCAGAACAGGAACAGATATTGACTGTTACGAACTCCAACCCTGAAAACGTAAGTCCTTATTCGAATTCGGTAGGCGGCAATGATACGGAAGACAAGATCTTTCTGTTAAGCAGTGATGAAGCTGACACTTTATTCATTAATGATGATGCCAGAGCAGTCGATGACTGTGACTGGTGGTGGCTCAGATCCCCCGGCTACATTAATAACCGCGCTGCTGTTGTCCTCACGATCGGCGAGATCTACAATCATGGTCACATTGTCAGTTTCAACTACTATGACCACGGAGTTCGTCCCGCATTCTGGCTGGATCTTGATACCTGATCCTTTAGATCCGGGATCGGATAAATCTTTCTATTACACTGTTATCCATTTTCGCTGCTCCCGGGTGTATATCTATTTCAGATTGCCTGTACTCATTGTTTATCCTGATGCAACGGCGGCAGTTCATGTATGTCATAGTTGTCATAATAGATCTCGAAAGCAGTATCCACATCGCCTGACAGTTCGATCAATGCTCCGGCCTGAAACATGGTGGAAAGGTACCCTGACGGAGCATTCCACGAAGCATTCGATATGACCTGAATCATTTCCTCCCCCGGAACATCGGAGCGCAATATCGCCTCTGCACTGAATAAAAGCTCACCTGTCGCAATATGATAATCACTCGATACTATCGCAATAAAACATACCGATTTCTCAATAACCCTGTAAACATCAGTGTTTTCAAGCCTTTTACGACTTCTGAATTGATATCTTTCCCTTGCTTTTTCCCTTATTGGAAATCTATAAGGGAAAGTCAGGCGGTCAGGTTGTCCAGAAGTCTTACGCAAGCTCTCTTCGATTCACGATCTGCGTGTGCGTAGATCCCCATTGTTGTTCTGAGATCTTCGTGCCCGAGTATCTCCTGCACATCCTTCGGCTTCGCTCCGCTGTTGAGAAGGTTAGTCGTGAAGGTGTGTCTAAGGAGATGGAAGTGAAATCCCTTGAGCTCAGGTATCTTCTTTGCTACTCGCATACATGTCGTTTCAAGCATGCTGGGCTTTACAAGCCGTCCGTCTTTGAACCTGCATACAAAGTCGATTTCCTCGAAGTCTTCAGGAACTTCTTCTGAACTGTCTAAGGAATAGTAGTCGAAGTAAGTGCGCTTTTGTTCACGCACTTCCTTGTAGTAGCATCTCTGGTATAACGGCCCGTATTCCTTCTCGTTTGCCTTTTGCTGCTTCTTTGCTTCCTTAAGTATCTTCGTGAGTTTGTTCCCGAAGTCTACCGTGCGGATCTTGGATCTCTTTGTAGGTCCGATCTCATCCTTCTTGCGGATAGCACTTCTGGTTACGCTTCTGCGTACCGTGAGATACTGTTCCTCAAGGTTGATGTCCTGCCAGGTAAGACCGGAGACTTCTCCGATACGAAGACCCGTGTAATACGATATCTGTACCGGAAGCACGGCATCAGGGTGATGCTGTTCCAGATACTTTATAAGAGTATCGTACATCTCTGGAGTCAGAGCCTTTGCGTTAGGATCGGCTTCTTCAACAAACAGTTCCGAAGTAGCCTTCTTCCTGCGCCTCTTCACGTACTGCATGGGATTGAAGGTTATATACTTCTTGGGGAATACGGCATACTTGAATGCCTGATTGAGGATGTTGCAATAAGTGTTGCAGTGATCCTTAACATATCCCTTCTTAACCTCGAAATCACCATCCTTGCCGCCAAAGACAACAATGTCAATTAACGCCTGAAGCTGTTCCGATGTTATCGTGGACAACCTTCTGGAGCTTAACGGATGTTTCTTAAGGTGACTTACTACATGCAGGTAGTATCTGACGGTACCATTGCTCAGAGAGCCCGGTTTGAGTTCTTCCTCTGCCCAATTGTCAAGGAGCTCGGCGAGTGTGATGTTCTCCGTTGTCGCAATGAACTTCTTACTGTCGTATTCATCCATTGCCTGACGCAGGAGCTTCTCTGTCTCGCTCTTACTTTCTGTTCCGACATATTCTTTCTGGATGAGCCTGCCGGAAGCATCTTCCACGTAGAAGCGGTAGTACCACTTCTTACCCTTTTTTCTTACAGATCCTTTTGCCATTTTGGTTTGTTCCTTTCTTTGTAACGGCAATCGGAACTGTTGAAATGTTAATTAGATACTATACGATAATTCCGATTGCTTTTCTAATCTTTTTGGAGCAGTCTCTTGAGCTGCATGTAAGCGTCATCCGAATCCTTCGAGTAATTTCTGAGTATTACTTCAATGTCGTTGAAGGCGTTTATAGAGTGGGTTATCTCTCTGAGGAACATTACTTCGTTGTATTCCTTAACGGAATCAAAGCCCGTTGTCTTTGCTATGTTCTTTCCTCTCTGAGAACCCTTGTACTTTTCACATCCTGAGCGGAACGAGTCTAAAAACGATTCATATTCGCTCAACATATAGATAAGAAGATCTTTCGAAAAGGCAAATTCTTCGTCCTTGAGTTCTTCCTGCTCCAAACAGGTAAGTCTTCCGAAGATATCCTTTAACTGAAGATCCCTCTCGTCTGTAATGTCTGATGCGTATTCTTCCGTTTCTCCCTTCAACCACTCGACAGAAACATGAAGTGCAGAAGCTAAGCCTTCCAAAACGAGTTTCTTGGTATTATCTATAGTTCCTGCTTCATATCTCTGGATAGTGGACTTGTTGACATCCATCTTCTCAGCAACGTATTGCTGATTAAGACCTAATTCCAATCTCCTTTGTTTGGCTCTACTACCTATAAGCTTTCTAAGCTCTTTATCTACCATACGAAATGCCTCCTCAAAGGTTTATGCAGTAACTTTAGCACAAGGGAAAATAAAATGCAATATGCAACCGAGCGAATTGTTACACAATTGCATAACGCTTGACAAATTATATTGCAGGTCTTATATTATGCGTATAACAATAGTTGCATAATGCAACAGAAAGGAGAGTGACCAGATGCAGAACATCAGAATGGCATATTCGATCGACGAAGCGGCGGAGTTTACGGGGATAGGAAGAAACACTCTCCGTATGCTGATCGAATGGAAGAAACTGCCGGTATTGAAAGTCGGAAGAAAGCTTCTCATACGTGGGGACACGTTGGAAGCTTTCATCCGGCTGAACGAAGGCCGGGATCTGCGGGACAGGGATGCCGTCAAGGCTGTCTCTGTCCTTTCGGACGGATGAAACCCCGTAGGGCGCCTTGACTTTTGATACGCAGTGTCAAAAGTCATAAGGTGTTACTTCTGACAGAAGTAACAAGAGCAGCTTCAAGAGTCAAGCTATTTATCACTTAAGAAAGGAGGTAAAAACCGATGTCGAAAACAATATCATTCGTTAAAGGTAAAGGAAGCATTAACCATAACAACAGAGAATTTACAGCAAAGAACGTGGATGCGTCAAGAACGTCCATGAACGTCGTTTATGTACAGATCCCGATAGAGGAAGCATATGAAGAGATATTCGGACAGGCTGTCAATGAATACAATGCCAAGCAAAAAAGAAGCGACAGGAAGATAGGCAATTATCTTTCCAAGATAAAGCAGTCCAAAAACAATGAGAAGGTCTTTTATGAGACGGTCGTGCAGATCGGCAAGAGAGACGATACCGGGATATTGGACGAAGACGGCAACATCACGGAAGATGCAAAGCTGGCTAAAGAAGTATTGGACGAATACGCAAGGACATTTCAGAAGCGTAATCCGAACCTGATACTTTTCAATGCGGTACTGCACATGGATGAGGCTACCCCTCATCTCCACCTTGACTATATCCCCGTAGCACACGGATATAAGACAGGGCTGAAAACAAGGAACAGCTTATCTAAGGGATTACAGGAAATGGGAATCGCTCCTGCTATCGGCAAGAACGACACTGAGACGATGCACTGGCAGAAACGAGAAAGAGATCACATAGCGGAATTATGCAAAGCCAGAGGGATAGAAACAGAGGTTCTCGGTATAGTCCGGGACAATTACACCATACCTGAATATAAAGCAGCAATGCGTGAGAAAGAAGAAGCTGAAGCCGAACTCGAGATACTGAACTCCGAGAAAGAGGAAGCAATCTCGCAGATAAATACTACCGATTCGCAGATCGTAAGCAATTGCGTGGTAATTGACGAGCAGGAAGAAACCTTAAAGCTGATAAAGAAGCAGATCGAAGATGCGGAGCTGAGGATCAAAACCAAGCAGGAAGAGATCAGCAGCATCGCCGAAGCGATGAAACCGTCAGATGCAGAACTGAAGGAAATCGAATCAAATGTAACATCTGTTCCCGCCATGTTCGGAAAAGAACCGATGGTAAAGATGCCACGCAGGTTATACGACAGACTTATAGCCAGATATCGACTTGCAGACACGCTTGAAAGGCTTTATCACGACTATGAGCATAAAACAAGGACTCTAAAGATAAGGGTTGATGAGCTCAAGGCGGAAGTAGCTTTCCTAAAAGATAAAGTTCAGAAGTTTACAGACTTCATTGAAGCCAAAGGGCTTGTAGAAGCTTTCAAGGAGTTCCTGAATCCCAAGAAGGCTATCGAAAAAGTAAGAGAAAACAGTGTCAGGATAGCTCCGCAAAGGGCAAGCGTTCCTATTCCGGCAAAGAAGAAAAAGAGCGGATCAGCAAGATAACAGCATAAACAAGAGACATTATCTTCACGGGACTGTAACACTTTTTTCTTTACTTATTATTATCCAAGAAGTAAAATTATAGTGCGACACAACCGAATACATCAACGACGGCTGACGTTTGGTAAAAACGTTAGTCTCTTTTCCGTCGTTGATGGAGTTGTGTCGCAGCAATTGAGGCTAGCGCTTTTCGGTGCGGTAGCTTCGGTTGCCGCACTTTTTTATTGCGAGGAAAAAATAATGGCTGAGAACATGGAGTTAACAGGTTATTCATCTATAGACAAACCGTGGGAAAAATACTACAGGAATTCTGCAAGCAAAGATTTGAGTGAATACCATAGAGTGTACGACATGATTTTTGCAAGCAATAGAATGGATGCTGAGGCTTTGGGCTTTTTGGATGGAGATTGTTCATGGACGTTTGGCAAACTAAAGAAAACAACCGACAAATGTATGGATGCGCTAATAAAAAACGATGTAAAACAAGGTGATACCGTTCTTCTTGGCATCACTAATACCCCTGAGATAGTGGCGGTTATTATTGCAATTGTTTCTATTGGAGCAGTTGTTAAGCTTTTTGATATAAGAGCTAGCGAATCAGATATTAAAGAGTATATTGAAGCAGATAAATGTAAATGCGTAATTGCGTTGGAAACAATCGTGCTGCCTAAGATTGATTCTATAATTTGTGATACTTCTGTTGAGAAAGTATTTGTGCTTAGACCATCAAATTCGCTTTCGACTATAGAAAAAGCAAAATATGCATTCAAACACATTTTAGGATTGTCCGATATAAAGACGGAACCGCTACCAAACGATGGTAGACACTTTGAATTAACAAATATAATCAATTCTGGTGATGAAAAAAATACTTGCTTCAACAAGTTCAATGATAAAAATCCTGCTTTCAAGGTACAATCAAGCGGAACTACTGGAAAAGCAAAAACGATAGTTCACTCAGAACGATCTGCGGTTGAATTTGCTAAATCGATTTCTCGAGTAGACTTACCGATTGGTGAAGGTAAAAAAGTCTTAGTTGCTCTTCCCCCGTGGATTGCATATGGCATAGGTGATGCGATACTTATGTCTTTAGCCCTTGGCGCAAAAGTTATGTTGTGTGCTGATTTTGAACCGAATGCTGTATATAGAAACATAGGAAACTTTACTCTGTCTTATGCTGCTCCTTTTCACTATAGATATATCAGAGAGCATTATAATGAGTTAAGTGAAAAACAAAAGAATGACTTATCTAGAGTTGAGTGCATGATTACCGGAGGAGATAAATACTCTGCAACAGAAAACGAAGAGGATGAGGAGCTATTTAAAACAATAATTGTTAATGGATATGGTAATAACGAAGATTGGGGTGCTTTGTCTGTCAACCCTGTAAAAGCTAATCGTTATGGTAGTGTTGGCATTCCCAAATATGGAGAAATCACAATAATCTATGACAGTGATACTGAACAAGAATTAAAATATGGAGAAATTGGAGAAATATGCACTTTATCGCAGACATGCTTTCTTGAGTATCAAAACAATCCCGAAGCTACATCTAATACAAAAAGACTTCACAAAGACGGAAAAATGTGGTTGCACACGGGGGATTTAGGCTATATTGATTCAGATGGATATATTTATATTAGCGGACGCAATGAGAGAGTAATTACGCGATTAGGATTTAAACTATCTGCATATACTATAGAAGATGCTATTACATCATTACCGTTAATTAGCGAATGCGTTACTGTTGAAGTTCCTGATAAGGAAGAAGAGCATGTCCCGATGGCTTTTATAGTGAAAAGCAATGACTGTAGTATTGGGAATGATGAATTAATACAAGCCGTTGATCAGGCGTGTCATCATCTACTTAAAGATAATGAAATACCCAAATACATAAAGGTTGAAGAACGTTTGAGGTATACTGATAACAACAAATATGATTTTAGGTATTATGAACGTCTTGGAAAAGCATATGTTGAGAGTTTATAAGTCAAATATGTTTTTTCGAAAATGAATTTCAACAGTCCGATGCCATTTTGTGTTATATAGTGTTACTTAATAATTGTTCCCTTGTTATTTCCCTTATCAACGTCGTAATATCAAAAGGGACGACAAATCACAAGGGAAAACTTAAGGGAAAGAAGACTTGATTAAATCTCAGTGTTTATAAGGGGTTGAGGGCTTTTCTGTAAAAAGATATAACAGCTGATATAATCTAAAAAAGTGATGATTTTATTATCGCAATATACTTAACCGAAGGATAATCAGACGTCAGAATGTCGTATGTGTATATAGCATTTTGAGCTGTAGTAAGTGAATCATCTTCAACGATTATCCTGTCCTCTTCTATTCCCTGATCTATAAGCCACCCGACCATCATGCCGGCTTCTGTTACAGACTCGTTCTCGGTAGCTGTTCCTCCGCCTGTGCAGACAATATAAGAATCCGGATATTTGACAGCACTGTTATATGCAACCGTCAATCTGTTGATCAGCTCATCTTTCATTGATCCGTCGGGATTCAGCTGAAACCCGAGAACAACAATGCAGAGTTCATCAGTATCGGGTAATCCGTCCGGAAGAACATCATAATTAAGGGGCTGTCCAAGATCGTCCGAACGCCACAGATCCATTATCTTTGCCCAGCGGATTCCGGCATCTGTATCCACGGAAGAAAGCTCATTCAGGAGTTCATCAACCTTGTTATCAGCTTCTTCTCCGTATGAACCGTAATCCACCACCATCTCCTCAATATACTTCTGGATAGTATCAGGATCGCCGGAAACGCTTTCAGCAAGCGGTATTTTTTCAGTCGTCAGGCCCTTTTCCGCTGACTCTGTCCCGGCTTCCTTTGTGCAGCTGCAAAGTGCTGCCATCAGGCAGAATGTAACGATACATGCTGTTATCCGCAGTGCAGACCCGGCGTTTTTTCTATTGATCATAGATCTTCTAATAAACAACCTCATTCAGTTTTCGCTGTTGATCGTACCAACATCTGGATTATACCACAACAAAGATACCGCCCGGCCGTATAAGGTCAAGCGGTATATGTTATTATGCTCAGGCCTTTCGAAAAGCCGAAAACGTCTTTCTGAGAAGGATTATTCTTCAATCATCTTCCGGTCTTGCAGGCGGCTCCCGGCCATCACCACCGGGACCTCCCTGAGGAGGGTCGCCTGAAGGGGGATCTCCGGGCATTCCATCAGGCGGATCACCTTGAGGCTTTTCGCCCGACGGAGGATCTCCCGGCACATTACCCGGCTGACCAACGCCTGATGAAGATGTTGTCATCTCGATCGCAATCCCCGTGGAAGCCGTTCCCGGATTATATGCTACGCCATTGATGTAAAGAGTATGTCCGTTGAGATCGATCCCGTCTGCATCGCAGGTTAGTCCTGAGATGTAGGAATCGCCTGTAAGCACCCACTTGGAACCTGATTCGATTTCCACATATACTTCACCTTCGTTTGCCGAATTGATCGCTCCCGTATAAGTCGAACCGGATGCGAGATACATATTAAGCGCAGAAACGCTGTCAACTAAGATATCTCCGTCCTGGGTCTGGTAATTCAGATAGAGATTCACCTGACCGCCGTTAGAACCTTCGTTTCCCCATCCGGCTGCTGCAGCTCTTAAGAAGACTCCGTCAGCATCCTGATTTACGATCTCGACATTTGTAAGAGTAATAGTAGCGACAGTATTATTGACGAAGAATATATCGCCATTAACATTTGTTAATGATCCGCCATCCATCGTGAATGATGCTGTACCTTCAGCCGCATCACCTGACATGGACTGATAGATCATTACAGCCTGATACCAATCGGACTTATCGCTGTTTTTTGTGTTGTTATCAGCAATCAGTGTTACGTTATTAAGTGTTACGGAATTGCGGCCTTCAACAACAACGCCCTGGGATGCCGTTGATTCAAGCATTGCATCGCTGATCGTGATATCAGCAGTGGAGTAGATAACAGGAGATCCTGTTCCATCCGTCGTATAGTTACCGCCGGTAACTGTTACCGTACCGCCGCCGCGGTCGGATCTTATTGCAGCGGAGGAATTGCCTGTTGTATGGATATCCAGATCCACAGCATTCATCGTGCCACCGCCGGTCGTCATCAGGCCACCGGAGCAGTTGCCGCTTGTTGTAATAACGGAATCACTTATATTGACTGTCGTACCTTCTCCATATGAGAAAACGGCATTTGCGTGTGTACCATTTGTATCAACAGTTATATTTGTGAGAGTAAGTGTACCTCCGTTTGTTGCAAAGACCGCTGCATTGTCTCCGTAGAAATCAGCTTCATCACCGGAATCCGAATCTCCGGTCTTGGTAACACTGATATCAGAATATACTGCTGTTTCTCCATCAACTTCTATAGCATGTTCGCCGTCATTGGAATTCGTTATGTCTTCCGATTCTTTTTCATCATCTGATGTCTTCTCTTCTGAAGCTGCAGATGCAGCCGAACTTTCAGAAGCAGACTGTGATGTTTTATTCTCCTCTGTCTTAGCGCATGCCGATATTGATAAGGCGAGAGATGCAGCTGTCGTCAGAGCCAGGATCTTTATAAACTTCTTCTGTTTCATGATGAGCACCTCCTATCGTGGTTTCTGAGTATACTGTATTGTCCCAACCTTAATTGAACCTGAAAATATCATATGGATTCCGTGGCAGATGTGCGGCAAAGCAAAAAACGTCTGATTCCCTGCGGGCACTAAAATGTCCGGAAAGCATATAAAATACAATTATTGTCAGACACAATAATCCCGTAAACTGCGTGTTTACGGGATTTATAAGCGATCCATCTTTTGCGTATGCATTTATCCTTTTCATTCGCATCAAAATATGCCACTACTCCAGCCGATCACCAAAAAGAAAATATATACAGCTATATCAATACTATGCTTATTATATTTGTTGCTCTTCTCATGTCCCTTCCTGTTCTATCTTATCAAGTGTATCTTCCAATATTGCTTTTCTTAACTCTGTGAGCCACTCCGAAAAAGCAACCGTATCGAAGGCATACGTCCTGTTCAACTCATACTCATTTTCCGACCATGTACTCAAAGAGGATTCATTGTGCTGGATCAATGCTTCAAGTTTATCGAGAGCCTTATATACTTTGGCTTCCATTGTCTCCTGTGCATCCATTTCCCTGTACAGAGCGGAAAGGTCGGAAGATAATTCCTCCGGAAGTGACTTTACCCATTGCTCTAACAAGGAGTCTTCCACATCACGGTCTGAGTCTGTCTTAACAAATGTAGGAATATCACCTGTAAAACACTCTCCCAGATCGTGAACAATACACATGCTGACGACCTTATCTGTATCAAGATCAGGAAACTCGCGCCTAAGGAGTAAGGCCATAAGAGATACTCTCCAGCTGTGTTCGGCAACACTTTCCGTTCTTCCGTTTGTGGTCGTGCAATGGCGCGGTGTATCTTTAAGCCTTTCGGCTACATGAAGTATCTCCAGGTATTCACGTGCAGTCATATTTATTTCGCTTTCTTTTGTTTCTTTTCTGGCAGTTCTGAATACATTCCCTTCAATAATCCTGCGATCAGATCCATATCCTCAAATCTGTCGAATACGTGCATCAGTGTTTTGGAACCTTCATACGGATAACGCAGTTCAGATCCCTCAAGCAGTCTGTCCGATGTCGGAGTCCTCTTCAAAAACAGTTCACTACCGCAAATATCACCTATCAGCTTACCATTAAAATAAACAAGGTATCCGCCCATCATAGATCTTATGACAATATCGCCGAATGCAGAAAAACTCTCACGTACATACTCATTAAACTCATTCACCATGATCACCCCCGCAACTCTCATTTTGTTCCATTAACTGTACTATATAAAAATGTCTGTATTTACTGCTGAAGGAGACTGACTGCCTCTTCAACAGTAATGATCTTTGCGTATCGTTTTCTCCACATGAATTCATTGAAATACTTATAAGCAGTTTCCTTATCAAAATAGGGATTATCGTAGGTCGAATTAGTATATGACGGAACAAGCATATTGAATCCCTTTTCAAATCCGCTCTTAATCGTAGCATCCATACAGTAGTCTGTTGATACGCCTACCGTCATAATATCCTTCTCGCCCTTGCACTGAAGATATTCCGTTAATCCTGTCATGGGATGAAAAGCGCTGTTTACATTCTTCTCAAATCGCATTTCACCTTCCCTCGGAGCGAATTCCTCGTAAATCTCATAGTTATCTGCGGATCTGTCAAGATCTGTACCGGGGCCGTCATCATGCTGGACATATACGACCTCAACATTATTCTCTCTCGCCAGAGTTATCAGTCGTTTTATGTTATCTCTTACCGTATCGAAAGCATACAGGTTCTCGTTAAAACAGCCTTTCTGTGTATCTACGACCAATAGTATCATTCATTTCTCCTTTGTGCTTAGGATTTCAATAAACTCATCCATATCACTCAGCATGGCAGGATGCCCGCCGTGCTCAAAGATATGTGCCTTCGCAAATGAAGTCTTCGCACATATCTTATCGAAAAGAACCTTGCAATGCCCCTTAGGAAACATATCGTCCTCAAGGCTTCCCGTCAGCAACATAGGAACCTTCAGCTCATCTATAGGTTTATGGAAGAAATTTCCGATCTCCTCAGAATGCCTCAACACAGCATCCGTATCCGCATCGAAAACCTGCTCCCAGTCATCACCGTGAAGAGTCTTAAGATAATCGACAAAGCCGCCAAATGTCTTCGCCTGAGCACGTCCGTTACGTATCTGTTCCGTGATCCCCGGATCAGCCTTAAGACCTTCGAAACTGTCTGCAATAAAAGAATCAACCATCTCAGGATACTCAAGAGCCGCATTGATCGCTGCCAACGCTCCGCCACTGCTTCCGATGATCTTCACTGTCCTAAGGCCAAGATGATCGCATAGAGCCTTAACCTGACAAGCCCAGTCAAACCACAGATCAGCTGGCCATTTTTCAATTCGGTCAGATCTTCCTCCACCCAGAAAATCGATCACGATCACTCTATACTTATCAGCAAGCTTCGGCACTATCTGATCGAACATCTTTCCACAGGAAGTATTGCCGTGAAGTAATATGAGCGGTGTACCTGAACCGGTCTCTTCGTAATAAATCTGTTTATTGTGATATGTAAAATGGCTCATGTCGGACTCTCGCTTTTTTCAATATGTCATCAATGATCTCTTCTTTTCCTTTGACATAAGATTCTCTGTCATTAGGATATCTGGCGCACAGATCTTTTTTTAATCCTATCGACATTTCTATTCCTTTAGCAGCATTTCCTGTCGACCCATCCTACTGACACCTGAATTATATCATACAATAATACCGTCCGATCCATGCGGATCAAGCGGTATCAGTTTTTGTAGAGGCGCCCCAATTGGGTTCACTTTTTCTTTTCTATACGTTCCGTCAAACGAATTCCGTAACCTTTTTTATGATAGACATATCAACGACCTTTTCTACCAGGTTTTCCTCAGCTTTGACAACATACATCACACTTCTCCCAACTGTCTTAAGCAAGATCACTCATTAATTACCGGCAACACCTTTCGCTCAATAAGATCCACTCTGTCAAAGATCCTCGGCTTAAATGTGCCTGTAATTCCCACAGATACATTTTCCTCTTTGTTTACATAGATGATATTTCCGCTGTCACCGATCGCTGCATATACATCTTTGTTATCGTAGGGTTTATACCATAAGTAGCCATAGCTCATGAAGCCAAATCGCTCACCAAGCTTAATGTGAGGAGTCAGCATGTCTTTTATATATTCTTCAGAGATGATCCTCTTACCACCATGAAGTCCACCTTCCAGAACAAGTTCACCTATAACAGCCATGTCTTTTGCCGACATGCATAATCCCCAACCTGCAGTAACGCAGCCCTGAGGGTCAGTGTACCACTCATACTTTCTGGGATTTTTGTTCATAAAGAAATCAAACTGATCCTCTTTAGAACTGTCTCCGTGGGGTATACGCCTGGGAAGTCCCAGTGGTTCAAACAGATTCCTGTTAGCGAAATCAATGCATTTTTCGCCCGTTGCCCTCTCGATTATCCCCGCAAGGATCTGAATGCCAAGTGTTGCGTACCTGAACTCTCCTGTAATTCCTTTCCGGCCACCAAGATAATCAAGGGTCGCAAGCGTAAAGTCCGCGGAAGTACATACTTTCTTCCATGGATCTGACTTGCCTTTATACGGGGCTGTCATCGTGAGCATATGCCTGATCGTTACGTCATAGATAGTTTTCTCCCCACGTTTTACAGTGTAATCAGGAAAGAAATCCATTACCTTTTGATCCGGTTTTTTGATAAACCCTTTGCCCAATGCAATCCCTGCCAATAATGCCATAACTCCTTTAGTCACGGAATTGACATTCATCGCATCCGTAGTCTTGAATCCATGCCAACAATCATCAAGTACCACCTCATGGTCTTTGATGGCATAGATCTGGCATATATTGCTCTCATTCCCGGTGCTTTCAGAAATGTAGCTGTGCAACTGTTCTTTATTCATAGTCAAAAGCCTCCTCTTAGGAAAGATTCGGACGTCCTAAGAAAAGGCTAATTGAATTAAAAATCTTTTTCAAGAATAATCTTAAAAAATTTATAGTCAGAGATAACGAGCCACGATCAGACTATCGCATCATCCCGAAAAGAATAATCTAATCAAAACTGTTGTCTTTGTTTTGTTCTTTGCCATTGTTTGTATTCTCTGTCACAGTGAGGCTCTTAACCGGGCTGCCACTTCCTCTGACACTTCTTTCACCCCCTCCGGATATATCCAGTCGTAGCCGTCGTTCTCCAGCCTCGGGAAGACATGAAAGTGGAAATGTCCAAACTTACAGTTCGCTCCGCCGTTTTGCAAGACACCGTAACCCCTTGCGCCGTAGACCGTCCCAAAAGCCTTTATGACTTTCCTGGACACTTTTACTATGTCCATCATAAAATCATCGGGCAGATCCACGATGGAATCCGCATGCATCTTCGGAATGATGAGGACATGTCCTTCATTCGCAGGTGCTATATCGAGGACGGTTATAGTCTTCTCAGTCTCATTAACTATATGAGCCTCGGTCATCTTGTGGTCGGCGATATCGCAGAACAGGCACATAGAATATTCTCCTTAAATGTTGATTGTCACGTATGATTCCCACAGCCTTCACGCATATATCTATGCACATTCGAGATATTCAATAATTGGTTCGATATACTTTTCATCCGAAATATCATAGGAGGTTGCAATCATCTCTGCCATGATCTTTTCTTCCTCTGTCTGATCCTTCTTTTTCTTAAGAGCTGACACAAACATTTTCATGGCCAGTCTTGAGGGGCCGTTCATCTTCTCGTAGTTGAATCCACCCTGGCAGTAGAAAGCCCTTATGATCTTTCTCTGATCATCAGAAAGCATATTGTGGAGAGTAACCTCGATATCCGGGTTGTCGTTCGGACTTCCGCCCACGCAGAAAACTGCAAGCTTCTTGCCGGTCCATGAAGCAGCCTTGTTAAGGAACCACTTAACCTTTACGGTATTCCCTGCCATGATCCATCCGCCATATACTATCGCCTGATACTCATCGTAGAAGCTGTCCTTCTTCTTTCGTGCATCCTTTAGATCAAGGATATCAGCACCGGTCTTCTCTGCTATCCACTCGGCATATCTCTTTGTAAAACCGGTCTGCGATGTGTAAACAACTAAAGCTTTCATAGTTCGCTCAGATTCCTTTCCATTCTCATAATCGTCTTTATCGTTGAGTTCAGATTCCTCTCACTCACACCATCGAAAATTCGTCCGATAATGTACTGACTATGTTTTCCGTTGTTATCGTTTTCTTCCAGGAAATCCCGGCATCTGTCCGTAACGAGTATTCTCTGTTTTCTCTTGTCTTTATCATCAGTGAAAAAAGCTATAAACCCCTTCTTCTCAAGCTTCAGCAGTATCTGCTTTACATTCTGATGTGAACTGCCCATAACATCTGATAATTCATTTATCGTCGGCGGTTCTTTGCAAAGATTAATGCATATCACGGCAAAGAACTGCTTCCATGTAATCTCCTTAAAAAACGCGTCTGCAGCTGCCTGATACCTGTTATCGAAAGCACTCAGGAGTCCGAGCAGAAATGCCTGGGGCGGCATATTGCCAAACTCGACATTATTCATGTTCATCTTCTCATCGTAATTCATGATTACCTCCATTTATGCAAGATGCGTAATATATTACATTTCATCAAACAATGTAACATATTACATATCATTCGTCAACTGAGACATCACAATAATACCGCCCGATCCATTCAGATCAAGCGGTATCTGTCGATTTTTGTAGAGGTGACCCAATTGGGATGCATTTCCCATTCTGAGGAGAATCGAACTCCTGTTTTCTAATCACAAGCATAAGAAAAAGGCTCTGGGCCCTCCGCTGATTCCAGCAGTGGGTCGAGCCTTATCTTAAGCCTATGATAGCATATTCAATATAATAGATAAACTACAAGTTACGTCCGCCATACTGGATCGTAACTACATATACACGTTTCAGTTCTTCATCGATCCTGTATACAGCAATATAGTTATCAACAATGAGTTGTTTATATCCCTTTCCTGCATATCTTCCGACTAACCGATCCTGATGAGATTCCGGGAATGAATCAAGTGATTCTATAGCATCCCAGATCCTATCTGTAAGCCCTTTAGCTATACCAGGTTCAAGTTTTTCCAGAGCTATGTACGAGTATATTTCTTCCAGATCACGATATGCTCTTGGGAAAAGCATTACTTCATACTTATCCATGATATTTCTCGTCTAATCTCTTCCTTGCTGCTTTGGCAGGAATGGGTTCGGCTCCATCTTCAACTTCTTTTTCAGCTTCGAATATCGCCTGATCTATTCGGTTGGTTTGGGCAAATTTCTCATACAACTCTGCGCTCATGACTACAAGATCACTATAACCGTTCTTAGTTATAAAGATCGGTTCCTGCATCTTATGGGCCAGCTCAGATATCTCGCTCGTGTTTCTTAAGTCTCTTATTGGCATAATAGTAGGCATATAATTCACCTCCTTAGCACAATTGTAGCACAATTATGCTACGCACACAATTATAGGGAATCGATGCTATATTTGATGTCATTACAAAAATACCGCCCGACCCTTGCAGATCGAGCGGTATCTGTTTGTTTTTGACTAGGTTTTGCAAATGAGACCCATTCACGTTTCTGAGGTTGTATAAAATTGGTATTTTCTTTACGATGCCGGTGCTGTCATTTCAATATGATTGCCTTCTGAATCGACAATCTCGACTACCCAGTTGTCTTTTATTCGAGTTAACGGAAAACACACTTCTCTGCCATTTATCTTCTTCTCGAGCACCGAAAGAGAATCCACGCTCAGACTCGGGAGACAATTACTGCCAAATACATGTTCTTCACCTTTCCGAAAAATACCAAATGTGGATTTATCGATGGATATACATCCTCGTCAAATCAGGGTCCCCGTCACCTTGAACCATACAAAGAAACTGCCAACCATATTTTTCATAAAAACCGGTATGATCAGTTACCAGATAAACAGGAGTGATCCCTTTGAACGTAAAATCATTTACCGTCATATTTAGCAAATGCCCAGCGATACCTTTGCAACGGTAATCTTCTTCCGTATACACAGCACACACATTTGGACTCAGATCTTTTCTGTCATGAAAGTCATTCTCAATAACACCAAGTCCACCTATAATCTTACTTCCATCAAGACACGGATACCATCCGTATTCTGTTTCACTTTTCAAATAGCTTTCCATACACTCCAAATAAGCTTCTTTCGGCACACCCCATTTACTACAAAACCATTCTGCAGCCGTTTCTTTAAGTGCTGGCTCGTCTCTTAATGTGATATAAGTGTATTTCTCCATCATAATAAATCAATCCCTTCAGACCTTTTATATATTCATACTTCCGGCTTGTCATGGACTCAAAGTCTTTCCGACCATAGAACAAGAAAAGCGTGCTGTCCTTAACCAGATATACGTTTACCTCATATTGTTTTATCTCTGTGCTGCATTCCGTGTAAGATCCTGCGGACTTCCATTATCTTTTTACTTTTTCCATCAGGAATAACCACATAATAAATGACATAGTTCTTAACATATATCCGGTAATATGGATACTCACGTTCTTTTCTTGAATGGTACGGCTCGAATGATTCTGCATAAGGAAGTCTCTCAAGAATTGCATTTTCAACGTTGCTCAGCAAATCATTAGCTGCAGCATCATTCTTAAGAACACGCGAAATATACATCACGTGTCCTTCAAGATCGTTAAAAAAAGTCGGCAGATATCTGAGCGTGTATCTATCCTTAGCCATTTAACTGACTCCGCAATTTGCCGAATACTTCCTCATGAGTCATTCTCTCGCTGTTTTTCTTGGCATATTCATCAGCTTCGTCCAATGCCTGTTCGACATTTTGAGTCAGACGTGAATAAGTATCAATACTCATAACGACCATAGAACCATATCCGTTCTTTGTAAGAAAGACAGGCTCCCCGTTGCTGACATTCTTCTCAATGTCAGTAAACTTATTTCTTAAATCTGAAACAGGTCTTATATTAATCATAAGCAAATCCACCTTGTTTTATAATATCATTATTATATCACAATTATGATAAAACAAAGAGTTTCATTTGTATATTATCCTGTTTATTTATCTTACTGACAATCCAATTATACCATTACAAAAATACCGCCCGACCCTTGCAGATCAAGCGGTATCTTTATGTGCAGTTGTAGAGGTGACCCAATTGGGATGCATTTCCCATTCTGGGGAGAATCGAACTCCTGTATTCTAATCACAAGCATAAGAAAAAGGCTCTGGGCCCTCCGCTATGCAGCAGTGGGTCGAGCCTTATCTTAACTATAAGATATCATGTTCTACACAAAAGTCAATGTTTATTCAGATATGGTAATAATGCCAGATCCTTCTTAATTATATACATTTTCCTAAGTTGCGAACGCTTTGAGTATTGACGCTCCAATTCTTGAATGCATTCTTTTTCCGACAGCTTAATATGCCTGAGATCAAAAATTACATTTCGTGACTGCAATAAAGCCTTTCGCATATTATTCTCTATGGTTCTCTTGCTACTTCCTTCCGGATATTTTATCTCCCATTCAACTCCATCCATAAGAATATCCGGTCTATGCTGACCAGGGATAGCACTGGGAGGGATAAACACTATATCCTTACCAAGCTCCGCAAAGTACTTTGCTACAGCGAACTCTGATTTATCAGGCGGAGTATTTAGTTGTGAGATATCTATTCTCCCTGTCATATAATTGCTCCATAGCTCGATCAATCTTTTATCTGCTTTGATGATAAATCATAGTATTCCTTATACCTGTATACAGTACGTTTGCTGATATTATTCCTCTCCGCTATCTCGATGAGTGACATACCGTTCTCATAACAGAAAACAAAGTCATTATAGATATTCATCCATTTGGCATTATGCTTCTGCCTGCCACTTGCTTTTCTCTTTTTGAAGTATTCAAGTTCTTCTCTTAATTCAGCATTTTCTTTTTCGAGTTGCTGAATACGCTCTATAGCCTCCTTAATTGTTATTCGATTAGCCATAAAATCCCCCCTCAAAGACAAAATCAATTTGACACAATTATACTAACCGTAGCCGCATGAGTCAATTTCATTTTGTCACAAAGAAGATGGCAATAAAATAGCGAGGTATATCCCCGCTGCTTGGTGGACCAGGGTCATACGACCAGCCCTATAGTTTAATCATATCATATTAGAAAATACCGCCCGGCCCTTGCAGATCGAGCGGTATCTGTTTGTTTTTGTAGAGGTGACCCAATTTGGATGCATTTCCTATTCCAGGGAGAATTGAACTCCTGTCTTGGTCGATTATATTCAGGATTATTCGATCAAATGTACTGCAACATTCATTACATCATTTGCAGTAACGATTCCAATGATATTCTTACCATATGATACCACCGGAGGCACGAAAACCAATTCCTCGATCTTATAGTCACCATAGACAACCGGAATATCAACACGTGTCAGATTGGTAAGACTGATATCCTTTACCTTGCTTCCGTATCCCAGAAGCTCAGCAACCTTTTTCGAAAACTTGCTTGAGAAATACCCTGCGTGTTCAAGACTTAATGCATCGACCAAAGTGGAATCCAGTTTTCCCATAAAAAGCAGAACAAGATAAAGACGTCTTTTATCTTCAAGTTTCTTTTTCATTAATCCTTGTATCTTGCGTGCATTTTCTTCGAAGGAGATCTGCTTATTGTATCTGTATTGAAATGAGATTCCGGTAGCCTGATTACCCATTGATCTGTTACCGTCAGTCCTGCCATCTACCGCAATACCGATATCTGCTTTGATATCCTTATCCTTGATCATATCCGTGATCAGATAAGAAGTTAAAGTAACACCTGCCTCTTTTGCTTTCTTCAGCATGCTATCAAGATCTGCTTTTACATAACGCTTAATGTCAGTTACTGACCTTCTGTCTTTCCAGTAACAGTCATAAGCCCTATCCATATCTTCAAATCCGAAGACCTTCTTCTCCTTTGTCCACTTCTTATTCCAGTACTTAAGGAGCATTTCATATACAGAAGACAATTCACTTCCTTCAGGTATATTATCCACAGTTAGATTTCTGAAAGGAACGGGTTCAACAGTTTCATTATTAAGACACCTCATGAATGTCTCGATATAATAGAGAAGCGACTTACCGTCTCCTCCAAGATGGTGCATCATGAATATTATCTTGTCAGCCGACTTAAATCCTCTTATAAACTCGCCTTCTTCTATGTGAAATCTTTTCCGCTCATTCAAATTGATCAGTTCCTGTATAGATTTATCAGTCTCTTCAAGGCTGTTATAAGTTTTATCAGAAGTCACATAATAAGCCTCGCCTGATGGTTCTATAACAACCTTCGTGTTCAACACTTCATGAATACTGCATGCCTTTTCAAAAGCTTCTTGCATTCTTTCAAACGGCACATCTTCACTAACCCTGACAAGCATAGATATCACAATGCTTGTATCGAAAAGATCTACTCTTTCTGTCTCAATTTTATATCTCATAAGTATTCCTTTATTCCGCTTACCCACAACTTCATTTCAAGCCTGTGTGGCATAACCTTACTTAAGAACCGCATATAACGGTAATAGAAGGAACATACAGAAACATCTTTCCCTTTTCTTGCATCTTTTATAGCAGCGTCTATCACTATATCTGCATTTACCATTCCGGGATACTTAATCTCTTTTCCGTTATTCTTTTTCGGAAGCATCTTTGTATCGACCCATCCGGGGCATACAGCCGTGCAAGTTATTCCATCATTCTCGACATTAAGACTTCTTGTAAATGACAACAGATAAGCCTTGCTTGCCGAATATAATGCAATATACGGATTGGGCTGAAATGCAGAAGCTGAAGCAACGTTCAGGATGTATGAGCCTTCTGTCATGAAAGGGAGTGATGCTCTGCAGAGAAGTGTTGCTGCTTTATCATTGATATCAAGCATGTCACTTATTTCTTCGAGTGAGAACTCAGATACCGGAGCCATTCTGGCAATGCCTGCGTTATTTACCAGATACTTTATCTCAGGCTTTTCAGATTCAATCTTTCTGCAAAGTGATAAGATCTGTTCTTTATCCGAGAGATCAGCTTTAACCTTGATTATCTTGTCACCATAAAGTTCTGCCAGTCCTGAAAGCTTTTCATCACTTCTTCCGACTGCCCAGATACTGTCCACTTCGTCATACAGTTTTCTGATAAACTCTTTTCCGATATCACCTGTCGCACCTGTAACTATTGCTATCATTACTTATCCCCCAGCAAGAGCCTTGACAGATCATCGGAATTGATCATTGCAAAGCCAGTCTGATACATATTCTTTACAGCGTAAAGATATACAACAACCCAATATAATTCTGACAGCTTTCTCGCGTTACCGGATACAACACTGCCTTCCTTCTGACCCTGCTTGATTATCTTCTCAGTCATCTTGTAGAAAGACTGATCAGCCACACCTTCAAGAAGTCTTTGAGTATATAATGCGATACCCGCCGAGAACATCTCGTCTTCTTTCAGATTCTTGATAAGATAATCTGACATCTTCTTTATCTTAGTCTCAGCAGGAAGCGGAAGCTTAACAAGTGTTGTAAGCTTATCGTTATTTGCGATCTTATCTGATATGGAAAAGATCTCCGAATACAACTCTTCTTTTGATTTGAAATAGATATAGATCGTTCCCTGAGCAATACCGATGTGCTTTGAAAGATCGCTTATCTTCGTCCCGTCAAAGCCGTTCTTCGCGAAATAGAGAACGGATTTTCTGATGATCAGATTCTTCGTCTCTTCCCTTATCTCCTGGCAGCGTTCCTGTGATTTTGGCATGGCGGCTCCTTTTATGAATGAATTTTTTTTCATCCATAAAATAGCACGACACCTAAGGCAGTGTCAACAGCTTAATTCAGGATTTTGTTATTTATTCTGCTAATATTATATTTTTTTCTCAAACCTGAACATGCCATCAGGAAATTGATCATCAACGGGAATGTCCCTTTCATCGGGATTGTTAGGATCGGGATGATGACCGTTATAAAACTCTACTATGTGAAAGCCGCAGCGGTTTACATAGAAGTGAATGTTTCTCTTCTCAAAATATGGTGTAACGGTCTCCCATATCTTTACTTCAGGATGCATCTTTTCCACTTCGCACCAGGCGGCATATCCGATGCCTTTGCTGTGCGCTTTAGGAGAAACAAACAAGATCTCCAGGTCTCCTCTGTCTCCATCAACTTTCAGAATGATACCTCCAACCTTTTTGCCATCCAAAACAATTCTGTAAGCTTCGCCTGAATCTATGGATTCTTCTATGGTTTTCCGTGAGATTATGTTTTCGCCATCTTCGAAATGGTCATCACGGCATCCAAATTCCTCAAGCGCTCCGTAATTGAACGCTTCCTGATTATCCAGAATAAACTGTTCTCTATCATCTTCCGTTAATGGAATGAGTTTAATGTCCATAGTCCTGTTACCTACTGATTTTTCTTACTGACAATCCAATTATACCATTACAAAAATACCGCCCGACCCTTGCAGATCAAGCGGTATCTGTCGATTTTTGACTAGGTCTTGCAAATGAGACCCATTCACGTTTCTGAGGGGAATCGAACGACTGTCTTTGTAAGGTATGTTCAGGATATAATCATCACATCATTCCTACAAATTAGAATTTGAAATCCTCGAAATCATAGGCATTCGCCAGTGATTATAGGGCTTTAATGAAATCCTCTGAAACCGTTGAAAACAAAGGATTTTTCGCAATCTGCTCACCGAATCCCTTTATTAAATGTTACACCGTTTCAACGAC
>JAFXMZ010000027.1 GCA_017529925.1 Clostridiales bacterium
AGCAAATGTATCTTGCGACAAAATAAACCAGTCTATATCACCGACTACCACTGTCCAATCCAATTCGTACCACTGCGGTATCCATCTCAACATCATCAACTATTCCTCGTAAAACTAATTACAGTACTGTAATTTATCTTACCAACAATACAATTATATCATTACAAAAATACCGCCCGATCCATGCAGATCAAGCGGTATCTGTTTGTTTTTGACTAGGTTTTGCAAAAGAGACCCATTCACGTTTCTGAGGGGGATCGAACGACTGTCTTAGTTGTATAAAATTGATATTTTCTTTACGATGCCGGTGCTGTCATTTCAATATGATTGCCTTCTGAATCGACAATCTCGACTACCCAGTTGTCTTTTATTCGAGTTAACGGAAAACACACTTCTCTGCCATTTATCTTCTTCTCGAGCACCGAAAGGGAATCCACGCTCAGACTTGGGAGACAATTACTGCCAAATACATGTTCTTTCCTTTCCGAAAAATACCAAATGCTTCTTGTGCTTGTAAAGAGTTCAAAACGCTTATTCGGATAATACCTTTCTATCTCGCAAAGCAGTTTTTTACCATATCCTTTTTTCTGTTGGTCAGGATGCACCATAAGTTTACCTATATATACTGTCTCCTCATCAGACCTGGAGCGTACCGAGCCTATGATTTTCCCACTATCATCGACCATCTTCAGAATTATTCCTTTTTCGAATTCAGCCTCGAGTTCGGATAGAGTCTCTTTAAGCGGAGGTATATCTTTACTTCCAAATAGAGCTGCCTCACTTTGATAAGCCAAATATTGAAGTTCCAAAATCTCTCGAAGATCAGTATTATCGGCTCTTACAATATCCATATTCATATTCTTTCCTTTCCAATAAATAGATCAATCGCATTTATGTGGTGAACACCTTCCTGCTGATCCCGGTATTTATCCAAAGAGATAACATATCTCGGATAACCGTCTTTTATGCTCCTGAAAGGCCTGTACTCACGTTCTTTCAGTTTCTTAGTAGCTTCCGTGTTTTCTCCCTGCAAGGTATATGTTACTTGAATATAAGCATATTTCTGATCCTTATCCCTTACGATAAAGTCACACTCAAGATTACCGATCCTTCCGATACTGACTTGATATCCATTACTGACCAAATACAAATATACGAGGTTTTCAAGGGATGGACCAAAACTCAGATCATTATTTGTATTTATTGAGAAATAGATCGACAGATCTGCCAAATAGTATTTCTGTTCTCTTCTAATAGAACGCTTGCTCTTCAGATCAAAACGATTACATTCATATATGATCTTGGCTTTTTTGATATCTTCTATGTATCCTCTCACTGTTGAATCCTTAAAGATAAAGCCTTCCTTCCTAAGACACTCTGTGAGATTGGCAAATGAGAATGACGCAGAATAGTTGTTCAACAAAAATGATTGAACACGCTCAAATACTGCAAGGTTTGAGATTCTCTTCCTGGTCCTTATATCCTTGTCGAATATCTCAGAGATTATTCCCCTGGTATATACCTGTCGGTTGCTGATATCAGGGAATTCCAACGATTTTGGGAAACCTCCATTCAGAATAAACTCTTTGAATTCACTACTCCAGTCGTCGTTAACACTCTGATGAAAAAACTCCTTCATCTGCAGGTATTCATTGAAGTCAAGTGTATATGTCTCGAAATTCAAATATCTTCCGGTAAGTTTAGTTGAGATATCATCGCTCAAAAGATAGGAATTCGAACCGGTGAGAAATACGGAATAACCTTCCTCGGCATAAGCTTGTACCACACTTTCAAAACCCTCTACATTCTGAACTTCATCAATGAAAAGATAGTGAAATCCTTCTTCTGTTATGAAAGATTCTATCTTTTCCTCCAACTGCTCCGAAGTGCGGATATATTTATATCCTCTCCTATCTAATGGGATGTATATTATTGCATCCTCTTCGACACCGTTAGCAATGAGCTCGTTGATAATTGCTTTCATAATGCAGGACTTACCGCATCTTCTGATACCGGTAATGATCTTTATTATGTCAGAATCAAAAAACGGCCTGATCCTGCTAATATACTTTTCTCTTGGAAAGATTTTATGAAACATACTAACCTCCTTCCCAATAGTATATTATCACAAAACCACAGTTTAAGGGGATGTTTCTTAATGAATGCATAAATTTAACCCCCTGAATTCGCGATTATCGTGAGGAGCTTGTTCTTTTGCATTGTAAATAAAATACCGCCCGATCCATTCAGATCAAGCGGTATCTGTTTGTTTTTGTCAGTACCGTGCGAAAAAGCTGAAAAACGCCTTTCTGAGGAGAATTGAACTCCTGTCATGGAAGGTTCCGTTAGACTACTGTTTAAGTAAGCAAGCAGCTAAAATCTTCAAAACATTTGGGACAGATCCAATATTTCCCGTCATCAGCTTCATACGCTTCGTTGATATCGCCTTCTTTATTGGATATCTTGGCATAACAGAATTCACAATGATCGTGATCCCAAGTCGGATTGCCGGAAAACCACGATACATATTGAAACCTCTTTCCCTTGAGATATGTTTCCTGTCCATTAAGTCGCCAATCGTTGCTATCCATAGAAAAAGTATAGCACAACTTAAAAACAGCTTCGCACTTATATAATTAATCCATTATCACATCTTGAAGAGGACATAATTATGAAAAGTTATAATCAGACCACACGAGAAAGAGTAATTGAAATGTATGCAAACAACCATAGTATTTCGAGTATATCCCGCGAAACAGGTATTGCAAGAAGCACCATTCACGTATGGATAAGGGTACCCAAAGCCAAGTTAACGAATGAACAGAAGGAAATCCGAGAACTCAAGAAACAGGTTGAACGTCTACAGGCTTTGGTAAACATCCTTCAGGAAGTGCCCTGTTCAACACAATCAAATAATCTCGAAAAATGCTGGGCTATCTTATCCCTGGAGAATAAATATGGTGAAACGCATATGCGCGAAGCTCTGAAACTACCAAGAGGAACTTACTTTAACTTTAAGAAACGAGGTAAAAAAGGTAATACCGTATTTGCAGAAAGAAGAAAGGTTCTTACTAATGAAATAGAAAAGCTTTTTAAAGAAAGCAGAGGAATATACGGATCACCTAAGATCTGTGCATTGCTTCGTAAGAAAGGTTATTCTGTGTCTGAAAAATATGTTGCCGATATAATGCATGAGAATCAATGGTTTGCAAGCAGAGGAGGTGCAAAAACCAAATACTTGAATCTTAAACGCAAAAATCTGCTTAAACGTCAATTCATTGTTCCTGAACCAAACCAAGTGTGGGTTGGAGATGTTACAAATTTTGATCTTGACGGAAAAAAGATCTATCTATGTGCTGTAATGGATCTATTTTCGAGAAAGATAATTGCATACAGAACTTCAACCAGGAATAGCACTCAGCTTACTAAGCGTACATTCAGGGAAGACACCAAACGAAGCTGAAACCCTTTATTATGAGGCTTTACACAAAGAAGATCAGTCGTCCAAATCGGACAATTGATGCTCAAATATCGTCACATATGCATTTTATTTCACAAATCGTGTGTTTTTTGCATCTGTAGCCTTTAATATTCAATAATTGAAAAGGCCTGAAATCTAAGGCTTTTATATGGAAAAAGCTCTTCTAATCGGACACTTTACGTTCAGATTAGTTGAGCTTTCCATATGGTGGAGGTGAGGAGAATCGAACTCCTGTCCGAAATCATATCCTTCGGGACGTCTCCGGGTGCAGTCAGTGTTTGGAGTATTCCCCTTCCCGCTAAGCCCGCTGACAGGCGGCGGTTCCGGTAGCTTCATAGATACGACAGGCAGTCAAAGCTTTCTGCGTGAAGTGTCCCTGTTTAACCTCTATCAGGTAAGGTCTGCAAGTGGCGCTTCATGTTTCCCTGCAGATAAGGAAACGAAGCGGTAGCTAAATCAAGCAGCTACGAGCTGTGTGTCTTTTGCAATTACTTGCGTTTCCCGTTTTTTTAGGAGGCCAACGAGAATCCTCCACCCGCTTTCCCGATCCCAACGACCCCGTCGAAACCAGTACACCCCCATATACACACTATATGAGTGATACTACAAGTTACACTCAAAAGGATGATCTGTCAATAGAAAGACTCCGGAAAGCACTGAAGCCTTCCGGAGCCGTTATAAACCTGTCAGAGCTGTCAGAGATCATCGAAATTAAGATCCTTTGTTACGTCGTAAGGTATGTGTTCCTCTATGGCATATCCCGTGCCGGTAGCTCTTCTTGCCTGCTCCTCACCCTCAGCGATACGTGCAGCTTCCTGCTCTCCGGCAAGTCCGAACATATCATAGACTTCGTAAGGATGGATTATCGCTTCCGTTCCGCAGTAGATGCACTTGATCTTAAAGAATTTCGAAAGCTGTGCATTCTTTCCGCAGTTAGGGCATCTTAATCCCTTGAGCATCATTCCGCACGATTTGTCTCTCTCTATGACCTCTGCTATAGCATTGTCAAATTCTTCATTGGTATAGCCCTTCTGATTGAGCATAATCCAAAGTGCGTGACAGATCGTTTCCAGTTTCTGAACCTGCTCCTTCAGTTCATTGAAATCCGATGCAGCCTTAAAATGAGAATCCACATCGGGCATGTCTGCAGCTTTCTTGACCAGTTCATTTTCGATAGAGTCCATGATCAACCTCCCTGTTTTTATTTATTGTTTTTCATATAATCACAAAATACTGCTATAGCATTTGCTGATCTGACCTGAACCTCTTCATCCGTGATGAGTGCCTCATCATCACTGTTTGACATATAACCGAGGCTTATCTGGAATGCGGGGACCGAATTCGCATAATTGAGACCCGTATACATATATGTCTGCTTTGTGCCGGCAAATTCAAGACCTTCCGCCTCGGCCACCGTCTTGCCGAATTCGTCAGCCCAGGCCACGTTCCTCGATGAATAATCACCGCTGTCGGGAACATAGACCTTTACTCCTGACGTCGCGGAATCGTTTGCGGCATCTGCATGTATCCTGATAAAGATATCAGGGTTGCACTCAAGGGCAAACATCGCTCTTTCCTGATTCGACATATTGACATCATTGGTATCTCTGGTCAGATAGACCGTAGCACCGCACTGTTCGAGGATATCACGCGTGATCAGTGCCTCCTCGAGAGTAACTTCATACTCGCCCTTCCCCGTAACGACACCCGTCGATCCGGATGTGCATCTTGCCTTCTCCGCCGAAAGCCACGAAGCGACACTTTCGGGAGTCTTATCAGTTTCCTTCTGGTGACCGGGATCGAGAACGATCGTCATTCCCGTAAGATCGGGGGCGTTCTCATCCAGCGGATAGTGTGTAGGCTCAGGAGTCGGCGTCGGAGTCGGAGTTGCTTCGGGAGTGGTCTCTGTCGTCTCCGGAGTCGTCTCGGTCAGCGAAGTCTCAACAGCCGATGTGCTCTTCGTATCTTTTGCTTCACCGTCATTCCCGGCGAAAAGCTTCTCAAACCATCCTGCCTTGATCCCTGCAAATACGACCGCAAGTATCACTACCGCGGAAGAAGCTGCGATCAGTCCGGTCCTGAAACCCTTCTTGAGCTTCTTCTTCCCTCCCTTATGAGGGGAGTTCTGTGATGTACTCTTCCTGTCTGTGTGGACGGGACCGCTGACCTTATGACTTTCCGCAGGCGAGAATGCATCATTCGCTGCAGGAGCTTTCTGCGCAGTCCTTGCTGCAGCACTCTGATTATTCTTCTCAACAAGCTTTCTTACGAGCTCAATACGTTCTTCGGGCTTCGCGCTCTTGAGCTTATCAAGGATCATCTCTCTCTTGTCGGAAGGGAGTGATGTGAGAAAGTCATTAAAATCTTTTCGCAGTTTTTCGTCCATACGAATCTATTCTACCAAAAAATCCTAAATTGATATACAATTTATAAAATAAATTATACAAGGGGAACAACATACATGAGCAAGCTCTATATCGTCATGCCGGCATACAATGAGGAGGCTAATATAGAGTCTGTAGTAAGGGAATGGCATGAGGTCGTCAGCAATATAGGTCCCGACAGCAGACTGGTAGTAGTAAATGACGGTTCAAAGGACGGAACTTACGACAAGCTCCTTGAACTGCAGAAGACATACCCCCAGCTCGAACCTGTAAACAAGGCTAATTCCGGTCACGGCGCGACTGTCCTCTTCGCATATAATTACGCTCTTGAACACGGTGCCGACTATATCTTCCAGACTGACAGCGACGGACAGACACTCCCTTCGGAGTTCCCTCCCTTCTGGGAAGAGCGCGATATGCATGCAGCTATCATCGGGCACCGTAATCACAGGCAGGACGGTTTCTCGAGGAAGTTCGTGACCAAGACGCTAAAGCTCGTAATAAGGCTTATCTTCCATGTCAATGTTACGGATGCGAACACACCCTTCAGGCTCATGCCCAGGAAGACGCTCGAGACTTACATCCCGAAGATCCCCAAGGATTTTAATCTTTCAAACGTTATCCTCTCCGTCCTTCTGGTGAAGAACAAAGAGGATGTTAAGTTCGTTCCTATTACTTTCAGGCCCCGTCAGGGCGGAGTCAATTCGATCAACCTTAAGAGGATATTCAAGATCGGCATACAGGCCGTAAAGGATTTCCGCGTTATAAAGAAGACGATCTGAGTCGTTTATCCCTTAGGCTTCATCATGCACCTGAGTGCATTGAGGATAGCTATTATCAGGACTCCGACATCACCGAAGACCGCGAACCACATACCGGCTATACCCAGTGCTCCGAGTATGAGGATCAGTATCTTTACGCCCAGCGTGAAGACTATATTCTCCCTGACTATCCGCATCGTTTTCCTGGACAGTTTTATCGCGTCAACTATCTTGGGAAGGCTGTCGTCCATGAGTACTACATCGGCAGATTCGATCGCGGCATCGCTTCCCATGGCTCCCATCGCGATACCTATATCCGCTCTGGTAAGTACAGGTGCATCGTTGATGCCGTCGCCGACGAATGCAACCCTTCTTCCTTCGGACAGGAGCTGTTCTACTGCCTCAACCTTACCGGCAGGCAGAAGTTCTGACCTGTACTCGTCGATACCCGCTTTCGAGGCAACATTTGATGCAACCTTTTCCTTATCGCCCGTGAGCATTACGGTCTTTCTGATGCCGCTTCTTCGTAGTTCAGATATCGCCTCCGCGGAATCGCTCTTTATCTCGTCATTGATCACGATGTGACCAAGATACTCCCTATCCCTGGAGATATGGATTATCGTGCCCGTCAGATGGCATTCATGCCAGTCGGCACCGACCTCTTCCATCAGAGCTCCGTTCCCGACATAATACTTCTGACCGTCTACAACGGCTTCGATACCTCTTCCGGTTATCTCGCGGACTTCACCGAGCCTTTCCCTGTCGATATGACCGGAATGATGTCTGACGATCGAATCGGCTACAGGATGGTTCGAATAGCTCTCGGCAACGGCAGCAATATCGATCAGTTCTTCCACCGTGATCGAAGAGGGATGGACATCCTCGACCGCGAACCTTCCTTTTGTGATCGTTCCTGTCTTATCGAAGACGACGGTATCTATCTTCGAGAGCATCTCCAGACAGTTAGCACCCTTGATAAGGATACCCTGTCTTGATGCACCTCCTATACCTCCGAAGAATGAGAGAGGAACAGATACGACGAGAGCACAGGGACATGAGACTACGAGAAATACGAGTGCACGTCCGACCCACTTTATCCAGATATCAGGATCTGCAATTCCCGTAAAGAGAGGAGGAATCACAGCCAGGAGAAGTGCACCGATGACGACCGCGGGAGTATACCACCTCGCGAATCTGGTAATGTAATTCTCGACATTAGCCTTCTTCTCGGATGAATTCTCTACGAGCTCCAGTATCTTTGAAACTGTACTCTCTTTGAATCCGCTCTCCGTCCTGACCTTTATCACGCCGGTGAGGTTCAGAGTGCCGCTGATGACATTCTCCGAAACACCTGCTTCAGCAGGAACACTCTCACCTGTCAGCGCCGCGGTATCTATTGTCGTGTTGCCTTCGATGATGACTCCGTCAAGGGGTATCTTTTCGCCGGGTCTGATGATTATGATCTCACCGACTTCGACTTCTTCAGGGCTGACCGTAACCTCGCTGCCGTCCCTTATCACGACTGCATGATCAGGTCTTATATCCATGAGGGAAGCGATCGCCTTGCGGCTCCTGCCGACAGCAATACTCTGGAAGAGCTCACCTATCTGATAGAAGAGCATGACAGCCGTAGCCTCAGGATATTCACCCGTCGCGAAAGCACCTATCGTCGCAACTGTCATCAGGAAATTCTCGTCAAAGACCTGACCGTGGATGATGTTGACAAAAGCTGTTCTCAGGACGTTATATCCGACGATCACATAGGGTACGAGGTACAGCAGGAACTTAAGTATCCCTTCGATCTCAAAGACCTTACACGCGATCGCCGCTCCTGCAAGGAGCACACCTGATGCGATTATCCGCACCAGCATCTTTTTCTGTTTACGGGTCAGCCTGTACTTCATCTTATCTTCCTCGCTGTCCGGTCCGCTTACAGGATGACTCTGCAGTCAGGCTCCACTTTTTTGATCGTCTTGACAGCCTTCTTGAGCACCGCATCGAAAATATCATCCGCCGCCTCAAGAGTCATCTTCTGGGAAAGGAAGTTGACGGATACGCTGTCTACTCCCTCGATCTTAGCAATGGCATCCTGCATCTTTGCAGCACAGTTGGCGCAGTCAAGATCCTCAAGTTCAAATACCTTTTTCATGTTATAAAACCTCCGTTTTTATTATCAGTGTCTGTGCTGGTGGGAATGACCCTCATGGCCTTCCCCCGACTCCTCGGTGACATGATCGAATCCCTGCGCGATTATCGTACTGACATGATCGTCAGAAAGTGAATAGACTATATTCTTTCCGTCTCTCGAACCGGTCACCAGGTTTGCATCCTTAAGAGTCTTGAGCTGATGTGATATAGCCGACTGTGTCATCCCGAGGGATTCAGCTATATCATTGACCTTCATCCCGCCTTCAAGGAGTGCGCACATTATCTTGAGCCTCGTCGTGTCTCCGAATATCTTAAAGAGATCCGCAAGATCGCAAAGCAGTTCGTCGCTCGGCAGTCTGTGTCTTGTCCTTACCATGGTCATTCTCCCGTCACTGTTGTCGTTCTATTCATATGAGCACCCGTTCATATGTTGTTATGTTCATATAATATACATCCCCTTCTTCATTGTCAACAGTAATCTGCCGCATTTTTCAAACTTTATTAGAGGTGACGCTTAGTGTATAATCTTAAGGAATAAAAAACACCTTGAGGATATACCGATGCTCCAGTCCGACCGCGACCATATTTTCGATCTGATACTGAGGATGTCAGAATGCCTTAAGCAGGAATGCAATATCTTATGCGAACTCATAGATCTTGATGAGGATTTTGAAACTGTCTCCAAGAGGATATCCATCTCCGAGGATGACGCTGATAATCTCATGCATGAAATCCATTACTACTACCTCGACCAGTCGCTCGCAGACGGCAAGGATTCATCTGCCCTCCTTGAGGTAGCCGAGTCAGTCGAGCGCTGCACCGATACGGTCGACGATATCGCGAAGGATTTTGTCAGATATAATGTTTCGAAGGTGCGTGATAATGCGGTCGCATCGATCATCAGTGCGAATGCCGCAGCACAGAAGCTCATCGAGGTCATCTTTGCCGTACGTAATATGACAAAGACCGATACTCCCTTCAAGGTCATTTTCGAACTGGATCATTTCAAGATAGAGAGCGATAAGCTCTTCGACCTGCAGATGCAGAAGCTGTTTGAGAATGAGAAGGATCCCATTGAGATCATCAAGTGGAAGGATCTTTACAATTCGTTCAGGAAGCTTTTTGATGACTTTGAGGAGGTTGCCGAGATCTGTTCCAGATATTCACTCTATCAGGAAAAATGATCAGACGAACTCCCTGAATACCTCATTAGCAAGATCAAGACCTTTAGGCGACGTGAGTCTTATCCTCCCGCCGTCTTTTTCTATCAGGCCCCTTTCGAGAAGGCTTCCTATCCCGTCTCCGAATACCTCTCCGGGTTCCCTGCCGAACCTTTCCGCAAATGCCTTATCTGCGACGCCTTCCGACGTCCTCAGCATCAGCATCATATATTCTTTCTGTTTCGCCTTTTCGTCGAGCGTTTCTTCGACAGTTACCGATAAGGGGTCTTGGATATAGCTTTCGATGTCATCATCATGACAGAACCTTACGCTGTCCAGAAAACCATGCGCGCCTGCTCCTATAGCCGCATACTCGAGCCCCTTCCAGTAGATCGAATTATGGATGCTCTCCCGCCCCTTTGGCGAACAGTTCGATATCTCATAAGGACAGAATCCTCTCGTTTTGAGATATGCCCTCACATCGTGATACATCTTCCTTTCCAGCGAAGGATCGACTATGTCATCTATTGCATCCCCGTATCTGGAATAAAAAGGTGTTCCCTCCTCGACCGAAAGGGCATACAGGCTTATGTGTGATACACCAAGATCAAGAAGTCTGCCGGCGTCCTTTATCAGGCCTTCGACAGTCTGTGCCGGCACTCCGGTAATAAGGTCCGCAGAGATATTCCTGAATCCCGAATCGCGTGCGATCCTTATCGCATCCTCAGCAGCCTTTGGATCATGGAGACGTCCTAACGTCTTCAATACATCCTTATCAAGTGACTGGATGCCTATAGAGATCCTGTTGAATCCTGCATTCCTGTAGGTCTTCGCCTTCGAGAGGGTCAGTGAATGCGGATTGGCTTCTATCGTTGCTTCCATGTCCTCTTTACCGATCCCGAAAGCGTCGATTACCCGTTCCAGGAGCTCTGCCGTCAGGAACGCATCCGGAACACTCGGAGTCCCTCCTCCGAAGTAGACTGTATCTGTCCTGTCAGTTGGATCGAGCTTCAGGTTATTGTCCGGAAGAAGTCCGTTTCCTATCCTCTCCTTATAGAAAGCTGCTTCCTTCATGCATGCATGAAGATACTCGTTTTCGATGTCGGGAGATGATCTGCGCGAAAAGAATGAGCAGTAGGGACACTTCGCCTCGCAGAAAGGGATATGGACATATATGTGTCTTGCCATATCAGAAAGACCTTCTTCTTACTCCGGAACGGACCGGCTTTCCGCGGAGGGCGTTTACGAGCGCCTCTTTAAACCTTTGAAAGCTCGGAGAGATGTTATTGTCTGCCTTCATATACTCCGATATCGTCTCGGCCCATCTGGCCTTATAGTGACCTATGGCCGGATAGCCGACTTCGATCAGGTCGTCTGCATTCTCAGGACATACCATCCTGCAAAGGACTTCCCACGTGCCGCATACCGAATCCTGAACATAGCCTGCGAGTACATCCGTATCGGCATCGGGATAGGCTTTGAGTATTGCTTCGGCATCCCCGAGCATCCACGCTTCGATCTCCTCGGTGCACAGGCCTATGACCGACTTAAGATCGGGTGCAAACCTCGCACAGATTTCATAGAGTTCGCTCCTCAGTTCATCGGGATCCTTATCGTCGGAATCCATTATAACGACAAGTATCATTCCGCCTTTTGAGCCGTAGACATCATTATATGCCCTGCACTTTGCAGGAAGAAGATCCAGCAGGGAACTCGCAAACTTCGGGGGCCTTGAGGACAGGTCCTTGGGCAGGCTTCCGCATCCCCTGTGAGGACGAACGGCGATCTCTGCCGAAACACCGGTCTCATCCAGTATCTGTGATGCCAGACTTCTTACTATTGTGGCACCGGATTTGTCTTCTGTCAGGATCTCAATATGCATATCACTGTCCGGCCGGATCATCATATTCTATGTCGCTGTCGAGATGACCGCCGTACCATATGGCACCCATTCCGACACCGCGCTTGAAGAGAGCATTTACGACCTCATCGGAACCTGCACATCTGATGTTGACGCTGTCATCCTCCTCACTTCCAAAGTCCCTCTCGAAGACCCATATCTCTCTGGGATTCATCGACTCGATGATATAGGGATTATGTGTCGAGAAGATTATCTGGCTCAGAGGATTTCTCATCGTGAACTCCCTCATCTCGTCTGCGAGGACATCGACCATATCATGATAAAGGTCCTTGTCGGGAGTCTCGATGAAGATCGTTGAGTGCGGATCCGGATCCCTCAGCAGGAGGAGATAGAGAAAGAGCTTGTCGGGACTTGAAGCCAGATTCTCGGGGAGTCTCTTTTTCTTCTTCATCTCAGGGATGGCGCTCTTTATCTCGGATATGATCCTTTCATATCCTTCCCCGTCCGTCATCTTCATATACTCGAGCACGTTGCTCACATTCGAACCGTGGCTGTTGAGATGCCTGTGTCCTCCCGGCGCATTTCCGTCGTTATAATATGAGCTGATGTCATCCGTCGAAAAGGCGCAGAAGAACCACCTCTCGATCTCCCTGAACACACCTGCGATAAGAGGGAACTGACCGAGTCTTCCGTAGATACTTAGGGCTGTCTGGTGCTCATTCGTTATCTCAGCCTCGCTCTCCTGTCCTTTTGAATCAACTGCAGATCCTTTGCCGTACTGAAGGTTCATAATGAACTGCCTTTCAAATCCCGCATCCCTGCGGACGGATCTGATGAGTTTCTCGGAACTTATAACGGGACTTCCGAACTTGTTCCTCGACAGTTCGAGCTCATACTGCATATATGTTACGTTCCCTGTCTTCTTCTCCTTGAACTTGAAGAAAAGGTCAAACGATGCCGGCTGTTCCTTATCGATCAGAAGGTTCGTAAAGCCGGGTCTGCCGTCAGCCTTTGATGCAGATGCAACGTCGGAGATTATGCATCTCTTAAGGAAAGACATCGCCATGAGGAAACTTGTCTTACCGGTGTTATTGCGTCCGATAAGTGCATTCAGATTGCGCATCCTGATGCTGATATCCCGGACTGAAGGATCTTTGGAAGCGATCTCGGAGTCTTCGAGCATCATGCCGATCTTGTCATCATCAAATACATCGAAATTACGGATCCTGACACCAAGCAACATAAACAGTTTACCGCCTTATTCTTTATGCTGTTTCCATTATACCCCTAAGGACTCGTGTTGCACAAAAAAACTCCGCCGTCATATTCCTGACGGCGGAGCATTCTGCTCATCTTTTATTAAGATCATTCGATCGTAGACTCGATCTCGGAAAGGTTCGTCTGGATCCTTGCGATGCTCTCGCTCAATGTATTGTTAGCGCCCTGGAGGAGCTGCTTTACATATACATGAGCACTCTTACGGAGCTCGTCGGCCTGCGCCTCTGCTGCTGCGATAATATTCTCAGCCTCATCACGTGCGCCTCTCGTGATCTCGTGGTCATTTACCTTTGATGCATACATGCGGTTTGCATCGTCGATGATCTTCTTATTCTTCTCTCTCGCGGTACCTATGATCTCCTGAGCTCTCATGATGATATCATTTGACTGTCTTACCGAAGCGGGGAGCTTATTCTTGAGTTCTTCGAGTGAAGCGATCATGTCATTCCTGTC
Source organism: Clostridiales bacterium (assembly GCA_017529925.1). Classification (GTDB taxonomy): domain Bacteria; phylum Bacillota; class Clostridia; order Saccharofermentanales; family Saccharofermentanaceae; genus Saccharofermentans. The sequence continues at coordinate 13,527 of JAFXMZ010000027.1, forward strand.
TACCGAGCACTTATCGGTAAAGGGCACGCCGTTCGCATCCTGAACGATGGATATCAGCTCGTCGATATGTCTGATGGGATCATAACGCGGAGCACGGGGCTGCTGTCCTGCGGGGTTAGGCTGATAATTAACATTATCCATTGTTAATTCCTTCCTTTCTTTAATTCTTCGGATACGAATCCGACTATCTCGGCCGGTACCATCTTGGAGATGTCACCTCCGTAAAAACCGACTTCCTTTACTATGCTAGAACTTATCAGCGACAGGTCGTCGCGACAAGGAAGAAGGACTGCATCATATGAAGGTTCCAAAAGCCTGTTGGCAAGTGCCATCTCCGCTTCATATCTGAAATCGGACTCAGACCTTATGCCTCTAACGACCGCATCGCATCCTGTCTCTTTGTAGATGTCGACCAGGAGGCCGTCGTGGCGGATAACTTCGATATTGTCAAACCCCTTCAGCGATTCACGTGCCATCATCACACGGTCCTCAGGCGCGAAGAAGTGCTTCTTGGCATCGTTATGCATCACTGCTACATACAGTTTATCACAAATCTTGGCCGCACGTCTCGCGATGTCCCTGTGGCCTCTCGTAAACGGATCGAAACTGCCCGGGAACAGGAGTTTAGTCAATCGTCTGTCCTCCTTCTGATTCTCCTTTTCCAAAAAATGTTATCACTGTAAGACCGTAACTACAAGAACGAAGAAATTTCATGTTTATTACATCTGTGTCAAAAGGCAGTTCAGAGGAGTGTTCTACGATCATTATCCCGTCATTTTCGAGCAGATCGTAACGCCTGATCATGTCCGCGATCTCGACTGCTGCCTTATGCGCATTCCGGTATGGCGGATCGAGAAAGATGATGTCGAATCTCTGACCCTCATCTGCAAGTCTTTGAAGCGCCGGACCGTATGGTGCCCTTATGAGCTTTAATGCAGGATCTTCCGCGGCATGGATCTTTTCGAGATTCCTCTTTATGACAGAACATGCCTCACCCGATCTTTCTATCATCACGCCAAGATCTGCACCTCTTGATACCGCCTCTATGGCGATCTGACCCGTGCCCGAGAAGATATCCAGGAACCTGCATGACGGTATCCTCACCGATATCATCGAAAAGAGCGCCTCCTTGACCTTATCAGTCGTAGGCCTCGTATTATCCCCCTGCGGAGCAAAAAGGACCGCTCCCCTGTACTTACCCGTTACTACTCTCGGCATTACAATGTCCCCAGTTTTTCCTTGAATCTAAGGTCAAACATAAACCTGATATTATCCATGATCTCAGAGGCTTCGCTCCCGCCTCTTGCGGCAAGCTCGTTAACGCTGTCGCATGCGGTCTTCGCCTTGTCTGAATCAGTAAAGAGATTGGCGGCTCTGAGCTGCGGAATACCGTGCTGTCTCGTACCGAAGAAATCACCCGGGCCTCGAAGCTCGAGATCCTTTCCTGCAAGAACGAAACCGTCCGAACATTCACACATGAGTTTCATCCTCTGCAGTGAAAGCTCGCTCCTGTTATCTGATACGAGGATGCAGTATGACTGCTTATCGCCTCTTCCGATCCTTCCCCTCAGCTGGTGCAGCGTCGACAGTCCGAACCTGTCTGCATCCATTATTATCATCATCGTGGCATTAGGATTGTTGACTCCGACTTCTATTACTGTCGTGGACACCAATACCTGAGTCTCGTTCGAAAGGAATCTCTCCATCACCTCGAGTTTCTCTGATTCCTTCATCGAGCCGTAGAGCATCTCGCATTTGAATTCGCCGGCAAGTCCGGATGCCTCCAGCCTTTCCATCATTTCCTTTACGCTTATGCTCCTTCTCGCAAAGGAGGATCTTTCTTCGATCCCTTCATCCGGGAAGACATCCTTCCACATTACATCATCATCGTCGTCATCTATCCTCGGGCATACGATATATGCCTGCTGGCCGAGCCGCAGCTTGGCTCTTACGGCCTCGAAGATCTCATTGCCTGAAGTGTCGGGAAGGAAGTTTGTCTTTATCTCTCTTCTTCCTGCCGGCTTGTTCTTTATGACGCTCGTATCCATATCACCGTATATCACCATGGCAAGAGTCCTCGGTATCGGTGTTGCCGTCATGACGAGGTTATGGACTGAATTGACTCCGTCTTCCTCATCCTCTCTCGAGATGAGGAGTTTCTCTCTCTGCTTTACTCCGAATCTGTGCTGTTCATCCGCGATCACGAGCGCAAGGTCAGAGAAGTTTACATCATCGGAAAGGAGGGCATGTGTTCCGATTATCACAGATGCCGTGTTATCGCGCAGCTGTTCCTTTATCTCTTTCTTTAGCGATGCCTTTGTCTTTCCGAGCAGCAGGGCCACATTGATACCTGAGCCCCTGAGCATTGATGAAGCGGATTCATAATGCTGCTTAGCAAGTACGGAAGTCGGCGCAAGGAGAACTGCCTGTTTGCCCATCAGCGCAGTCATTGCCATCGCCAGTACTGCAACGGCAGTCTTTCCAGATCCGACATCACCCTGAACGAGCCTGTTCATTGGTGTCGTCTTCATAAGGTCAGTCTGTATGTCACGAAGCGCAGCCTTCTGGTCTGCCGTAAGCTCGAATCCGAGATTTCCGAGGATCATATTCCATTTCCTTCCGGCATCCGCAGGAAGACCTGATGACGATCTCGGGATGACCTGAGGCGCCCTGTCCTCCGGGCCTTCATTCTTCATGAACCTCTTCATTCCTATTCCGAGAAGGATGAGCTCCTCATAAGCGATCCTCCGCCTGCCTTCGTATGCCTGGGACAGTTCCTCGGGGAAATGAACGAAATTATATGCTTCCTTTGCGCTGCACAGTCCCTCCTTAAGGACAAGATCGGGAGGGATCACATTTCTTATCTGATCCGACACCAGTCCGAGAGCCGTCTTTATCCATCTGCGGAGCTGGTTTGATGTTATCCCTGCAGTAAGCGGATAGACAGGTCTTATCAGATCCATACCTTCCGTCGAGTCTGCCTTTTCGACATGAGGATTGACCATCTGTGGACGTCCGCCGAACATGCTGACAGTTCCGTGAACAAAGACATTGTCACCCTTTGAGAACTTGCCGGCGATATAAGGAGCATTAAAGAAAGTCAGTTCCATCCTTCCTTCCGTATCGGATACAAAGAATGACACCGGAGACGTCCGCCTTGTTCCCTTACGCACGGGATTTGATGTCAGGTGAGCAGTGAACGACATGGGTTCGCCGTCCTTATAATCGATGATCTTCGAAAGGCGGCTCCAGTCGTCATATCGTCTGGGAAGATAGGAGATCAGATCGTAGACCGTCTCGATATCGATCTTCTTCAGCCTTCGCTCGGCCTCAGGACCTATTCCGTAAAGCGTACTTACGGGACTTCCAAGTGTAACCGTGCTCATATCTTTTTCCTGCACACATCATTAAGCGGGCAGTCAGCGCACCGCGGCTTTCCTGCCTTACAGAATGTTCTTCCAAGTTCGACTGCCATATGGCCGAGCCTGATATAGCATTCCTCGGGAAATACTTTGCAGACGTCCTTTTCCACCTTAAGAGGATCGTCACTCGTCGTAAATCCGAGCCTCTTCATAACGCGCTTGCAGTGCGTATCTACGACCAGTGCGGGGATCCCGTATATCTCGCCTACTATGAGATTTGCGATCTTTCTTCCTATCCCGGGGCATCTCATGAGTTCTGATATATCATCAGGGACCTTCCTGCCCCACTCGCCCTCATAAAGGCCTGCAAAAGAGATGACTGCCTTCGCCTTCATCCTGTGAAGCCCGCATGGTCTTATCATCTCCTCGATGGTTTCCTTTCCGGCTGCAAGAATATCTTTCATCTGCGGATACTTTTCGAAAAGATCCCTACACGTCAGATTAACCCTCTCATCCGTGCACTGCGCCGAGAGTATCCCCCTTACCGCAAGGCGCTCCGGAGTATCCGACTCCAGCGTGCATGCCGCATCGGGAAAAGAAGAGTCAAGTATCTTCAGACATGAAGATGCGCGCTCCTTACTCGTCATCTGTATCCTCCGGAGGATACGGGAAAGTGAAGTTGAACCTCGCACCGCCGAGTTCGGGACTTTCATCGAGCGAGATAGTCTGGCCGTGACCTGCAAGGATCTGCTTACAGATATAGAGCCCAAGTCCGAATCCCTCCTGCTTACGTGAAGGATCTGCCTTATAGAAGCTCTCAAATACCCTGTTCCTCTTCTCGGGTTCAACGCCGGGACCGGAATCCTCAACCCTTATCATGACCTTTCTGGCCTTGTTGTCAGGTTCGAGCGAGATCTTGATCTTTCCGCCCTCAGGCGTGAATTTTATTGCATTTGTAACAATGTTAACTATTACTCTGCAGAGCTGCTGAGCCTCTCCGTAGCACATATGGGGACCACTCCCAAGGTCCTTTACGGCTGTGATCTTCTTCTCTTTAAGCTGCGGCTCGAGATTCTCGGTTATATCGCATATAACGTCGGCGACATCGAATTTCTCCATCATGGAAGGATCGACATGCGACAGCGAGGAAGCCTCAGTCATGGAAACTATGAGCTTCCTTATCCTGTCGACTTCATTCTTGATCTTAACGAGATACTGTTCCTGTCTGTCCTTGGGAATAGTGCCGTCGATCATGGCAGTAATGAATCCATTTATCGAAGTAAGAGGTGTCCTTATGTCATGTGCGACGCTGGAAATAAAGACTTCCCTGTCCTTTTCCTGATTCTCGAGAGTGTCGAGCATATTATTGACCGTGCGGCCCATGAGCGAGAGCTCGGACGAGACTGCAAATGAATTAAGATCCGAATAGTTAGTGATCTTATCACTTACCCTGGCTGAATAGTCACCTTCAGATGCGCCGGAAATAGCTCTGGAGATCTCCTTTACAGGCCTCATCATAAGTCCCGTAAATCCGATAAACACAACGATAGCAACGAGCATCGAAACAAGTGCCGGCAGCAGGATCGTATTTGCATATTCCGATCTGACTTCCGAAAGAGATGCCGTAAGTTCGACCAGACAGAAAAGCGAGGTTCCCTCGATCCTGCTTATCGATCTGCAGATCGCAAAGGATGATGTCCTCATCTTACTCGTATCAAAAGTATTGTCACTGTCGCGAAGCGAGATGACAAGATCGACTGCCGAATCATCAAGAGCAAATGATTCCGGATCAGAATTCCTGTTCGTGAAGAGAACGTCCGTATCACCGTCAATGATCCAGATCTGTCCCTTCGACGTGAGGACGGAGGACGACAGATATCTGTTGATGCCGTCTATCGCATCATCCGCAGATTCCGAATGTGCGATATAATCTCCGATGTCTGCAGAAACATAAGTGCAGATGTCGGCTGCTTCTCCCATCGTATCATCGATCTTGGTATCGATCATATTACGCAGAGATAAGAAAAGAAGCACAGCAAAAATGATTACTGTGCTTATGATCAGAAAAGTATTAAGAAAAACCGTAAAACTGGTCGATATGTTCTTCCTTCGTTCGGACATATGCCTCACATCACTTTGTCTCGAATTTGTATCCCTTGCTCCATACGGTCTTTATGCACCAGTTCTGCTCTCTGTCGGGATTCTCGATCTTCTCCCTGATCCTCTTGACATGAACATCGACTGTTCTGGACTCTCCGTAGAAATCATATCCCCATACATTCTCGAGAAGCTGCTCTCTGGTGAATACCCTGTTGGGATTGGATGCCAGGAAGAAAAGGAGCTCGAGTTCCTTCGGGGGCATATAGATCTCGTTGCCGTCAACCGTAACAACATATTTAACCTTATCGACTGAGAAACCGGGATATGAGATCACTTCAGATCCGGAAGCCTGGTCGGCAGAATCATCGGCACTCTCCGTATCATCCTTCCTGTCGAACCTTCGAAGGACTGCCTTGACTCTGGCAAGAAGCTCCTTGGGTTCAAAAGGCTTCGCTACAAAGTCATCAGCACCGAGCTCGAGACCGACGATCTTGTCGAGGGTATCTGTCCTTGCAGTGAGCATTATGATCGGAACATCGGATGTCTTCCTGATCTCGCGGCAGATATCATTTCCGTCCATTCCGGGAAGCATGAGGTCAAGGATGATGATATCAGGCTTGGCTACGTTGAATGTCGCTATAGCCTTATCTCCTTGCATGCATGAGGATACGGAATAACCTTCCTTCTCAAAATAGAGCTTCAACACCTCGATGATAGACTCATCGTCGTCGATCAGAAGAACCTTCTTCATAGTCTCCTACCTCGTCTTTCTATATCCTTATTCCTTATTGATCTCTTCAACCTCTTTGGTAAAAGATGATACGTCCGTAAAATCCCTGTAAACGGAAGCAAATCTTACATATGCTACCTTGTCCAGAGTCTTGAGCTTCTCCATAACGAGCTCACCGACTTCCTTTGTAGAGATCTCCCCATTTCTCTGCTCCTGCAGATGGCTCTCGATATCCGTTACGATCTTGACGAGCTGTTCGTTGGATACAGGTCTCTTGGAACATGCGGAGGACAGACCTCCGAGAAGCTTATCAGCAGAGAATTCCTCTCTCGTTCCATCCTTCTTGACTACCTTGAGCTGAATACCTTCCACACGCTCGATCGTTGAATATCTATATCCGCAAGATAAGCATTCACGCCGTCTTCTGATGGATCTACCTTCATCCGACGGGCGTGTATCAACTACTTTATCATCGATCGACCCACACTTGGGGCACTTCATAATCCGGTCTTGACCTTCCTTTTACTCGGAGTCTCTGCCGAACATGAACCAGGGCTTTGCCGACTTCGTCTGGGGAGCCTCGGTTGCCTGGGGTGTTACGTTAGCCTGGGGCCTTCCGCCTCTCTGGACCTGGGGCTGAGCCATAGGCTGCTGTGCGGGAGCAGGTGCACGGTACTGCTGCTGAGGCTGAGCATTGATAGGCTGAGTCTGGGCAGGTGCCTGCTGAGGCTCCGGTGCAGGTGCAGCGGGTGCCTGAGCGATAGGCTCTCTCTGTGCATTATTGATCGAATCATCACCGAAAAGGAATCCGGGAGCTGCCTGAGGTCTCTCCTGATGAACAGGCTCGGGCTGTCTCTGTGAATATGTATTCCTTGTCTGGGGCTGAGGTCTTGTCTGCTGCTCTGCGAGCTGTGGATTGTTCCTGGAGAGGATCGAAGTTGTCGTCCTGTGTCCTGCGGAAGCATTAACGGAATTATCGAATCCGGAAGCGATTACAGTGATCATGATCTCATCCTCGAGGGATGCGTCGATAACAGCACCGACTATGATCTCTGCTTCGGGAGCAACTGCCTCTCTTACGAGCTTGGCAGCCATATCGATCTCCTGCAGCTTCATGTTCCTTCCGCCCGTGAAGTTAACGATTACGCCGTTAGCGCCGTCGATCGTCGTATCGAGCAGAGGAGAATTGATAGCCTGCTTAACGGCAGATGTTGCTCTGCCTTCACCGGAAGCACGGCCGATACCCATATGGCATATGCCTGCCTTCGTCATGACTCTTCTTACGTCTGCAAGGTCGAGGTTGATAAGTCCGGGGATAGCTACGAGATCCGAGATACCGGCAACACCGAACTTGAGAACCTGATCTGCCATATTGAATGCATCCTCGAAAGATGTATCATCATCAACTACTTCAAGGAGCTTGTCATTAGCAACTACTACAAGGGAGTCTACATACTTCTCGAGCTCACGGATACCTCTCTCGGCATTGTTTGCCCTTCTCTGTCCCTCAAATCCGAAAGGTCTTGTTACGACTGCTACAGTAAGGATACCCAGCTCCTGTGCGATCTGTGCAACAACGGGAGCCGCACCTGTTCCGGTACCGCCGCCCATGCCGGCTGTGATAAAGAGCATGTCTGTATTTCCGATAGCCTCTGCGATCTCGTCACGGGACTCTTCGGCAGCCTTCTCTCCGACAGAAGGATCAGCTCCGCATCCGAGTCCTCTTGTAACCTTCTCGCCGATCTGTATCCTTACGGGAGCCTTGGATCTTGCAAGTGCCTGATTATCACTGTTGATGGAAATAAAATCGATTCCCTGAACTCCGCTGTCCAGCATCCTGTCTACAGCATTACAACCGCCGCCGCCGACACCGATCACCTTTATTGTGGCAAAATGTTCTTCATCCAAAACGAAGCCCCTTTTATTGTCAGACATAGCTCTTCTCCTCCCAGAGATTAATCAATATATAGTACAACAACTAGGATTTTAAACTAAATATTGTATAGCTTCAATACTAAAGTTATCGTATCTCGCTATAATATTAAAGTTTTTTTCTTTTTAATGCAAATCTTTACTTTGCCGTTATGTTACGGTACAGCTATATTTCAGTTATACGGCCTGTAAATATACTCATCGCCCGTCATATCGAGCGTTCCGTCGGGAAGGCTCTCGAACTTGTCGGGGACCTCGGTGATCGAATTGATGAGCCAGCTCATGGCCTCATTTACGTTATCTATACTCTTGAGCTTGACCTGAAGCACGCTTCCCGAAGGTAGTCTGAGCATGAGGAATATATTGCCGCTCGGGATGATCCTGACCTCGAGGACATTTTCGAAGTAGCTGTATCCGTCAGCCTGACCGCTGTTCTTATCGGCCGCGAGCACTGCGCCGAGGACGATTATCATCTTCTGATAGTCGCTCTCGTTGCTTATCTCGATCTTCTTTCCCTTGACCGCACTGATAACGTCGATACCCGAGATCAGAGGCCTTACTTCCTCCGTATAATCCGAACACAGATCGAGGACCTTCATCTCGTCATCGACCGCGGCATATCCGTCAGCGAGCCTGATATAAGCAGTCTTGCTGCATTCCCTGACGTTGATGACTATCTTCCCGGGGAAGCTCATATCGATATCAATATCCTTGATATACGGATCCATCTCCATGACACGCTTTTCCCTTGAGCCGTAATCCAGCCTGCAGATATGGTCGCCGGGATAAAGACCGACCTCTTCTATTATCCTCTCATCGGACACCGCGGCATTTCCCCTGACTTCGATCGTACGCGCCCTGAAAGCACCTCCGAAGAAGAACAGGAGTACGGCCGTCAGAAGAAGGACCGAAAGCACGGCTATGTAGATCCTGATCCTGTGGAGCTTTATGAAAGCAAGGATCTTTTTGAGGTCAAAGTCATCCATCTTTAGAAACGACTCCCATGATCTCCTCGAAGATCCTGTCATCGCAGTCCCTTACAGCGAGCTTCTTTGCATTCTCTCTCATGGACATGCGCTTCTGTTTATCCTTAAGGAGTTCCTTGAGTGCGGGAAGGAGCTTTCCGTCCTTTACCTCCTGGTCAGAGAACATCATGTTCCCTCCGACATCGAAAAATGAACGTGCATTGAACGTCTGGTGATCCTGGGCGGCAAAAGGATAAGGTATCATTATGGAACACGCCCCGATGCATGCGACTTCGGCACATGTTACCGCACCCGCTCTCGTGATGGCGATATCCGCACCGCACAGATAATCCGAAGGATTCTCTATATATTCCCTCATATCGAGATTGGCGGGGATATCCGTTTTGTCCGCATCATGATCCGTCTGCTGTTTTCCCGTACTCAGGACGAACTTAACATCCGACAGTTCGGGATCTCCTGCAGCCTGTCTTATAAAATCATTTATCGTCTTCGCACCAAGGCTTCCGCCCATCGCAAAGACCAGAAGTTCATCATCTGACAGTCCGAGATTCTTTCTTGACTGTTCATATCCGGCATCAAGGACTGCCTTTCTGACAGGGTTGCCCGTACAAACTACCTTCCTTGCCGTCCTGAATGTCTTCTCGAGGCCCGGGAATCCGGTCATGACAAGAGCAGCTCTCCTGGACAGAAGTCTGTTTGCCCTTCCGGGGAATGCATTCGCCTCATGTATGAGGACCGGGATCTTGTGGATATGGGCCTCGATGAGCAGAGGTGCACAGACATATCCGCCGGTACCTATTACGGCGTCAGGATTGAATTCCTTGATTATCTTCCTGCATTCGCGCCTTCCCTGCATTATCGCTTTATTCGCCTCGAAAGCCCTCTTATCGGGCTTCATGGGAAACGGCTTGGCAGTTATGGGGATGAGCTTATAACCCGCCTTCGGGACAAGCTCTCCCTCCAGGCCCTCCTGCCTTCCGGTAAAGACTATCTCGCACGTATCACCGCGCTCGGCGAGCCTTCTTTTCAATGTATCGGCGATCGTTATCGCCGGATTGATGTGGCCGGATGTTCCTCCGCCCGACACTATAAATCTGTATTCCATTACCGTTTTCCCCCTCTCGATCCGGCAGGGACTGTTCCGCTCCTCGATACACAGAGTATCATACCATAAGCGATGAGAAGGAATACCTGGGCCGTTCCGCCGTAACTTACGAAGGGGAGCGTTACGCCCGTTGACGGAAGCACCTGGAGCTCAACGGCGATATTGAACAGTACCTGTATCATGATAAGCGAAGTGCATCCTGTCGCTATCATCCGCGAGAAGACAGAGTCCGCCCTTAATATGACCATAAAGCACATCGCAAACATGATCATGTACATCAGTATCAGCAATGCTCCTCCGACAAATCCCGTCTCCTCGACGTAGATAGAGAAGATATAGTCATTCTGTGCCTCTGAAACGTAATTATATTTTGCTCTTGAATTACCGAGACCCCTTCCCCAGAGTCCGCCGGATCCGAGTGCATTATGCGCATTATCTACCTGACGGCTCTCGTCTTTCGAGATCTCGATCGACTCATCACCTGACTGCGCTGCATAGATATCAAGTCTCTGGAAAACGTGCGCGAATCTCGCATTGACCTTCTCCATATTCGCAAGATAGAAGATAAGTCCGGCTGCGATGGCAAATACGAGCACGACGCCTCCGCCGATCACCCATGACTTCCAGCTGATACCGGAATTGATCATGCACATGAAGGTAACGAATCCTACGATCAGGAAGCACGACAGGTGAGGCTGGGCAAGGATGAATATGTCGACGATAAGTGCTGCCGCAACAGGAAGGATAAAATCGAAGAATGCATCCTTGAGTCTTCTGTTCTTTGATGAATACTTGAACTTTCCCTTCTTCCTCATGTCGCTTATCCAGGATCTGTATCCTGCGAGTGACAGGACAGTACTGATCTTTACTACCTCGGAAGGCTGGAACATGAAGTCGCTTCCTATGGATATCCATCTCTGGGCACCGTTAAGATCGGTACCGAACAGGGCCGTATAGACGATGAGAAGGAATCCGGCAACATATGCAGTTCCCCAGATCATGGGATTCTTAAAGAAGTTTATCGGCATGAACGATATGACGAGGCACATGATGAGACCCGCTACCGTAAACCATATCTGCTTGCTGACATAGAACATCGAGCTTCCCTTAGCATAACCCTGGGGACCCGATACCGAATAAAGGATTATGATACCGAAAACGACGACTGCAAAGATCATCAGGATCATCGGTATATTGGATCTTCTGACCTTCCTTACCTCAGTCATTCTCAAGCTCCTTTACGAGAGCGGAAAAACCGAATGCATTTGACGCCTTGAACAGGACGGCATCGCCTTCCCCTATCATCGCGAAAACAGTCTTTTTCACATCATCGGTATCCCTGCATACGGTGATATCACAGTCAGGCTGAATGGAACGAAGTCCCCTGATCAGATCTTCGCTGTTGTCACCCGTTACGATGACCTTGTCGAAATGATGCCTTCCGCAGTCCTTTCCGACTTCCTCATGCAGCATCGGGGCATAGGATCCGAGTTCGAGCATTCCACCGAGTACTGCGATCTTCCTCATTCCCTCTCCCGCAATATCGAGATTCTCAAAAGCAGCCTTCATGGATTCCGGAGCGGCATTATAAGCATCATCTATGATGAGCATACCGTTCTTCCTGATCATCCTTCCCCTGCCTGCAAGCTCCGTATAACCTGACAGAGCCACGATGGCTGCCTCCGGCATTCCCTTGAGGAAAGTACCGGCGCACATTATTCCGAAGAGCGCATTTCTTACATGATGCGTTCCGCATACTCCGAGAGTTATATCTTTCCTGTATGCGCTTTCATTACCAATCCTAATGTCCAGATCGAAAACCGTCTTCCCGTCTTCGATCCTGATATTCCTTCCTTTTGCAACAAGCGGACAGTTCTTGACTTCAAGATCTTCCTTTCCGATAGATGCCGATGCAAGTATCTTTCCGATCGGTATAATATTCTCCGCATATTCGAAAAGGAAATCGTCGTCGCCGTTTACCATAAGCACGCCGTTCTGTGTAAGACCCTCGATGATCTCCGTCTTGGCGAGCCTTATCTCTTCCCTCGAACCAAGGCGCTCGATATGGGAAAAACCTACATTCGTTATCACAGCTATGTCCGGGCATGCGATATTAGTAAGATAGGATATCTCCCCGCGGAGCCTCATGCCCATCTCGAGCACCATGAACTCAGTGTCCTCCGGTGCAGACAGGATGGTCTGCGGAAGACCTATATCATTATTAAGATTGAACTTTGTCGACCACGTCTTACCCATTGCAGAAAGAGCGCACGCGATCATCTCTCTGGTCGATGTCTTTCCGACAGAACCCGTGACAGCAACGACCTTGGCATTGATCTTGAACCTGTAATGCCTCGCAAGAAGTCCGAGCGCTTTGACCGTGTCTTCGACTACGATTCCGAGCACCCCTTCAGGGATCTTCTCTTCATCGCTGACGATCATGACACGCGAGCCCTTTTCGAAAGCCTGAAGGCAGAAATCGTGTCCGTCGAACCTCTCGCCCTTTATGGCGATATAAAGATCATCCTCGCCGATCGTTCTCGTATCCGAGCTTACGCCGCTGACGAACATCGGCTTGGATGATGAAGGCGTCCTGTCCTTTATCACTCCGTTTACCGAAGATACTATCTCATCTGTCGAAAACATCTTTCTCATCTGCCGGACTCCCTCGCATGAACAGCTTTCAGTGCCGCTTCATGATCGACGAACCTTATCGTCCTGTCGGCAAAGATCTGATAATCCTCATGACCCTTGCCCGCTATCAGCACCGTGTCTCCGGGAGATGCGATAAAGACTGCATGCTCGATCGCCTCATATCTGTCTTCGATAGTCTCGAACTTTCCGTCTGTCTTCGAGATACCCGTCACTATATCATTGATGATCGCCGCGGGCTCCTCATTCCTGGGATTGTCGGATGTGATTATGGTCAGATCCGAAAGACCGCCGGACACCTCGCCCATCTCGAACCTTCTCGTCCTGGACCTGTTTCCGCCGCATCCGAATACCGTGATTATCCTTCCTTCGGTATATTCGCGGAGTGTCTCGAGAACGCTCTTGAGGCTGGCCGCATTGTGGGCATAGTCAACGAGTATCGATATCCCGAGATCATTCTCGACAGGCTGGACCCTTCCGGGAACAAAGACCTTCTCTAGGCCATCCCTGACATTCTTCTCATCAGCCTTGAGGATGCCTGCCGTACAGATGGCGCACAGTGCATTATAGATATTGAAGATACCCGGGAGCGCAACAAAGAATTCAGTATTGTACCAGGGGCTCCTGACCTTGAACGAAGATCCCGTTACATGCCCTTTCCTGACCTTCTTTATGTCATACGCATAGCAGTCCGCCTCATCCGTCAGTCCGTATGTATAGACGGGACATCTTTCCGATGCATATGCGATCGCCCTGCCTGCAGCTTCACAGTCCCTGTTGATGACTGCCGTTTTGCAGCTGTCGAATATCCTGAGCTTGGAAACCAGGTAATCCTCCATATCGGGATGCTCTTCCTCGCTTATGTGGTCTTCATAAAGATTCGTGAAGCAGGCAACATCGAACCTCAGTCCGTAAACCCTGTCGAACTTGAGACCGAGCGAAGACACCTCCATGACGCAGCTGTCAAAACCTTTTCGCGCAAGCTTGTCGAAAAGCTCATAGAGCTCATGTGCCTGCGGAGTCGTATGAACCGAATGCATCTCCTCGTCTCCGATTATATTCTTTACGGTACCGATAAGACCCGTCTTATGATCGTCTCTCCTGAGGATCTCATGCATCATGAAAGTCGTGGTCGTCTTACCCTTGGTCCCTGTCACTCCGACCAGATCGAGCCTGTCTTCGGGATGACCGTAATATGCTGCGGAGATCAAAGCTATACCCTTCTTGGTATCATCGAGCATCAGGACCGAAGCATTGTGCTCCGATGCTATCTTCCTGAGCTCATCCTCCGAAAAGGTCTCATTCCCCGTCTCTGCAACGATACAGGATGCTCCCTTGGAAAGAACGTCGGGAATATATGAATGACCGTCTGAATTAAAACCCTTTATCGCAACGAAAAGGCTGTTCTCGCCGGCCTTCCTCGAGTCGTATACGACACAGTCGACACGCTCGTTCATATCACCGGCGATAAGTCTCGCCGGAATATCCTGAAACAGTGTCGAAAGCATCACAGACATCTATCATTTACCTCAGATCTTTTTTATCCTATCTATATTAACATAACGTTCTTTATTATCCATGAACGGAAGATCGTCGATCTGCCCAAAGATTTCCCTTTATGCCGCCGGCTGTTCCCCTGTTCCGTCCTGACCTGTTCCGTCCTGACCGTCGGATCCGTCTTCCGTACCGCCATCATCATGGGCCACCCCGTCTTCGCTCATACCCGTTATCGGGGTCGGAGCAGGCGTCGGCGTCACGACGGCGACAGGTTCGAGATTGACGCTGACTATCGTTCCCATCAGGACCTCAGTTCCCGGAGACTCACCCTGCGATGTGCATATTCCGGTTATATCGCCCGAGATAGTACAGTTGAGGTTCATGTCCTTCAATGTGGATATACACTCCATCGCCGATTTACCGCTCAGGTTCGGTACTGTAGTCTTCAGCATCTCTGATTCGGCTACGGTCGTCGGATACATTATGACGACACCTGTTCCGTAGAGCATCGCATCTGTTCCGGGATAAGTAAATCCGATGACAGTTTCCGATGTCATGTCGGACGTTCCGTATATCGTTGAGATGCCGTTTCTTCCTATCGTCGAGCTTGCCTCTGATGCAGGCAGTCCCGCTACAGGCTGGACATAGTACTTGATGGTCATCTTGTCATATTCTTCTTCAGTAAAGTATCTGGGTACGTTCATATATGTGAGCGTTCCTTCTACTATCTTAGCTGCCGTCGATGCAGCAGCCGACGAACCTACGCTCCTGTCCTCGGGCTTATTGAGGACTACGAGGACTGCTATCTTAGGATCGTTCGAAGGTGCATAGCATGAGAACGAAAGAACGTGCATACCGGCCTCTTCACCGATCTCGATCGTGGATGTCGAAGTCTTTCCCGCGACAGAATAACCGGGAACCTTACCTGCGGAACCGGTACCGTCGCTGACAACGGCTTCCATGAGCTTTCTTACCCTTGCACATGTCTGCTCGGAGAATACCCTTCTTATTACCTCAGGTTCGATCTCATCGACGATATTGTTATTCTCATCGGTGATATACCTTACTATGTGAGGCACCATCAGGTTACCGCCGTTTATGATGGCGCAGTATGAGTTCAGGAGCTGTATCGGTGTAACCGTTGCGGACTCACCGAAAGACAGACACGACATATCGACGATGCTCGGATCCTCATGGAAGATACCTATACCTTCAGCAGGAAGATCTATTCCCGTTGTCTCATAGAATCCGAATGTATGTACATATTCATAGTAGCGTCTTACGCCTATCCTCTGTGCGAGCTGAACGAAGATCGGGTTGCACGATCTCTCGAACGCCTCGAGAAGCGTCTCGGTACCGTGGTTGTAGTTCGAGGATTTCTGGAGCCAGCATGAGATAACATCGACATCGGACACCTGGATAGGTGCATCCGAGAACATTTCCGACTCGTTTGTCAGTCCTTCCTCAAGCGCTATCGCCGTCGTAAGAGCCTTGAATGTCGAACCGGGCTCATAAGTATCGGATATCGCCCTGTTTCTCCAGACACTGCTCATCAGATACTCGAGTCTCTGATCCTCAGGCTCGCTCTCCCATTCCGCCTTTGACTTCCCGTAGGGAACTCCGTACGGATCGTTAAGGTCATAATCGGGAAGTGATACCATCGCCAGGATCTCTCCTGTGTAGGGCTGCATTACTATCGCCGTTACTCCGCCTCTGGGATTGTACTGGATATAGGCATTCCTGCATGCCTCCTCGGCGATCCTCTGGATATTAACATCAATGTTGAGCACGAGATTATTTCCGTCGACCGCAGTCTTTGTCGTCGCCTGCTCATAAGGCAGGACCGCGCTGTTCCTCGAATCGACCTCCGAATATCTGTATCCGTTCGTACCCGACAGCGTATCGTTATAGTATGCTTCAAGTCCGTAGATACCTTTGAGGCCGTCACCGTTATTCGATGCATAACCTATGATCTGTGCAGCAAGTCCGCCGTAGTTATAGTAGCGCTGGGGAACGGCGACAAAACCGATACCTTCGATCTCGTTTTCCTTGAGATAGTCACGGAGTTCCTCCATCGTCTCGGCACTGACATTTTTCTTTATATCGACGCCTGCGACCTTGTTCCTCTCGTCATTTATGTCATCGGGATCCACGGGGATTATCGAGTCCATCTTCTCGTATGAAACCCCGAGTGTCTCAACGAGCTTGGCGATTATCTCCTCTCTAGACTTCTCCTTATTTCTCGCGACCGTGTTCGGTGTACATACCACCGTATAGTTATATGTATTTGAAGCAAGAGCATTGCCGTTTATGTCATAGATAACGCCGCGCTCCGACTCCGTGGAGAGCATCCTCCACTGCTCAGCCGAAGCAGCACGCGCATACTGCTCATAATCAACGACCGTAGTCCTGTACAGGACAAATATCAGATATACGGCAAAGATCGCACTGAGTGCAAAGACAGCTGCAGTGACTGTCGAAGAGAGCCTGTCATTGAAGATAGTCCTTCTCTCAAACTCGCGTTCGTGCTCCTGCCTCTCCCTGTCGAGCTGTTCATCGTGCTCATCCTGATGCTCTTTGTTTATTGCTGCTCTTTGATCGCCCGTGCGGTGGCCGTTCTTTTTCGACGGGGCACCATGCTGAGCGCGGCTTTTCTTTCTTTCAAACTCTTCTTCATCAAATGCCGTATCATAACTGCCGGGAACAGAAGCCTGTCCTCCGAACCTTTCTTCAGAACGCTCGACGAAAGGCTTCCCGCGGCCTTTACCGGAGAAGCCCTTATTTCCGTCTGTCCTTCTGTTTCCGGAACCTTTCCTTTTCGTCATGATGCCTCACCGCTGTTCAGCGCCTTGACTATATAATAATCGGCGAGATTGGCCAGAGCATTCTTATATGCGTCTTCACTTACTCCGTAATCGTCATATGTTACGACAGTTACCAGCTTGTCACGCTTGGGCATCGGGATCGAGATGACCTGGTTGGCGTTCGGATCCTGCATTCCGAGAGTAAGTGCCTGGGCCCTGATGCTCTCCATATCCATGATACCGTTCATATTCTCTTCGGAATCAACGATCTGCTTTCTCAGTACTGCGATCTCATCCTTAAGATCCGAATTATCCGACGAGAGCTCCGACAGCTCTGTCTGGGGGTACAGGAGGAGGAACATGAATACGCCTACCAGAAGGATCAGCGCTATAGAAACGACTGCCTCGAAGAGCCTTTTCCTTGCACTCTTGAAGGACTTTTTCCTCTCCTGTCTGAACTTATCCTTTATAGTATCCTTATGCTTTTTTGCAAATTCTACGGCATTCCTGTCGACCTCTTCAACGGAGATAAGGTCGCTTTCCTCACTATGGATGTCATTAATGATGTCATCGACAGACGGAACCGCATATTCCCTGTATTCCGGGATCTTTGCGGAACTCTTGTCCGTTACTGGCTTTTTTCCCAATACTGCCGGCATAACACCATCCTCCGTTCTTTTGAGGTCAGATGACCCCGTTTCTTTCAAACACCCTGAGCTTGCAGCAATGTGCTCTCGAGTTATCTTCCACTTCTTCTTCCCCTGCCGTTATAGGTTTCTTTGTCAGCACCTTTCCCTTGCTCCTCTTTCCGCATACGCACATCGGAAGATCCCTCGGGCATGTGCACGGATCCTCAAGCTTTCTGAAAGTCTCCTTGACGATCCTGTCTTCGAGAGAATGGAATGATATCACCGCGAACCTTCCGCCCTCCTTGAGGACATCAGCGCCGTCGCGCAGAAGCTTCTCAAGTGCGTTGAGCTCACCGTTGACCTCGATCCTGAGCGCCTGGAAACAACGGCGTGCAGGGTGCTGATCTTCATTCCTTCCCTTTGTCGGCATGTATCTGGCTATCTTGTTGGCCAGCTGCAATGTCGATCTGAAGGGCTCAGTCTTACGGTCTGCAACGATACAGGATGCGATCCTTCCCGCATACCTCTCTTCACCGTAATCCCTGAAGATCCTCTCGAGTTCATCCTCTCTGTATGTGTTCACGACTATCTCGGCAGTAAGATGGAGATTCGTGTCCATCCTCATATCGAGAGGGCCGTCATTTACGTAAGAAAAGCCTCGCTCGGGCGTATCGATCTGGTGGGACGATACTCCGAGATCAGCAAGGATCCCGTTGACCTTGCCGAGCTTCATTCCGTCTATCACGTTTCTGATATCGGAGAAGTCGGATTTTACGAGGATCCATTTGTCGTTGGAGATCCCCTCCGACATCTGCTTCATCATGCATGCGCGGAGAGCATCCACATCCTTGTCAAGGGATATGAGCTTGCCCCTTCCGGTAAGTCTCTTTACGATACCGAGACTGTGTCCGCCGCCGCCGGCGGTACAGTCAACATACAATCCGTCAGGATCGATGTTCAAAGCTTCCATGCACTCGTTGAAGAGTACAGGTACATGTTCAAAATCACAATCCTTCGACATAGTACGATGTTTCCAGACCCTCTATCGAACCGATATCGTGGTCCTCTCCCTCATATGTTGACTTAGTGCAGATATCGAGCTTGCCTTCGTCATTGAATACACATATCTCATCCCCGGCCTTGGCTCCGATCTTCTCCCACAGTTCGGATGTTACGCTTATCCTTCCCTGGGAATCGACCGTTACATCAAGAGCCTCTCCTATGATCGCCCTCTTGATGCGCCTTACCTTGGGATCCATTGAATTGAGGCGGCCGAGCTGCTCCTTGATGGAAGCAAAATGCTCTTTTGAATAAACGCAAAGATACCCGACATCAAGGCTGTTCGTTACGACCAGCTCACTGCCGAGTTCATCTTTCTGCTTCGCGGGAATAAAGAATCTTCCCTTAGCATCGATCTTCTTTGTGTCCCTTGCCACCTGATCCTTCTCCGAATCCTATTCGGTATCGATCAGTGCCACTTCACTCCACTTTCATGAAATATTGCACCACTTTTCGCCACCTGAATGTATTTTATCTGTAATCTAAAAGTTAATCAAGGGGAAATTGTCGATTTTTTTTGTTTTTTGTAAGACAGCGGAAATGTTCGCGCCGGTCAGTAGTGACCGGCGCGCTGATGAGCATCAATTGTCATTGAGAGTTGGATAAAAGCTTGGCTATTTACCCTCTCATTTGCCAAGTTTTTGCCAACCTAAAAAGAACCGGTCAAAAGACCGATTCCCTTCCCGTTCGGATAAAAGCTGAAGTCAATGCAGACGGCCCCGTTACCGCTGCCGGTTCTCCATCGATATGTTCAGGATAATGCCGAACGCCATGTAATTGACCATCATGGCAGTACCTCCGTAGCTTATGAACGGCAGCGGGATTCCGGTGATCGGCAGAAGTCCTACAGCCATTCCCATGTTCTCTATGAAGTGGAATGCAAATGATGCCGTAAGACCCGTAACTATATATGAATAAGATCTGCGGGATGCACGCGATGCGACAAAGAGAGCCCTGCAGATAAAGAAGAATGCAAGAAGGACAACGGCCGTGGTCCCTATAAAGCCGAGATGTTCCGAAACGGCAGCATAGATGAAATCACTCTCCTTGACCGGCACCGATATGGTGACACCGGTGTTGTTTCCCGAGAGTCCTCCCGAAGCGATGGCCGCCTTTGACTGAACGAGATTATATTCCGATTTGGGATCTGATCCTTCGAATACGAGCGAAAGGATCCTCTTTTTCTGGAAACTCTCCAGATAGAAATTCCATACGAACGGAACTCCGATAACGATGACTGACGAAGCAGCAAGAAGGAAATACCTGAACTTGACGCCCCACACGAACAGCATGCATACAAATGAGAACATAATGACCATTGCTGTTCCGAGGTCAGGCTGCTTGAAGATGAGGAGCATCGGCGGACCGTAGATCAACGCCAGATAACCGAATCCTCTGGGCAGGCTTATCTCTTTATTCCCCATCTTCTCGAAAACGCCCGCCGCCACCATTACAAGTCCTATCTTGACAAGTTCCGACGGTTGAAGGTTACCGATGACAGGAAGCTCAAGCCAGGAATCGGCTCCCCACTTATCCGTATAGTCGACATTATCAAGAGGGACTATTACCAGCAGGAACATGGATCCGCCGTATATGACCCATCCGATGAGCTTCATGAAACTCGTATCCAGGATACATATGATGAATGCGATAGTTACTCCCATCGCCGCGGCGAATATCTGCCTGTAGAGCTTTCCGGGATCATCCTCGAATCCCGTGGCAAATACTTTACTGAGGACATAAAGTCCGATTACGGTCAATATGAAGATCGGCACGATCAGAAGATAGTCGATCGTACGGAAATAGTCGTTATTACGAAGTCTCTCTATGCCGGACTTATTGCCCGCCATCATTCTCCTCCGTCATATCATTCTTTTCCCCGGCATCATCTTCAGCATCTGCGCCGGTATCAGCCGTTCCATCCGCCTCGACTTCACTGCCGGTATCAGCCTCTGCCTCGGTCTCAGCCTCTGAAGTCTCTGTCTCCTCGGACGGATCACCTGCACCGGCCGCGGATACTGCTGCGGCATCAGACGATACAGCTGCAGCATTCTGATCTGCATAGAAGCGTTCCGGCAGGGAAAGCCTTATGCAGTTCCTGTATCTCATGAAAGCGATCAGCAGGAGACCGAATACTACAAGGATAAGGGAAAGGATCTGGGATGTCCTTATTCCCGTATTCCCGATATAGAGCGAGTCGGTGCGGAGTCCTTCGATGAGGAAACGGAATACTCCGTATACGATCATGTATACGCTTAATGTCTCATAGGAATACTTACTCTTTCTTCTTACATTATAAAGGATAAAGAAAAGTGCCAGATCGACAATGGACTCATAAAGGAATGTCGGATGGACCGGCATGGAGCTGTCAAGATAAGGACAGTTTGCCGAAAGATATGAAGCAGTATCAGCGCTCTTCATTCCCCATGGAAGCGAAGTCGTTGTTCCGAATGCCTCCTGGTTGAAGAAATTACCCCATCTTCCTATAGCCTGTCCGAGAGGGATATAGACGATGCAGTAATCGGCACATGTTGAATAGGGGATCTTCCTGATGCGCAGCATGATGAATGCACCGAGGAAGGCTCCGATGATACCTCCGTATACGGCGAGTCCTCCCGATCTCGTATCAAAGATACGGCTCAGGTCGGAAGAATAGTACTGCCACTGGTTGAGCACATAATAAAGACGCGCGCCGACGATGGCACTGGGAAGCGAGACGATCGCGATGTCATATACGAGGTCGGGGGAGAAATTATTCTTCCTCGCCTGCTTTATCGCAAGAGCCACACAGAAGATCATACCCACGGCGATAAGGATGCCGTACCAGTAGACCTCGAATGACCCGATCTTAAATGCCACCGGGCTTATATTGAATTCGATCCCGAGTCCCGGGAAACTTACCTGTGTCTTATCCATTATCTTCCCTCATTTCTTTTTTACATATATCATACTGTCAGACAATGATACCACTATCCGACAGATATTTCTTTGCCTGTTTCTTATTCTCCTCTATGGCTGATACGAGCTCCTCTTTCGAAGGAAACTTCTCCTCAGGCCTGAGGAAGGACAGCAGATCCACCCTGACCGATGCTCCGTAGACATCCTCATCAAAGTCAAAGATATATGTCTCGAGAATGTCTTCACCGTCATCATCGACCGTAGGTCTCCTTCCTATATTCGACACACCGAAAAGGACCCTGCTCCCGATAGTTATACGCGACACGTAAACACCGCGCCTTGCGACCGCCTTTTCGGAGGGCACGATAAGATTGATCGTGGGGAATCCGAGCTGTCTTCCGAGCTTTTTTCCCTCAATGACCCTCCCTGAATATGAGAAAGGCCTTCCGCCGCACATCCGGGAAATGATCCCGACATCGCCTTCGGCAAGCGCCTCCCTCATCCATGTCGAGGATATCCTTCTGTCATATCCCTCAAGCGTTATCTGCGGAACGATCTTTACCGCGATCCCGTCTGAGGATGCATACTGCCTGAGGGTCGAAGGATCTCCGGCGGCATCCTTTCCGAACCGGTAATCGTCACCGGCAAAAAGCACTTTGGAATTAAGTGTATTCCTTAGGATATTAATGTAGAAATCCTCTGCCGACGTATTCCTGAAATCCTCATCAAACCTGATAACGAGCATCTCGTCGACACCGAGGTCCGACAGGATCGCCAGTTTTTCCTCGATCGTGGTAAGGCACTTCTTGTCTTTTCTCGTGAATCCGGTAAAAGTCTGGACAGTGGATCTTATGCCCATCTGTTTTGCGGCTTTCACCATCTTTCTTATCAGCTCGGCATGGCCTTCATGGACGCCGTCAAAATAGCCGAGCGCAACAGCGCGTCCGCGTGTTTCAAAAGGGATAGTATCGAGATATGTCTTTGTCGTCTTATATTCCATCTGCCGCAAGCATCCTGTCTATCCTGAATATATCTGAAGAGTTTTCAGTTGCCCTGTAAAGGACCGCGATCACTCTTCCTTCAAAAGTCCCGCAAAACAGACCTGACTCCGGTGCATCCGGATATGGCGCGGAACTTATCTTCCTGCCGAGCTTTACGTCGGCGGCATCCTTCGCGGAAAGGCTTATGCTGCTCATATGCGAAAGTGCATTCTCTCTTGACAGGAGAAATGAATCATCCCCCGAACCGTGCATATCTGCAAGCTGCTCTTCTGTATATGCATCCTCCACCGAAAAAGGTCCGCTTCCGGTCCTCCTCAGATCCTGTGCATATGCTCCGAACTCCAGGATCTCTCCCACGTCTTCGCAGATCGTCCTGATATATGTTCCTTTCGAGCATGATACTTCAAAATCCGCAGCGAAAGTCTCACCCATCCGTCTTATCGATCTGATCTCGAGCCTGTCTATCCTGACATTCGCAGGGGGAAGTTCTACCGTCTCCCCTTCTCTTGCAAGTTCATAAGCCTTGCGGCCTCCGATCTTCTTTGCCGAGTATTTCGGAGGGATCTGCGTGGTCCTTGAAGCGACTTCGGAAAACGCCTTCCTGACAGCCTCATAGTCAGATGCCTCGAGCATGTCCAGTTCCTCAGCCGTGGGAAGCCTTCCGCCTGTTGTCTCACCATCCCTGTCCTGGGTATTGGTCGACCTGCCGAAGACAGCCGTACAGCTATAGGACTTGTCATATCCGTCCGTATATCTCATGACCTTCAGGGCATCGCCGACAAATACCGGAAGAAGACCTGTTGCAAAAGGATCGAGTGTGCCCGAATGACCGACCTTCTTCGTACCGAGAAGTCTCTTTATGAAATTATCGCAAGCCATGGAGGTGATCCCGGGCTTCTTGTCCAGAAGGATTATCCCGCTTTGCACAAAAGATCTTCTGCCTTCCTCTTAACTTCGAGCCACAGCCCGTCTATATCACCTTTCGCCGTAAAGCCGGCAGCTTTCTTATGGCCGCCGCCTCCGTAGATGGCAGCAAATTCGGAACAGTCAAAATAAGTCTTCGAGCGGAGGTTCGCCCTGATCTTCCCGTCCTCTGTCTCTCTGAGAACGATCGCAAGTTCGACTCCGTCAACGTCGCGGAGCTTGGATACGACATCTGAAACATCGTCAGATGACGCACCGAATCCGTGAAGGAAATCGAGCGTGACCTTGCACATCGCGAGCTTACCGTCGGCATAAAAACCGCTGGATGTACATGCACTGTTGGATGCCATGAACTCATGCTGCTTTTTCCTGTCGAAAAGGTTATAGCAAACATCTGTAATATTGCCGCCGAGTTCCATGAGTATTCCCGCGGTCTCAAGAGTCTCGGGCCTCGTATTGGAATAGGTAAACCTTCCCGTATCCGTAACGATACCCGCCATCAGGCAGGATGCCGCCAGAGGCGGTACTATCTCACAAAGATCCTTTCCCAGAACGGACGCGAGTTTCTCGCAGACATAGTATACGAGTTCACATGCGGACGAACCGAGCGGTTCGATCCACTTGATGTCATCACGAAGACCCGTGACTTCATGGTGATCTATCGAAAGAGTTTCCTCTGCCCTGGCGAAGATCTCGCCGCAGGCACCCATCCTCGAAGCTTCAGAGCAGTCGACTGAAACGGCGACAAAGTCACCCTTCCCGAGATCCTTTACATCCTCATATCCGAGGATAAGATCCCCTATCCCGAGAAATGACATATTCTCGGGGAGCTCCTCCGGTATAACGGCATAAGAAGACGCGCCGAGCATACGGAAAACCAGAGCCGTGGCACATGCCGAACCGATGCAGTCACCGTCGACATTCTTATGGGGAAAGACAAGGACGGGGATACCGGCCGCGGAAGCATCCTTCGCGGCTTCGATAAACTTATTTGCCATCCTCAGTGCATCAGAAGAATACATTTCTTTCATAATGATCATTCCTCTTCAATGCCGAGCTGTTCTCTCTTCTTCCTGTCAGCTTCCATCGTCCTGTCGATCAGCGCATCCATCCTGGCTGCTTCCTCGAGTGTCGTATCGAGCTTGAAATGAAGCTCAGGTGCGACCCTGAGGTCGATCCTCTTGCACATCTCGAACCTTATGAAACCCTTCGCATGCTCTATGGCATCCATGCAGTCCTTCTTCGCCTTATCATCACCGAAAACGGAGATATCCGCAGTCGCGTGCGTAAGGTCTGAAGACATCCTGACTCCCGTTACAGAAGTCAGGAGCGGGATCCTCGGATCCTTGACCTTGTTCGCGATGATATCCGAGAGCACTTTCTGCATCTCGTCGCCGACTATGGCCTGTCTGTTACGTCTCATATCAGTCTCTTTCTACCTCACGGTCCTCAAAGGCCTCGATGATATCGCCTATCTTGATATCGTTATAGTTCGCGATGGAAAGTCCGCACTCATAACCTGTAGCGACTTCCTTGACTGCGTCCTTCATCCTCTGCAGCGATCCGAGCGTACCGGTATAGATGACGATGTCATCACGGAGTACTCTTACGCCGCAGTTCCTGGTGATCTTACCGTCCTTGACATAAGCACCGCCGATAGTTCCGACACCGCTGACCTTGAACAGTTCGCGGATCTCGACATGACCGAGAACGACTTCCTCGAACTTGGGCGCGAGCATTCCCTTCATCGCAGACTCGATATCCTCGATGGCATTATAGATAACGCTGTAGAGCTTGATGTCTACGCCGGCTTCCTTAGCCTTCTCGGTAATGATCGCATTGGGACGTACGTTGAATCCGATGATGATAGCGTTGGAAACATCTGCGAGCATGACATCGGATTCGTTGATAGCACCGACGGCACCGTGGATGACCTTAACGCGTACTTCCTCATTGGTAAGCTTCTCGACGGACTGTGTAACAGCCTCGACAGAACCCTGAACGTCTGCCTTGATGATGAGGTTGAGTTCCTTAACGTTGCCCTCTGCCATCTGTGCGGCAAGGTTCTCGAGAGATCTCGCGGAGCTCTTTCTCATATGCTCCTCACGCTGCTTGATCCTTCTCTTCTCAACGAGCTGTCTTGCCATCTTGTCATCTGTTACGGCATAGAGCATCTCACCTGCTTCCGGTACTTCCGGAAGACCGAGGATCTCAACGGGGATGGAAGGACCTGCCTTCTTGATATCCTTACCCTTGTCGTCATACATCGCACGGATGTTGCCGATCATGGCGCCGCAGACAACGGAATCACCCTGCTTGAGCGTACCTCTCTGAACGAGGACAGTAGCTACAGGACCCCTTGCCTTGTCGAGCTTTGCCTCGATAACGGCACCCTTTGCCTGACGGGTAGGATCAGCCTTGAGCTCGAGAACATCAGCTACGAGGAGGACATTTTCGAGGAGATCATCGATACCTGTTCCCTGCTTTGCAGATACGGGTACCATGATCGTCGAGCCGCCCCACTCCTCGGGAATGAGTTCATAGTTAGCAAGCTCCTGCTTTACCTTATCGGGATTTGCACCCGGCTTATCTATCTTATTGATCGCAACGACGATCTCGGTGCCTGCAGCCTTCGCATGGTTGATGGACTCGACTGTCTGGGGCATTACACCGTCATCGGCAGCA
Source organism: Clostridiales bacterium (assembly GCA_017529925.1). Taxonomy (GTDB): domain Bacteria; phylum Bacillota; class Clostridia; order Saccharofermentanales; family Saccharofermentanaceae; genus Saccharofermentans. The sequence continues at coordinate 39,891 of JAFXMZ010000027.1, forward strand.
ACAACGAGGATCGCGATATCCGTGAAGTTAGCACCTCTTGCACGCATCGTCGTAAATGCCTCATGACCGGGCGTATCGAGGAACGTGATCTGTCTTCCCTTCGTACGTACTGTATAAGCACCGATATGCTGCGTGATACCGCCGGCCTCACCGGAAACGACCGATGCTGATCTGATCCTGTCGAGCAGTGAAGTCTTACCATGGTCAACGTGACCCATGACGACTACTACCGGAGGTCTGGGCTCGAGGCCTTCGGTCTCCTTGTTATCATCGTCATCGAAAAGGATATCCTCCTCGGTAACTTCCTCGAGCAGAGTAGCGTTGATACCGAAATCATCAGCTACGAGACAAGCCGTATCGAAGTCCAGCTCCTGGTTGATCGTAGCGAGCATTCCGAGCTTCATCAATACCTTGATGACATCGGAACTCTTCTTGCCGATACCTTCTGCAAGATCCTTGACCGTTATGAAAGGAGGTATCTGTACGTCGGTTATCGTCTGCTCGACGACAGGCTGGGCGATATATGTGCTCTTCTTCTTTTTCTTCTTGCCGTATGAATAATCATCAAAATCACCGTCTTCGGAGATCCTGCCGGTGAACTTGTTCTGTCCTCCGGTACGCCTCTTATCGGCACCTGACATATTCCTTCCGTTCTCACGGTTCTTATCGCTGTCGCTGTGCCTTCTGTCATTAGCGGATTTCTCGGCAAAGTTCGCCCTGCTCTTCTTCATCTCGTCGAGAGGAGTCTCAGACTTGGGCTTCGCAGCTCTTCTAGCCTGGGGACGTGCCTGGCCTTCATCATCCTTATCCTTGGCAAATCCGCCGCCCTGGGACCTGTCTCCCCTGGGACCGCCCTGATAGGATCCTCTCTGACCGCCGCCCTGATAGGAAGGACGTGATCCTCCCTGGCCGCCGTATCTTCCGCCTCTTCCGTTATCTACGAATACCGTTGACTTTCTGACGGTCTCAGGCATCGCAACGACGGCAGAAGAGATCTTGTTCTTATCGATAACGGGCTTCGCGGGTTTGGCCTCGGCAGCAGGAGCAGGCGCTTCTGCTTTCTTATCTTCTGCAGGAGCAGCTTTTTCTTCAGCGGAAGGCTTCTTCGCCTCTTCGGCGGAAGGAGCTTCTTCGCTCTTCTTTGCCTTTGTCTTCTTCTCGGGAGCATCTTCCGTTTTTGCCTTGCTCTTTGAAGCAGGCTTCTCCTCAGCGGGAGTCTTTTCAGATGCTTCGGCTTCCTTAGCCTTGGACCTGGAAGAAGTCTTTGCCTTCTCACTCTTCTCCGCGGTGTCTTCACTCTTTGTCGTGGAAGTCTTGGAAGCCTTCTTCTCGGCAGCATCCGTCTCTTTTACCTTTGCTGTCTCAGCCTTTGTCTCCTTCTCGGGAGCAGCGGCCTTGACCTCAACTGATTCGGGAGCGGCAGCAGCCTTAACGGCAGCCTCATCTGCACTGACGGCAGCCGCCGCCTCGGGTGCGGGCTCAACTGCTTTCTTCTTGTGAACCCTTCCGACACGCATTGTCTTGTTGCCGGACACACCGCCCATGGTCAGTCTGTTTTCTTTGTTTTCACTCATTGATCGGTATCCTCCGTATGTTGATCCGTTTCATTTTCTTTGTCGTATGACTGAAGCATCGCCTCTAATCCCGAAGCAAATCCCTCGTCCGTGATCCCTGCTAACGCTCTGGCGGGTTTGCCTATCGCGCAGCCGAGCTCATATGAACTCGCGAAGGAATATGCATCAGGAAGATCGGTTCCTGTTTTTGCTGCGATATCGAGGAGCTTACCGAGCGTATTGGCCGAGATATCTTCGGACAGGATCAGGAGCTTTATCTCTCCCTTTCTTATGCCCGCCTCGACGCTTGCAAATCCCGACAGCACCTTCCCGGCTCTGGATGAAAGACCTAACAGTCCGAGTATCCTCTGCTTATCATCCATAACCTGGTCTTTATTCCCCGTCGGCACCGGACTCAGCGTCCGCCTCACACAGCTTCAGTATCTCGTCAGCGACCGACTTGAGGTCGTCTTCGTCGATACGATGGCGAAGCCCTTTCGAAAGTCTGTGCGCCTTGAGTTCCGTCATGATGCACTGCACGTCCCTGCAGAGGTAGGAACCTCTTCCGGCGGCCTTGCCGGTGGGATCATATGCAATGTTGCCGTCAGGCATAAGGACGACTCTCAGGAGATCCTTCTTGTCTTTCCTTGTCTTGCAGGAAACGCACATCCTCTGCGGCTTCTTCTTCACGGCTTCAGCCCTCCTGCTGATCATCCTCGACTACAGTAAACTTGTCGAGCATCTTCTGGGTAGCCTCAGCTGCTTCATCGGATTCCTTCTTGATATCGATCCTGAATCCGGTAAGCCTTGCGGCGAGCCTTACATTCTGTCCTGCTCTTCCGATAGCAAGTGAGAACTGCTGATCCGGAACGATGACCTTGGCATATCTCTCGACTGTTCCGTCCTCGTTCGTCGTGATCTCAGTGTCAACTCTCATTACTCTCGCAGGCTGGAGTGCTTCGGAGATGAAGAGAGCGGGATCTTCGTTCCAGTCAACGATATCGATCTTCTCTCCGCCGAGCTCGTTCATTATCTCCTGGACACGCTGGCCCCTCTGGCCTACGCATGCACCCTTTGCATCGATATTCTCATCTCTCGAGCAGACAGCGACCTTGGATCTTGCACCGGGCTCTCTGGAGATGGACTTGATCATGACCTCACCGGACTTGATCTCGGGAACCTCAAGCTCGAAGAGCTTTCTGACGAGCTCATTGGATGTTCTCGAAAGCGTGATCGAAGGATGACCGTTATGCTCCTCAACGCAGAGAACGAGGAACTTCATGCTCCTGTTCATGGAATAGTCTTCATTCCTGATCTGGCCTTCCTTGGGGAGGACTGCCTCTGCCCTGTCGATGTCGACATAGACATTCCTGCTGTCTCTTCTGAGGATGACGCCCGTAGTGATCTCATTGATCTTCTCGGAGAATTCATCCTGGATCCTCTTGTACTCTGCATCTCTTACCCTCTGGGAGATGGCACTCTTGGCAGCCGTAGCCGCAAGTCTTCCGAGCTGGTCAACCTCGATACCGATCTCGATCTGGTCTCCGACCTCGATCTGATCGTCAGTAGCCTTTGCCTCCTCAATAGAGATCTGGTTTACGGGATCATCGACTTCCTCTACGACATCAACGAGCTTATAAACGAATATCTCGCCTGTCTCACGGTCGATCTCAGCCGCAACCTCGTTAACGTTCATTCCGGAGAACTCTCTCTTGAATGCTGTAACGATACCTTCCTCGACTGCACTTATGAGAGTTTCCTCGTCGATCCCTCTTTCCTTGGCAAGGAACTTGATCGCGTCAAGTACATTCTCTTTTGCTTCCTCCTGCTGCTTCTTTGCCATTTTCTTTTCCTCCGTTTATGAATTGTTTTTATATTTGCCGTTTATGCGTCCGTCAGAATTCGATATGACGTACCGCTTTGGAAATATCACTGATCTTTGCTTCGAACTTCTCTCCGTCTTCCTTCTCGAAAATGACCGTCTCCTCCTCACTGTTGACGCCTGATGCTTTCGCGATGACGTCTCCGCCGAGTCCTGATCCGGGCATGAATGACAGTTCGAGCTTCTCACCTTCGTACCTGATGTAATCCCTGATCTCGGTAAGAGGTCTGGTAAGACCCGGGGACGACACTTCAAAATAATCGGCATCGTGCCTGAGCTTCTCATCAAGTATCGGATCTATGACTCTCGAAAACTCTTCGCACTCATCGATACCGACGCCGCCCTTCCTGTCTATGAAGAGCCTCAGGAAATACGAAGGACCTTCCTTCTTGTATTCCGCATCGACAAGGTCGAGTCCCATCTGCTCTGCAACGGGGTATGCGATGTCATATGCGGCCTGTGCGGTCTTTGACCTTTTTGCCATCTTTCCTCCTTAATAAAACAAAAAACGGACTCTGCAAAGCCCGTTTACTTAAAAAAGTAAAATAACAGCATCGTCATGATAACACACGAAAGTGATTAAGGCAAATATATTATCTATATACATAGGGAGCCCTTTACGGATGACGGGACCCCGCGCCGCCGTGCGCTCTCAAGGCCCGGCCCGTACAGCGGGGCCGATTGTGGTTAATGTTAACAAAAAATACTAACTTTTTCCTCAATTTACTATTCAAAATATACTGACATTCAAGTACAATAGATTTATCGGTAAGGGAAAGATCGGATATGCTCCGGGCACTCCTTTACGGATATAATCGAACCAAAGGAGAACTTATTATGATCAAGATCATCGCAGGTGAGAAGGGTACAGGAAAGACAGCGCGCTTGGTTGACGATATCAACACGGTAGCGGCACAGGACAACAACGTAGTATGTATCGAGAGAGGCAACAGACTCGACCAGCTCCTTAAGCCTAACGTAAGACTCGTCAACATGAAAGAATACCCCGTCTCCGGCTATGATCAGCTCCTCGCTTTTATATGTGGGATCTGCTCCAAGGATTATGACCTGACACATATCTACATCGACAGCATCTTCAAGGTTGCAGCTGATGACAGTTTCGACGGTCTCGAGGACTTTATCGGAAAGCTCGATTCCTTCCTTAGGGATTCCCCTATCACGGCAACGATCATCCTTAGCGGTAAGGTCGATGAACTCCCTGAGAAGGTAAAGGCATATTGCTGATCTTTAAGACTGAAGACTAACGGAAGCCGTCTCCACCGTAGGTATCTGCCTCCTGTGAAGACGGCTTCTTTTTATGCCTTTTTAATGCTTTTGTAAACTGACGGAAACACATCTATGACACCGATGGAATAGTATATATCTATACATCTTATAAAACGGAGGGTCATCGTTATGGGTTTCATGAAAGAATTTAAGGAATTCGCACTCAAGGGCAACGTAATGGATATGGCTATCGGTGTCATCATCGGCGGCGCTTTCGGTGCGATCGTAACATCACTTACAGACAACTTTATCAATCCTCTGATCAACAGCATCGGCGGTGCTGAGGTCGGCGGCGCGATCAAGCTCCCCTGGGTAAACTACGAGGGTCTCGATCCTGAGCAGACAGCAGCTCTTTCGCTCAACTACGGAGCATTCATCACAGCTATCATCAACTTCATCATCCTGGCATTCATCCTGTTCCTCCTCATCAAGGGAATGAACAAGCTCATGACCATCGGCAAGAAGAAGGAAGAAGAGGCAGCTGCACCTGCAGAGCCTTCCGATGAGGTCAAGCTCCTTACTGAGATCAAGGATATCCTTGCAGCCAAGTAATAAGAGTCTTTTCCGAAGACAATTTGCATAAAAGAAGGCCGTCCGGTATTTCCGGGCGGTCTTACTTTTTCTTCTTATCGGATGACGGGGCGCATTTGGGACAGAGCCCTTCGGCCGTAAGCGAGATACTCTCCGTAACGGCCCCCGGTATCTCTTCAAAGAGCGAGTCCGGGCAGCTCTTTATGTCATATATCTTTCCGCATTCCCTGCAGAAAAAGTGTCCGTGGAATTCTGTAACCGAGTCATAGTGACGTTCGCCGTCGGGAGATACGATCCTGACGAGGAGATTCTCGTCGGACAGCCTTTCGGTAACGTTATAGACCGAAGCCAGCGAAAGCGAAGGATTCTTGTCCTTCAATGCCGTATATATCTCATCACATGTCGGATGTATCCTGTTACGCAGAAGGAAGTCGTAGATAACGACGCGGGGAGTCGTAATACGAATGCCGGCTTCCCTTAACCTGTCCTGTGCGTCCCTTACGGTTTGCATGCCATTTTTCTCCATTATAATCAATTTATAACCATTCTAAAATAATAAGAGGTATTTTTCAACATATAAATATATGACAGCGAAAAACAGTTCCCGTGAAAATGAGAAACAGACCTATAAAAAAGTGACGGCCTTTGCCGTCACTTTTTCTTTTTATCTTTTTTCTTATCTTTCTTTTTGTCTTTTTTCTTCTTGCCGTCTTTGTCCTTGTCTTTATCCTTTGAAGACTTGGAAGGCTTTATTGCCTTTGTATCCTTACCTGCTATTGCTTCCCTGGAAGGTTTAGCAGTCTCCTCGGGCTTTGCCTTGGCGGCAGGCTTTGCAGCAGGCTTCTTGGTTGCAGCTTCCTTTTTGACAGGAGCGCTTACCGTCTTTTTCACAGGTGCTGCTTCCGGAGATACAGATGAAGCAGGCTGAGCACCGAGACTGTCAATGATACTCCTTATCTCGTCGATCTTCTTTCTGTTAACGGAATAACGGATACATCTTCCGTCCTTCCTGGCTTTGACAAGATCATTTTCGATGAGTATCGACATATGATGGGACAGTGTGGGCTGCGTGATCGTAAGATCTGCAAGTATATCCACGCCGCGCAGTTCCCTGTCGGAAGAGAGCCTGTCGACTATGCGGAGCCTTACCGGTTCTGCGAGCGCGCCGAGTGCACCGATGACTGACTGAGATATCTTTTTCATCGGTCCTCCTTATGCGATCAGCTGATCCTTGAGTGCTTCCTCAAATTCCGTAAGGTTAGCGCAGGCGATGACCTCTGTATTATCCTCAAGGAGGATATCCTCTTCGCCTCTTACGAGGACCGTCATCGGAACTCCGAGCTTACGGAGGAGAAGGAGCTGATAGTCCTTGCTGGCCTCGACTGAAAGATATTTGCACAGGAGTCTCAGGACCTGCTTTGCGTCCTCCAGATAGATTCCGGAAAGCTTCATGAGGTGATCTACTACGTACATTCCGAATACATCATTGAAATCGAGGAGCGTCTTGGTGGGATATACACTGCAGAATGCGGTGATCGACAGCTTGGATACGATACCGAGTTCCCTGAAATCCTTGAGCGGGATCTTGAAGCTCTTTACGTTAGCGGAAAAGAGTTCCTGCATCTGCTCGACAGACAGCTCATTCTTGAGTTCCTTGATCCTTTCGATCCTTGTAAGGACCTTGGTCCTGGGGAAATATGTCGCCTGTCCTGTCTCAGTTGCCCTGTGGATAAACCAGCTCTCGGGAATGAGGTTCATCCTCTTCCACCTGTAGAGCGTTCCGTAAGAGATCTGAGCTACTCTCAAAAGCTGCTTTTTGGAGATCAATTCTTCATCTGACATACGCATTACCTCACAATAGATTTCTCTTAATTAGCATTTTAATATAACAATGTTACAAAGATGGGTCAGCGCTGTGTTAATCAGAGTACAAAAAAGAGGTGCCGTCCCGTACGTGGGACAGCACCCCGAAAAGCAGTCTTAACCAGTAGTTCTTACTTCATCAGGACATCAGATCAGAGGTCGATGCCGATGCTTCCGAGAACCTCGATGAAGAAGTTCTTGAATGCCTCTACAACATCCATGAAAGAGTTACCGAATGCAAAGACGGCGATGAGTACAAATGCGAGAGCGCAGATGTAGAAGATGATCCTGTAAGCAAGGAAAGATCTCTCGAAGTTCTTAACATTCTTGTTCCTTGGCGTGAAGGACATGATGAGAATGAAGATCAGTCCGATAACGGGCAGGCACGAAAGGAGCGAAAACCAGAAATACTTGGAAACCGATACAGGTCTGTATTCCTTAGGGCAGGCATCGATCTTAGCCTTAGCTGCAGCCTTCTTCTCAAGCTTCTTCTGCTCTTTCTTCTGAGCCTTTGCAGCGGCAGCAGCCTCAGCTGCGGCCTTCTTCTCTTCAGCTTTTGCAGCGGCAGCGGCTTCTTCAGCGGCCTTCTTCTCAGCCTCCTGAGCAGCCTTCGCTTCAGCGGCAGCCTGTGCCTCTGCGGCCTTTGCAGCTTCCTCTGCAGCCTTAGCCTCTTCAGCAGCTTTTGCTTCAGCTGCCTTTGCTGCTTCCTCTGCAGCCTTTGCCTCAGCGGCAGCCTTCTCCTCTGCAGCCTTTGCTACTGCAGCAGCTTCTTCCTGTGCCTTCTCGGCAGCAGCGGCAGCCTCTTCTGCGGCAGCCTTGAGTTCATCGGCATTAGCCTGTGCAGCCTCAGCTACATCCTTGATATCTTCATTATCCATATTGAGGACACCTCCCGTTCGTATTTTACGATAGTATTGTCATTATAACACATATTTGAGAAGTGTGTTATTTCTTTAAGAACGTAAACAAGGACTTCCCGGCTCACTTCAGGGGCGCTTCGCCATATCTTTCGAGCAGGAGATTGATGCCCGCAACAGACTCTCCGGAGTCTATCCCGAAGATAAGGATGCTGTCACGCCTGTTCTTGGGATAGAGGATACTGCACCCGGCCGTCTTCAGCGCCCGCTGTACATTCTCCAGATCGAGCCCCGTTCCGATCGAGAGCATTATCACCTTGTCCCTGCCGGGGTTCCTCCTTCCGTCGAGTATCTGATACAGGTATGTCCTGTCGATCCTGCTCCTCTTCTGAAGCTCGGGAGGCGTGATATTCTTCTCTTCCATCACATTTTTGATATATGTCTTAAAATCTTCCGTATCACTGAGATCGTCATGAAGGAATGAATCAAGATCATTGATCTCTTCTGCCGATCTCAGCTTATTCATAAGTTCATCTGTATTTTTATCCATTTACATACCCCACAGGTGTTAAAATAATCTCATGAGCGATATGTCAAACTACCAGTCATTGTATCACATCGAAAAGGGCCACGAACTCGTCATGGACCTCATCTCACACGACGTGAGGATCAGAAAGACCCTCAGGCATTTTGACATTTCCGTCTATTCCTATCTCAAGGAACACCGCGATCCCAGGATCCCTGCCGTGATCGACTATTCCGTCTCGGAAGGCCCTGAAGGTCCTCTCCTTACAGTTATCGAAGAATATGTCCAGGGAAGGACTTTCGACTCGGTCATCGAAGATCCTTTATTAACCGATAAACAGAAAGCCGGTCTGTTCTGCGAGATCTGCCGTGGACTCGAATTCCTTCACGGCGCGACGCCTGCGATAATCCATCGCGACATCAAAGGCTCCAACATCATGGTGACCGACGATGGTCACATCAAGATAATCGATTACGACTCTTCAAAGACCTATAAGCCGGGACACGACCGCGACACTGTTCTCATCGGAACAGAGGGCATGGCCGCTCCCGAACAGTACGGCTTCATGCAGTCTGATGCACGTACCGACATATATTCTCTCGGAGTCCTCATGAAAAGCGCTTTCAGCGAGGACTCCCCCTACTATTGCATTGCATCCAAAGCCTCCTCTTTTGATCCGGACAAAAGATATCAAAGCGCTCTCGAACTCCGCGAAGCTATTTCTCAGATAAGACCCTCGACAGGAAAGAAACTCTTCCCTCCTCCGGGATTCAGGAGCGGCAACCCGATAAAGATGATGATCGCAATATTCTTCTATTCCCTCATTATCTTCCTCTCCCTGACAGCCAGGTCGAGCGGAGGGCACGTATATGAAGACATCGCCTACAAGGTCTCGATCTTCCTGTCATCCCTTATCGCGATCGACTTCTTTTTCGACTGGTCCGGAGGCACCTGCAGATTCCCGCTCATCAACAATGAGCATCTCTCCGTAAGGATCGCGGTCAGGGCACTTTACGCACTGATATTCTTCATCCTCGTCACAGTCTCTCTGATAATGATCTTCTCAGGCATCGCGAGCCTGCTGTGACAGTCTGTCAGAACTGATAATAAGTAGGACGGCTTACGACTTTATAATCAGCGATGCTGTCGAGATTTACATTATCGTCGATGAAATAGGCTTCACTTTCAAAGCTCTGGGTCGATCCTGCCGTGAGGTCAGTAACGTAAGTTGCACTGATGCCCAGAACTTTTCCGTCTGCGTCGTAAAAGATGATATAGATCCTGGCGAGGTTCTCATCTGCTGAAGTGTCATTAGTGATCCTTCCGGTCACCTTAGGTCTTCCGAAGCTCCCCTCGCGGATATCCGTGTCGGATATCTCATAATCATGATATATGTCATCGGCACCTGTCGCTTCTTCCAATGTGATATTGGGAACGAGCTTTATTCCGTTGTCGAAAGAAACAGATTCATCAATAAAACCCGTCATATTGTAGAAATATCCCTTCTCACCGGGAGCTATGACAAAAGGACATGTAGAAATAATATTATCGGACTGAAGAAGATGACCGTTGTCGTCTTCCAGATCAAAAACACAGTCCTTGAGAAAGATCCCGCACTCTCCTGTATTGGTGATCTCTACAATGCCGTAATACTCTACTTTTCCTATACTGTCAGTGTAGTAATTGAAGCTTGTATCGGATATCTCATATGACATCTTTTTTGCTTCAGTCTGATCAGGTTCAGTCTGATCGCTTTCACCGGAGACTTCCTCTCCATTCTTGCGGACTTCGATCTTTTCCTTTTCCTGTTCTCTGGATGAATCCGATCCGCTTGCCATAGCCATCAAGGAAAATGATGCGATGACCAGTGCCGACAACATAGTAGCTGTGATCTTTCTCTTATTCATCTTGTGCCCTCCCAAAATAGTGTTTTATTACCATCGCGCAAATGATGATCGCGATCGTTTCACATATAATGTCAACAGGATCAAATACACCAGGGAAAACCCCGATCTCCTGAAGGATCTCCATAACTGCCGACAACAGAACGGAAAGAATGACTATGCCCTTTAATCGAAGGCCCTCCCATTTTCTGATGTCGGTTCCGAAGACTAATGCCTGGACCAGGCACAGAGTTCCGGCAAGCGCATATCCCCACAGAAGATCACATGCATGATCATCGACAAACGAAGGATAACCGATCCGTATCGCAGAGAATCCCACCCGTTCCGCCATCGACCTGATAAATGTATCCCTCTGACATGTCAAATAGAATACGAGTCCCAGACAAAGCGGGACGAAAGCATTAACAGTCAGGAACAATTTCGATCGATTATCATCCATTTACCGAGTTATATCATTTTTTGAGGCGTTCAAGGTATGCACATTGCATACATACAGGGGCGTATCCCTATGTAAAAAGCCGTAGTATAATACCCTCGAAAAGAAAAGAACTGACTAAGAGGGAGAACGTTCAATGGGAAAGATCTATGTTGTCGGACACAGGAATCCGGACACTGACGCCGTAGTATCGGCAATGGCATATGCAGCACTCAGGAATGCTGCGGGAGACAGGGATTACGAGGCAGTACGTCTCGATCATGTAAGCGACGAGACAAAGAGGATGCTCGAGAAATTCGGCTTCAAGGCACCTGCCAGGATAAGGGATGTCAGAACGCAGGTAATGGACATCGACTTTGATACACCTCCCGCCCTCGAACCGTCAGTAACTCTCGACCGTGCATGGAAAACGATGAACGAACAGAATACTACTTCGATACCGGTCGTCAATCCCGACGGAACTCTGTACGGCACGCTTTCGGCAGGAGATATCGCGAACTATAACATGAATACGATCACATCGACTGATGTTTCCGACCTTCCGCTTTTCAACATGCTCGGTGTTATCGAGGGAACGATAATCAAGGACGGCGGTAAGATGATAGATACCGTATCCGGTAATATTGTGATCGCTCTGCCTTCCGGAGAGTCATCACCCTGGGAAGGAAAAGACAATATCGTCCTCTGCGGAGACCAGCCCGATATGATCAGGCGTGCTCTCAGCGAAAATGTCAACGTACTCATCCTCTGTTCGGTAACGGCCGACCAGTCGCTGCTCGATGAATTCCCGGACTGCAGCACATGCATAGTCTATACCCCTTTCGATGCGATAAGGGTATCAAAGCTCATCTATCAGGCTGCTCCGATCGGAAGGACGTGTTCCTGCGGAGACGTCGTCTGCTTCCATCTGACAGACTATATCGACGATGTCCGCGACAAGGTGTTGAAGAGCAGGTTCAGGAGCTATCCGGTACTCGACGGTGATGACAAGGTCGTTGGTACACTTTCTAGATATCACCTGCTGCGCCCCAGGAGGAAGAAGATAGTCCTCGTTGACCATAACGAATCCGCCCAGGCGGTCCCCGGTCTTGACCAGGCAGAGCTCCTCGAGATAATCGACCATCACAGGCTTGCGGACATCCAGACTGTCCAGCCCATACATGTGCGCAACGAGCCCGTCGGAAGCACAACTACCATAGTTGCAGAGATGTATCAGGAGAGCGGTATAACCCCCTCGAAAAACATGGCAGGACTTATGGTTTCTGCTATCCTTTCCGACACTGTCATGTTCAAGTCGCCTACATGCACCAAGCGCGATATCGCAATGGCGGAAAGGCTCTGCCGTATAGCCGGAGTCACTATCGAGGAAGTCGGTGCGGGTCTCTATGATTCCTCCGCCTCCGATTCAAGGACTGCCGAGCAGCTGATAAAAACGGATTTCAAGGAATTCCATATCGCGGAGCAGACACTTGGCGTAAGCCAGATCATCTGTGTTGATTCGAAGAAGATGCTCGAGAGGAAAGAAGAGTTCCTCGAGACGATGGAGATGATGAAAAAGAAGAACGGATATGACATGATCATACTTATGCTCACCGACGTCCTCGTAGAGGGAACGGAGCTCCTGTACATAGGAAACGATGAAACGATAAGCTTCGCCTTTTCCGTTGAGGCACATGATAACGAAGTATTCCTCCCGGGAGTCATGTCCCGTAAGAAGCAGATAATCCCGATGCTGACAGCACTGTGGGGCTGACGATATACAGGGATCAAGACAATCTGAATTCACCTGTAAGCTTGTTGCCGCAGAAAGGACAGAAATTCAGCCTGCCCATATACTCTTACCAGTCCATCTCGAATTCCCAGGAGCCTACATACTGATTCAGGTTGGAGATGTTGAAGCGGATAAACATACCATCCTTCACATATCTTATGTAGTAGGAGACATATTCATCTGCTAAGGTCCATCCGTCGTCCTTCAGGATCTTTTCGGCTTCCTCCCTGCTCATCCCGGTCCTGATCCCGAATACAGAGACAAAAGGATCACCTGCATCATATGCATGGAAAAAGTGTCCTCCTTCCGCGACGTTCATTGTTCCGCACGAAACAGAGAGCCTGTCAGAGTTCGCATAATTGGCATTAATCGTATCATAGACGACATAGAGACCGGCATTATCGATCAGCCCGGAAGGCACCTTCCCGTCCGCCTTTACACTTTCGAGATATGAGGATAATTCCACCGAAGGTCTCTCTGTTCCTTCCGTGTCAAAATTCATACATATCTTTCCTATCTTCGGGATGTATGAATAAGTATATTTCGCGTTATCAATATCAACCGATTTTCCCCGATAAGCCAGATAGGCTATCAGTTCTGTAGTGTCAGACTCCATGATGCCGGCATATGAATACTCGATATTGTTGGCGGTATAATAATCATAGTAGGAATACTCCCTGAAATCAGGATCATTCTCATTCGGAACACGTACCTTTCCGGACTCATTTCCGTTCTCGAAAGTATATTCCCGGTTGGCAATGCCGTCGCTGCCCTCGTACTCCTGCGTCGTCGCCGAAACATATTCGAACTCTCCATCAGCGTTGAGCCTCATCAGGCATGCACATTCGTACCAGCCGTCACCTATCATGCCGGCATTATACTCATTTTCGATGACGAGCCTCTTCTCTTTCGCAGCTTCATCCGTATTAAGGTAGATCATCGAATATACGCCCATGAACGAGGAGGAATTGAACGAAGCAATGCGGTCTCCCTGTGCAGGCTCGGCACCATATGCATCAAGCTCATATGTATCAGTAAGGACGACCTTTCCTCCATCTGCCGAGTATGCCGACAGCCTGACCTTATGGCTGTGATCCGATCTGCCGTCGGTAGCATCGGTCTTTATCATGTCCACGACGATGAGTTCATCCTTCCCGTCATAGTTCAGGTCATCGACAAATCCCGTTATCACTCCCTCGAGCTCGAGAAAATCCTTTTCCTCCGTGTAATAACCCATCTCGTCATATCCTATTGTGAATGTTACATCCAAAGGAGTAACCGGAGACTGTCCATTCTCTTTTACGAGATCATTGAAGAAATCCTCATAGAGGCTGCCTGTATCCCCTTCCACGGGCTCTCCGCTTTCTTCCTTATCCTTGTCAGACTTCTTCCCGTGCTTCGATCCGCCGTCAGAACAGGAGCATACACCTGCCATGAGGGAAACGGTCATCAGGACCGCAACAGCTTTCGATAATGATCTCTTCATAGAAACAACCTCCGCTTAAGCTTATATCAGATAGTCGTGCCTGTCTTTTTCATAACCTTCGAAAGGACTATCAGTATGACATCAACGGCAAAGGCAACATAGAACATCCATGAAAGCGTGAGCTTCACCCCGGAACCGTCCATTGCAGAATTAAAGATCAGCATTTCCGTCAGACCGAAAAGCAGTATGATCACTGCAAATATCGAGGACCAGAAGATGCCCTTGAAGACCTTATCGGACTTCCTTGAGAATATGGCAAATACCGTCCTGATCATGACCGCGACAAGACCTATATAGATCAGTCCGCCGAGAAGTGCGAGGATACAGAATACTACGGAGTCCTCGTCTCCTCCGAAAGCGGCCTCGAGCCCGCCTGCGCTGCCGATCACTGTCCAGACCATCTTATGGAACAGATTGAAATTGAATATCTGAAGACTGCTCAATCCGGAATAATGTCTTCCCAGATCCGTACCCATCAGACTGACAAACGGGATCAGAAGATTAAAGAGGGACAGGCAGAACATCACTGCGATCCCCACACTTCCGCCTGATGCTGCCGCCATAGGATATGCCGCCTGAGGCTGCGTCCTGTTTGCTGCGGGAGCCGAAGCAGCCTGGGCAGGCACTGCCACGGGCTGCGCTGCAGGGGCCTGGGCAAGAGGAGTATAAGACGACCCTGAAGCCGCGGGTGACGCGATCTTCGAGTTTTTGATATATGTGATCCAGCGTGAAGCATTGGCGTTGCCGAGCTTTTCGCTGTATTCCATATAACTGACAGCCGTATCATCATTCTTCCCTACACCTATTCCGTAGAAGAAACAGAGAGCAAGTCCTTCGAATGCAGTTGCGTTCTTCTGATCATCCTGCCAAATCGAGTAATACTCCGCATATGCGGCAGGATCCTTTTTATCAAGCAGGCTTTTCGCCCTGATCAGCCTGCTACGGATCGCATTGTCCATCTTAAGTACCTCCACGTGTATTCGTTTTCAAGATTAATGATAGTATTCGACAATTATCGAGTCAATCGAAAAACTGTTAATAATAGGTAAAAACAGGGCTGTCACCATTACGGCAACAGCCCTGTATCATTATCTCTTTTGATGTGTTGATCCTTATCCGAAGATCCTTCGTATCGTAAGTATCGGATGCATATCCAGTGAGTCGTAGCAGATACCGTCAGATGCACATCTTGCATCGATACACATTCCGCCTCCGACATAGATACCTACATGGTGGCAGTATCCGTTTCCTCTGTGCCAGCATACGATATCTCCGCGCTGGATATCCTCTCTCGATACGGATGCGCCGACCTCGCACAGCGAGACAGAATAGTGCGGAAGTTCAACTCCGAGCTGCCTGTATGCGAAGCAGACAAGTCCGGAACAGTCACATGCGCTGCTGGAGGATGCGCCCCAGACATAAGGCTTACCGAGCATTGCCTCTGCGACCATTGCTGCGGAATCACCATTCTGACCGGTGATCGCAGGAGCGACATAGGAGCCGCCCTCGTAGCTGCGGGAGCTTCCGCTGCCACCGCCTCCGCCGCCTCCGCCGCCGGAGGAAGAGTTCCTCGGAACGGGAGTCGGGGTAGGTGTAGGTGTCGGAGGAGGAGTCTCAGTCGTAAAGGATATATAGACATATCCTTCCTGACCGTCCATCGTAAATACATGGAACCACTTATCCGATATCTCTACACAATGGAGTTTCTGTTCGTCATACAGGGTGGCGAGTATCTCACTCTCCGTTGAAGGCTCGGCCCTGAGCATCAGGCTTCCCGTGTCTACCCATACGGTCCTGTCGATAGCCAGCCATACCATCTCATACGAAAGCGTATTGGACAGGACATATCCTTCCTGACCGTCCTCGGTCCTGATCTTGGACCACTGATCGCCTACGCCGATCCTCTTGACCATATCACTCGTAACGAGCTTTGTGACCGTCTTCGAATCCATATCGGGATATTCCTTGAGGATGGACTGATCAGCCTTGATATAAAGATCCTCATCTGCCGGGGCAAAATACTGGGGATCGACAAGCTCGATCGGAAGCCCCGATGAGTCATACTGCTGGAATACAGTATATGAAGGAACGTCATCAAATTCGTGAGAAGCATTCTCGACAGGCTCATGTCCGTCAAGATATGTAGACTTAATAGTACCGCCGTTGAGGATGCTCTGTGCCGCATCGTCATCGATCTTGTCGAGTGCCCATTCCTCTGTCTCGGGTTTCTGTACTTCCGCATAGTATTCCTCGCCTTCCCTCTCAGGGAAAGTGTCCGCATAAGCACGGCGGACCTTCAGCGCGGCGGAACTGCCGTCACGAAGTCCCAGCGGAAGACACACTATCGGGATCGCCACAGACGATCCGACAAGTATAGAAAGTATTGTCTTAGTTCTTTTACTCTTATTTCCCATATTTACACCTATTATCGATTCTATCATCAGTTATCAACAATTATGGGTCATACGTATAACCGATATATTACAATTATACTTTCGATCGGGATCTCAAATATGGTAAAAAAGGGGCAAAGGCTCTTTACGCCACTTCGAAAAGCGTCGTAAAGCCTCTGTTTTCAGGCGTTTCTGAATCCTATCATAGTGGCCGTAGCGACCGTTCTCTCGTTCTCATCCGTTATATGCACTATATAATTACAGACTTTTCTTCCGTTTTTCACGATCTCTGTCTCCGCATAGAGGACCTTACCGCTCGCGGGACTGTTGAATATCATGTTCGAAGACAGTGTCATCGATCTCATGTCACCGCAGTTGGCCGCCAGCGCGAACGTAAAATCCGCGAGCGTATAAACACATCCGCCCATTACGACATTGTTGGCATTCAGGTGGTGATCCTTCACCTCGAGCTTTGTCTTCGCATAGTTCTCAGACACTTCGAGTATCTCGATCCCCGTCATGGCGGCAAATCTGTCATTGGCAAAGAATTCTCTTATCTCTTCAGGCTTCATATACTTCTCCTTATCTTTCCGGTTCGTATGTAAATTCTATCACATTACTGACACGGACATATGTCTTATCCGTAAATCCGAGCAGACATACCGAATACTCTCCTCCCGGTATCTTATCCACCGTTTCGAAAAGGTCGAGCCTTCCTGACGGTCCTCCGTTCAGCAAAGACTTTCCGTCACATTTGACTTCCCACATGATGTTGTTTATTCCACTCCGGTCTCCCGTCGGCTCGGCCGTGAAGACATAGCCGTCTTCCTGTTCTATCTTGAAATACTCCACGACCTCAGTATTGGCAATGAGCATCTCCTGATATGAAAAATAAGGATAATCCTCACCGTTTACGGTAACATCGGAAGTACACTCCAGGAAATCCACCCAGGCATCCCAGCCCAGAAGCGAGCCGCATTCCTCGGAATAAGTCTCGATCGTTCCCGTGGCATTTACCCTCTCGAAAAGGCCTCCGCCCGTTATGCTTCCCGCGACTATTCCGACATTTGTTCCTCCGATGACAACGGCATCCTCAAAACTGATGTCATGGACATAAAGATCCCATCCGAAACCTACAAAGCCGTTATCGTTGGAAGGTGTCGGGTACGTGAGCCTCATATTCCTTATCGTATGGCCGTTGCCGTTGATCTCACCCGTTATCATGATGCTCTGCGGACCGCCCCATCCCATCGGGACCCATTCGAGGCCCTTAAGGTCGATATCGTTCTTGAGCTCGATGTAGACGGCATTCGTCTGAGGAGCATTGCCGTTATATGTATTTGCATAATAGACAACTCCTGCGAGCTGCTCGGGTGTGGATACCTCGAAGTAGGGAGCGTTTTCTCTTGCCCAGTCGATATCAGCTATCTCCATTATGCTGCCGGTATCGCATTCCCTCTCCCAGTCGGAAACATAATCCCTCCTGTCATTCTCGACAGGACCGCCCTCTGTCCAGATCCTCAGCCACTCGGCTTTATCTATGAGAAAGAACTCGCATGACTCTTCCGGGACAAACATAAATGTATCATTGTCCTTATCGAATGTATAATCGGGGCTCTCGGAGAATCCTTCCTCCTCCGTATATGTGAACAGCGCCAGATCATCTTCCTCCACCCATCTGAGCTCACCTTCATTATAGTGGATCCTGATGACGGGAGAGATGATATCTTCCGGAAGATCAAGATAGTACGGCGCGCCGACCAGGACGTTCGCCGAGGACGTCATATAATCTGTTTCATAGTAGTCCCGGATCTTTACTTTATCGAGGGATATCCTTTTCCCGATGCCGATAAAGTCTATCCTGTCTATCTCGGGCTTTTTCTCATTATCCTGGTCAAAATGCTTTACCCCGACAGAATAGGGAAAAGAATCCCTCTGTTCGGTTATATATTCCCTTAAGTCAAAAGAACCGTGCTTCTTTTTCTTCTTCTCTTTTTCACCGCATGAGGCCATGGCCGACACAGCCATCACTGCGGCAAGTAAAGCTGCCGAGGCCCTGATGATATTTCTTCTCATGATAATTCTCCCGTTATTCCTTGCCGGAAAGTTCACCGATAAACGGTATATTCCTTCCCTTCTCCTTGAGATCCAGTCCGTATCCGATGAGCCAGCTGTCGTCCACTTCAAATCCGTAATACTTTACGGGGAGCGGAAGGAGCATCCTGTCCCTGTTTATGAGCATAGTGCATACGCTTATATCTTTGGGCTTTTTGGATTCGATATTCGAGATAAGATACGCAGTCGTGAGTCCTGTCCTTATTACGTCCTCGACGATGAGCACATGCTTGTCCGTGATATCAGTATCGATGTCCTTGGTGATGCGGACGACTCCTGTCTTGGATGTCGTTCCGGGGATATTCCCGAATCCTATAAGATCCACTGTGACCGGAAGGTCGATGGCGCGTGTCAGGTCAGCCATAAAGTAGAGTGCACCCTTGATAACGCCTATCACTACCAGATCCTCTCCCTTGTAGTCCTCCGTGATCTGTCTTCCGATCTCAAGTACTCTTTCCTTTATCTGTTCTTCGGTAAATGCCTTTCGCTTTATCCCGGCACCACCCTCAGGCAGTTTATCCATAATGATTATTCTCCCTTATCCTCCGAATTGACGGAGCCTCTCGACGAGCTCCTGGAAATCCTTCTTGTAGACTATCCTGATATTCGTTCCGGGATAGAGCTCCCTTACCATCCTCATCTTCTTATTCTTCTTCGTTACATACTTCTGGTCCATCGTCGTCAGTTCGAGATACATATTGAACTTCGGAAGATAGAAATCCGGCGAAAAGGCCATCGTCACATTGCCCTCTGCATCCCACTCGATCGGGAAGGTCTTTGGTTCGTACATCCATTCGATATTGTACATATCGAGGACCCTCGCGAACTCCTCTTCGGTATTATTCTTGAATACGGGGGACGCCGACTGATGGTCGATAGTATCATTATCCGAGGTCTCCTCGGTTATCTTCGTCCTGGCATCATGCTTGCCTGCAAGTGCGATTATCGCTGCTCCCGCTTCCTCGACCGACATCCTGTCCGTATTGATCGTGATATCAAAGAGGTCATCCTCGCTCAGATCCTTCCCGAAAAGGATGCTCACGAACCTCTTATGTCTCCTGTCGCCGACGGATATCGCCGCCTCTGCATCGGCTCTCGAGATGTTGAATCTCCTGCACGTTCTCGTGCATCTTGTTTCCTCGCCCGCAGTGACCCTGACATTGACGGTATTTGCCCTGTCTCCGAGCACTATACATCCGCCGATCCCGAGTATTATGAGGTTGTCATCTGCAGATTCGTCGGCGATACGGTTAAGGTTCTCGATCAGGATATCCCTGTATGTCCTGTGATCGGTTCCGGGGACTTCATGCATATAGAACTTGGCACTCTCATTAAGCCTCGCGACATTCTCCGCGGGGCAGCCTTCAAAGAAATTCTCTACGGCGTATTCTCTCGTGATCACAGGGCAGACGAGCTTCGTGCCGAGATAATATGCAAGCTCGTCGCCAAGGCTTCCGCTGTTTCTTGAGATAGTGATAAGTGCCATTGTCATCCCCCGTGGATCATCTGTCCTAATTATAACATTTTGAACTATAATTTACTTATGAGAGGGAAAATTATTTATTATTCGGAGACGGGTCACACCAGATCTGCTGCGCTCCTGATACAACAGACCCTGGGATGTCCTTTGAGGTCTGTCCGTACATTTCCGTCGATCAATGACTGTTCTGTCATAATAATCGGTTCTCCCGTAAGGGATGAGCACATCCATCCCGCCATGAGGTCATATATAGGCACACAGATATGGAAGGGAAAGACTGTCTATCCGTTCATCACCTGCGGCGGAGTGTTCCTTCCCGTATTTCAGGAAATAAGAGCTGTCATCTGCGGCGCCAGGATAACAGACGATCTTGTCATCAGATACGGTTTTAATGGCAATCTCCTGACATCCCCGAAAGACATAACCGCGTGGGCCGAGAGGATAATGATCAGACACGGGACACTTTGACCAAAGAGAAGTCTCAGGCTTTTTCCGCTGCTCTCTTCTCCGAGAGGAAATCAAGGAAGGCCCTCTTGGGAAGAGGCCTGCAGAAATAATATCCCTGGATATAATCACATCCGATATCAGTAAGCACCCGGAAGACCTCATCAGTCTCAACGCCCTCGGCAACGATCTTCCTTCCTATACTGTGCATGGTCTTGACCGTATTCCGGATGATGGACAGCGTAGCCGGATTATCGATCCTGTCGATAAGGCTCTTGTCGATCTTGACTATATCGAGAGGCAGGTTGAGAACCCGTCTGATATTTGAATAACCCGTTCCGTAATCATCGAGCGAGAATGATATTCCGTCATTATGAAGTGTATCGAGCGTCTCTCCGAAAATGTCCTGCGAGATAGTGTCGGCAGTCTCGGTGATCTCAAGGTTGATCCTCTCGGGAGTAAGCCTCGCCTTTTCGATGGAATCGAGCACTTTCCTTCTGAGATTGGGATTCATGCACTGCTCGACCGAGAGATTGATCTCGATATATTCGATCCCGTAATCCTCGATGGATGTTTCCTTCATGAATTCCGTTACATCCTCGATTACAAAGTCACCTATATCATGGATGGCGCCGCTCTTCTCAGCTGCCGTAATAAACATGTCCGGAGGTATGAATCCGTATTTTTCGCTGTTGAACCTGATAAGCGCCTCGGCACATGTAAACGCCTTATCATTGATGGAATAGATCGGCTGGAAGTACATCTCAAACTTCCTGTTCACGATCGCATCCCTGATCAGATCATCCAGATCGAGCCTCAGTTCGAGATCCTCTTTCTTCATGAGGTCCCTGATATCGGCGATACCGTTCTCCGGAAGATCTATAGGCCCGAATATATTCCTGAGCTTTCTGATGCCGTTGGGCTCCTTGATGTCCTCACCCGCGCGCAGATAGACAGAGTTGAGCTTGACCCTCTTGTCGAGTGCTCTTATATTGTCGATCATATTCCGGATATGCTTCTTATTTTCTTCATCATCCTCCGATTCGAGCATCATAGCGAAAAGCCCCGCGTTAAGATAATAGACATTTCCGTTTATCCTGTTGGCGAGGAAATATTCGGAGATAGAATCATTGATCCTCGAGAGCAGTTTCTCTCTCGCGGACAGTCCGAGGATGACGTCGAGCCACCTGTATTCAGTCATCTGGATAAAGACGAATCTCATATTCTGTCCGGTCGAGTAAGCCTTGGTTATATCATTCTCGAAAGCTGTCGAATTAAAAGATCCTACATTCGGATCGATTATCTCCTCGGGTCTTAAAACGATCATCGAGATCATGAGCTCGGCCTGAGCCATAAAGAACATCTCCACGAGAAGGTCGTGATAGAAGAACTGGACTATGACCGCGCACAGGTTGAAAGGGATCATGGACAGCAGTGCAACGATCTTCCTCTTTTCGATAAAGAACCTGCACCTGATGACATATATCGCCGCAAAGATGATATAACCCACTGCAACGGCATACTGGAATACGATGAGAGGACCTCTCTGTGAGATATTGTCCTTCATGGTAAAGAACATATGATGCCACGGGTTGGTCAGTATGATACCCATTACCGTTATCCAGGGGACGGAAAGGAATATACGTGTTTTCTTGCTGGAATAATAGACCTTGAAAGTACCCGTATATGCATACATGAATATGAGATAAAAAGGCATATTCAGGTTGCGCAGCAGGTAGTAGGCATAAACGAACAGTTCACGGACACTGACCGGAGCTGCCGTGGAACAGAGATCGGCAACAGCCGTAAATAAAGTGATGTAAAGAAGAGCTATATAGGATCTGTTGACCCTTCCCTTGTGCATGCTCCTGCCGTACATTGACAATATCAATGATGTCAGCACTATCATGGCACAGATATCGAAATAAATGACTCTTCCCACGTTCCTACCCCATTCCTGAACCTATACTTTATTTTAATATAGCCGGACCGGGTTTTTTGAAAACAAAATATAAATAATCGGTTAAAGGTGTGATATCCCGTAAAAACGGCATGAAGACCGCGATAAAACACAGTATATTTCAGTATTGACAAAAATCCTCTTCCCACATATAATACACAAGTCGCGTTTATGTGCCGACTTAGCTCAGTTGGTAGAGCAGCTGATTTGTAATCAGCAGGTCGCGAGTTCGAGTCTCGCAATCGGCTCCACATAAAACCCCGTAAACACTGCGTTTGCGGGGTTTTGTTTTTCTTTCGTTTTCACGTAATACATTCCGCATGGTCCGGTCAGTCTTTGCCGTCCGTAAACACCTCATGCAAAATTGCCTGTTTACTATTCGGGTGCGGATGATATAATCGTACGGGCGGCCTGAAAGGCCGTCATAAAGATTACACAGATAATACGGGAGGCAACCATGGCAAGGGAAACTAAGTGGGCATTGAAAGAGGCAGAAGAGCAGGGCCTGATCAGCAGGATCACGGTCGAGGAGGACACAAAGAAGAAACTCCTTTCGAACGCGAGGGCCGGCAGCTTTAAACTGCTCCTTGGCTCGATCATATTTCTCGCAGTCGCGGTCATTGCAGTAGTACTTCTCGTAACGCTTGCTCATGTCATCATCTACAGCGTAAAGATGATAATCCTTTACATCTTCGCAGTCGCGCTTCCGTTCTATGCCGTATACAATATCTTTGCCACGGGCAGATCGATCAAGAACGGAGATTATGATTTCTATTCCGGACAGATAGTCACAAAGACAGATTCAGCATACAAGCTACGCGGTCTCGAAGACCTTGATCTCAACTATCTCGCAGCATTCAAGCCCTCTGAGGAACCTCATCAGGGCAGTAATACAAATATCTTCAGGATCGGTTCAGACGCAAGCCTTTTTTCCTGATAAAAGTATCCTCTTTATCCGAGAGCAACATCGAGCGCCATCATGACTGTGAATCCACAGCTGAACATCAGGACGCCGATATTTGAATGCTTTCCTACCGACATCTCGGGGATCAGCTCCTCGACTACGACATAGATCATCGCTCCTGCGGCAAAGCTCAGGAGATACGGCATCAGGGGAATGATAAGAGCAGCGGCAAGAACCGTCAGCAGAGTGCCTATAGGCTCGACTGCTCCGGATATTACGCCGAGCCCGAATGATCTCGGTTTGCTCTTCCCTTCAGAGAACAGTGGCATAGAGATGATCGCTCCCTCGGGAAAATTCTGTATGGCTATACCGAGAGCAAGTGCAAATGCTCCGCCTGCAGTGATACCCTCGGAATGTGTCATAAGGCCTGCATAGACAACACCTACGGCCATACCTTCAGGGATATTGTGGAGCGTTACTGCAAGGACCATCATCGTAGTACGCGTGATCCTGCTCCTGGGGCCTTCAGCCTGATCCGCATTTCTGTGGAGATGGGGGATAACGTGATCGAGGAGCAGCAGGAAAAGGATACCGGTCCAGAATCCTATAAATGCCGGAAGAAAGGCAAGCCGCCCCTTATCCGAACACTGTTCGATCGCAGGAACGATAAGGCTCCATATAGATGCTGCCACCATGACACCCGCGGCAAATCCGGTCAGTGCCCTCTGGACGCTCATCTTGAGATCGTTTTTCAGAAAGAATACGCAGGCTGCTCCGAGCGATGTACCTACAAACGGGATCAGAAGTCCCGGGAGAAGAGTTTCCATTTTGTCCTTACCATCCTTGTTAATGAAACGGGGCGCATCCCGTATAAGATACGCCCCGTCATTATATCATTTATTCCTGCAGGAGCTGCACATCTTGCAATGTGCGCAATTGCCGCCGCAGGTCGACCTTCCTGCTCTTTTATCCTTCACCAGCGAGATGATTATCCCGATCACGGCGAGGACAAGTACGGATGATATCAGTATCGTCCCGATATTGTCATATATCCATGAGATCACGGCAGTACTCCTTTCGGTCAGATGATCATTTCTTCAGCTGAAGCTTGTTTGCCTCTGTATATTTCTTGAAGAAGAGCATGTATACGATAAGTGCAAGAGCCGCGATGGCGAATACCAGACCGATGATGTTGACATCGCCTGTGAACAGTCCGCCGAACTGATTGATCATGAGCGAGATCACATATGCAAATCCGCACTGATAACCTACAGCAAACCATGTCCACTTTGCGTTGTTCATCTCACGCTTTATAGCTCCGATCGCTGCAAAGCAGGGTGCACAGAGGAGGTTGAATACGAGGAATGAGAATCCCGTAACTCCCGTGAATGCACCTGACAGAGCCTGCCATACGGTCTGATCTCCGCCGCCGTAGAGTATACCCATCGTACCGACGATATTCTCTTTTGCGACAAGACCGGTGAACGATGCAACAGCCGCCTGCCAGTTGCCCCATCCGAGGGGGATGAAGATCCATGCGATAAAGCTGCCGATCTTTGCAAGGATAGAAGAATCAAGTTCCTCTTCAGAGAGCATCCTGAATCCGTCGTCCGTGAATCCGAAGTAAGATGTAAACCAGACAAGTATCGTAGACAGGAGGATGATAGTACCTGCCTTCTTGATGAAGGACCATCCGCGCTCCCACATGGATCTGAGGACATTACCTATGGTCGGCATATGATATGCCGGAAGCTCCATTACGAACGGTGCAGGATCGCCTGCGAACATCTTTGTCTTCTTGAGCATGATACCGGAGATGATGATCGCAGCCATACCGATAAAGTATGCCGATGTGGAGATCCATGCGGATCCGCCGAAGATCGCACCGGCGATCATTGCGATAAAGGGAACCTTTGCACCACAGGGGATAAATGTCGTTGTCATTATCGTCATACGGCGGTCTCTTTCGTTCTCGATCGTTCTGCTGGCCATTATGCCGGGAACGCCGCATCCGACGCCGATGAGCATAGGTATGAAAGACTTGCCCGAAAGACCGAATCTCCTGAATACACGGTCGAGCACGAAAGCGATACGTGCCATATATCCGCATGCTTCAAGGAATGCGAGCATGAGGAAGAGTACGAGCATCTGGGGAACAAATCCGAGGACTGCACCGACACCTGCGATGATACCGTCAAGGATCAGTCCCTTGAGCCAGTCGGCAGCACCTGCTGCGTCAAGGCCTTTTTCGGCAAGAGCGGGAATTCCGGGGATCCATGTACCGTAGTCCGCAGGATCGGGTTCATCGCCGATCTCATCGAGAGTCTTGACTGCGTCGTTATAGTCTTCGATCGTCGCTGTTTCCTCAGTGATCTCGAGAGTCTCCTCGTCTTCCAGTGTATAAACGAACTCATCAGAAGGCTCCTCACCATTCTCTTCAACATAGGCATCGAATCCGTCAACGATCGCAGATGCATCCGCGTATCTTTCAGCTACATCTTCATATCCGCCATCCATTCCGAAAAGATGGAAACCGTCGCCGAAGATGCAGTCATTCGTAAAGTCGGTAGCGGGCGCACCGACTGCGACCATTGCAACCCAGTAAACAACGAACATTACCGCAGCGAATATCGGCAGTCCGAGGAAACGGTTTGTCACGATCTTGTCGATCTTGTCGGAAGTCGTGAGCTTGCCGGCATTTTGCTTTCTGTAGCAGGACTTGAGTACTTCTGCGATATAGATGTAACGCTCGTTTGTGATGATGCTCTCGGAATCGTCATCGAGTTCCTTTTCAGCTGCAGCGATATCCTTTTCGATGTGGGACATCGTATCAACAGGGATGTTGAGTTTATCAAGGACCTTATCGTCACGTTCGAAGATCTTGATCGCATACCATCTCTGCTGCTCTTCGGGGAGGTCATGAACGACTGCTTCCTCGATATGAGCAAGGGCATGTTCAACAGGGCCGGAGAATGTGTGGAGGGGAACCGTCTTCCCGTTCTGTGCAGCCTTTATCGCCTCCTCTGCCGCTTCGGCAACACCCTCGCCCTTGAGAGCGGATATGCTTACGACTTTGCATCCGAGCTGACGGGAGAGCTCATCTATCTTGATCTCATCACCGTTCTTCTTTACGATATCCGCCATGTTGACGGCTACTACTACAGGTATACCGAGTTCAGTAAGCTGTGTCGTCAGATAGAGGTTTCTTTCGAGATTCGTTCCGTCGATGATATTCAGGATCGCGTCGGGACGTTCGTCGATCAGGTAGTTTCTGGCAACGACCTCCTCAAGTGTATACGGTGAAAGAGAATAAATACCCGGAAGGTCGGTGATCGTTACATCATCGTGCTTTTTGAGCTTTCCCTCCTTCTTCTCTACTGTAACTCCGGGCCAGTTTCCTACAAACTGGTTGGAACCCGTAAGTGCGTTAAACAGTGTCGTCTTTCCGCTGTTCGGGTTACCGGCAAGCGCAATTCTTATGCTCATTTCCAATTTCTTCCTTTCCTTTACCTTACTTCGATCATTTCCGCATCTGCTTTACGAAGCGATAGTTCATAGTTCCTGACCGTGACCTCGATCGGATCTCCGAGAGGTGCGACCTTACGGACATAGACCTCAGTATTCTTCGTTATCCCCATATCCATGATGCGGCGCTTTACCGCACCCTCCCCATGGAGCTTGACTACAGTTACGGTCTGTCCTATCTCTGCGTCTCTAAGTGTCATCGATTCCATTTCCTCCTTTTTCATACCATGATGCGGCGGGCCAGTTCCTCGCTGACCGCCACACGGCTTTCCTTGACCTTAACGATGAGATTGTCTCCCAGGGAATTAACTACGGTGACCTCTCCTCCGACATTGAATCCGAGATCTTCCAGATGTTTTTTTACTTCCGGATTTCCGCCAATCTTTCTGATGATCTGCGGAACATCAGTATCTGCATAGATTAAAGGCATCATGTAAATCCCCCCATTTCAAGGTTAGGCTCAGCTAACCGGACATGATAAATAATAGTTAGTTGTCGCTAACCAAATCTGAGTATAGTTAGCACAAGCTAACTTGTCAAGTTTTTTGCCAGTAAATCTTTTTTGATAATGATTTATGTGGTAGATTAGTACAAAAGCATTGTGCTCTCAAAGCTCATTCAAAGGAGATTATCATATGGCTATCCAGGAATCGGGAGAGATGTATCTTGAGACTATATATGTCCTGTCACAGGGATCTGCAAATGTCCGTGCGATAGACATCGGCGAGCACATGGGCTTTTCGAAGCCGTCCGTCAGCCGTGCCCTCGGTCTCCTCAAGGAGGAGGATCTCATCACCAAGGATGAAGCCGGATCGATAAAGCTCACTTCCAAGGGAGCGAAGATCGCCAAACGTATCTACGAACGCCACACCGTTCTGACCGGACTGTTCATCGGTCTCGGAGTCGATGAGAAGACGGCAGCCGAGGATGCATGCCGTATAGAACACTATATAAGTGATAAGACTTTCAATGCGATAAAGGATCATCTGGCAAAATACGGTAAGAAGTGATCCTCCTTACCGCATCGTTTTATTATCTCATCACATTATCCGTTATACCTGATACTTTCTGTCGTTCAGCCTTTTCTCGAATTCTTCGACCGGCAGCGGTCTGTCAAAATAGAATCCCTGGGCGATATCGCAGCCGTTTTCTTTCAGGATATCGATCTGCTTCCCGGTCTCGACACCTTCTGCGACAACTTCCAGCCCGAGCTTTTCCGCCAGACCTATTACGCTGCTGAACATGATATGTCTGATGGCATTATCTTCAGCACCGTCTTCAGGGAGAAAACTCCTGTCGATCTTGATAGTATTCCACGGAATATTCCTGATTATATTCAGTGAGGAATAACCGATTCCGAAGTCATCTATTGAGACGAAGATACCTCTTTCGCGAAGCTGTTCGACGACCCTCTTGAGATCCCTGAAATCAATATTGGACGTCGTCTCTGTCAGCTCTATCTCGATATATTCATGAGGTATGTCATACTTATCAACTATCGAAACGATTATATCTGCAAGTTCAAGGTTCATAATGTGCTTTCTCGAGAAATTGACCGAGACACGGATCGGCTCAAGTCCCTCGTCGATCCATCTGCGCATATCGATGCAGACCCTCTGGAGCATATAAAAATCGAGCTTGCAGATATCGCTCGTCATCTCAAGGACCGGGATGAAATCACCCGGCGGTATAAGATTGCCGTCTTTGAACCATCTGCACAGAGCCTCTGCTCCCGTGATCTCTCCGATGGTGATATCGATCTTCGGCTGATAGAACGGAACGAACTCCCTGTTCCTCATGGCATCGGGGAACTGCTGCTGAATTCGCATACTCTGCTGCTTCATTATCATCAGTGAATCATCGAAATAGATAAGATGATCTGCACCTCCGCTCTGTGCGACCTTGAAAGCATTTATGATCTTTTCCATAATAACCCCGACGTCCCTGATCACGGCATCACCGGGAATGGTAAACACACCGGTACTCGCTGCGATCTTTACGGAATGCGTATCATCGATCCTTACGGCGCATTCATAGAGATAATCCATAACATCTTCCCTGGTCTCCTCGGGGCAGATACCGAGAAAATTATCTCCGCCGAGCCTTGCCATGAACGACCCTTCTCCGCCGATCTCACAAAGCTTCTCAAAATGATTCTTTATTACGGTATCTCCGGTCTCTCTTCCAAATTCCTGATTGATAAGAGAGAAATGCCTCAGATTATAACGGAAAGCAGTCATCCCGTTGCAGGAACCCTCACTGACCATCACCGTCAAATGGTTAAGCCACGACCTTAAGTTCGGGAATCCGTTATCGTCAAAATAAGCAAGCTGATAGACGATGTCCTTCAGCCTGTTACGGCTTACAAAGCTGAGCACTGTACGCATGACGAGATCGACTTTCTGAAGTTCCCCGGCGCTCAAAGGTTCTTCACCCTCGGCCATATAGACAGTCATCGTCGCACTCGACATAACGCTTGTTACGATCCTGAGCGAATAGACCTCGTGCGATTCCTTTTTCAGGTCAAAACAGCTCAGTGTCTCTCCGCCGCCTTCGATCTCCTCCTGCCTGTTGCTGTAGACACGCGTCACGCCTTTCGACAGTCGGAGCATCGTTGCTATCTTTATGAGCAGGTCTTCTATCAGCGGAACATCCAGCTTATCGAAAGTGACCATGGCAGACACCAGCTGCTCAAACAGTTCATAGAAGCCGTCATTTGAACAGGTCTCATCCTGATCTGATTGATCCGCTTCAAACAGATCCCCCTTCAGATTTCTCTTGTTCTCATACATGAGATTATCTGCTCTCTCAAATACGTCCTGGACTCTAAGATCTGCTCCGGGGAAGTATTCAGACATTCCATACGCAAGTGTCACTAGCCCGTTCTTACGGTTCTCGCGCTGTCTTGAAGCAAACTGCTTCAGGAGTTCATACCTGGCATTATAATCATTTCCCTTGAGGATAACTACGAACTCGTCGCCTCCTATCCTGAAGACAGGGCTGTGGCTGAATATGTCGCATATGATGGCGCATCCGTCCTTAATGAACTGGTCTCCGGCATTATGGCCCTGATTATCATTGACCTGCTTAAGCCCGTTGATATCACAAACGGCAATGGCAAACTCAAGACCGTCTACGCTCTCGATCTCATGATCCAGCGCCGTCTCGGCACTGACATAAGCATGCTTGTTCTTCACTCCCGTAAGAACATCCCTGTTAGCCATATCAAGGGCGGATCCGATAGCCTTCTCGAATTCGATCTCCCTTTTCTTGATCGCATCGACATTCTCGACTGCCACGATGATATGTTCTATGTCGCTCTGTGACCTTATGATGATAAGAGAAACATACTGCGGCTTACCGTCGATCAGGAGCCTGTAATTAAGGACTACCTTCCCGTTCTCCGACAAAGACTCAAGTAGATTCTCTTTCTTCATCGCCTCTGCCATCATCGGATAATCCTCGGGATAGATATCACGCTTCATGTTCCGCTGCGTGTCACCGAAGAAATCGAATCCTTTATTTCCAATATCGAGTTTCGAATATTTCTCGCTCGCCGCATACTCCGTATACTCATTCGTATCGGTATTGACCCTGTATATGGCTTCATACCTTGAGGAAAGCGCAAGTGCAACTTCATTGAAGACCTTACTCTCCTCAATCATCTGCTGCTCACGCTTTATCTGGGCATCTACGTTGAGAAGGCCCATGACCAGATGTTCAGGATCATTCTCCGGACGGACGATGATCATCGAAATATACTTGATATCATCGCCAAACTGCTGTCTTACAGTGAGAGATGCCGGTTCTCCTTCATCGATCTTATGGAGTATTGCTTCCTTCCTGATCCCGGACAATGCATAATTCACGTCATCCCTGTGGACGTAATTCTTTATATAGTTCTCCGCAGCCTTGAAAAAATCGGTATCTTCTATGATCGCCGCGAGCTTGCCATACTCGTCACTCCAGCTGTACCTGATAAATTCATTGGTCTCTATGTCGATATAGTAGATGACCTCGTATCTGCCGGCAAGCGCATCCGCTATACGCTGATAAGTGATCCTGTCATGATCGGCCCTAAGTTCACGCTTCCTCTGTTCATCCACATTACGGACACCTATTATGACCTTCTGGTCCGGTCCCTTGATCGTCTTCAGGAAGTAATGATACGGCTCCCCGTTCTTGATCAGCCTGTAGTTAAGCGAAAAGGACCTGCCGTTCTTGAGTATCTCGGTGACGCTCTCCTTCTTAAATGATCTAAGAAAGAACTCCTGATCCTCCGGATGGACCATTGAAGCACAGTTCAACTTAACAGCCGAATAAAAGTCGGGACCGGAATCTCTGACGACCAGTTCCTTGTCTTCACCCTTTGCATGATATTCGACATAACTGTCATCTTCAGAATCGATAACAAAAATGCTCTCATAGTCATTAGCAAGAGCCAGTGCAAGCTCTGCAAATGAGATATTGTCATTATGTCCGGCACTGCTGTTATCCATTCTTACTTCCTCAAAAAACGGCAAGACAAAACATACCCAAAGCCATTAATGATATATCCATATCTTACCATGAACAGACTGTTGTGTCTGTAAATAATAAATAAAGTTTGTCATTTCCTTCCGGTATACAAAAGGACCGTTCCATCACTGAAACGGTCCCATATAAAAAGCTCCAGCGAACCAAAAATCCTTTGATCAATCCCAGACTGCCCGGCACCCTTTAACCAAACTCCACAAGCATCTCGATATCGCAACAAATGCCTTGACTGCGTCGACTTAAATCTTACACCGTGCTACTCATGTCTCCCATTCACCGCATATTCTGTGTTGTTATTCCGTTTACCGTCAGGTTTCCGATTATGTCAAGAACCTGCTGCCGTAAACAATACCGGCTACTCGGTTTGCACGAACCGATGTAACATCCGTCGGGCCTCGGAATCTACCTGTCGGCGATGACATCTCATCCGCACGCGGATCGATCATCCGAATCAACTTGTCTGTTACAACCTGCGACTTGTAGATGGAAGACCATCCCTTCAATCGCTGTGCTCGTATCTCCCTCATCTTCTTACAGCCATGCTTCGTGTCCCCTTGTGCGAATGCTCGTCGCAACGCGTCCGGTTCGTCTCTTCGGCTTCGCCTCAGGCATCCCCTCGGGGATCTGCTATTGCCTTCGGTTCTGACCCTGCGCCCTGCTGCAGTTAAGAGTCAGGCGGCCTCCGTGTCTGAAGACTGTCGTCTTCGTATTCCCTGGAGCTACCTTAATCATATCATGCCCCCGGTTTAGTGCAATGTCGCTTAAATAACAAATCATTGTAATATAATTGTGCAAAACATCATCTTCCATTCTTTACAACACCATGGTAGAATGAATATGTTGTGCGGAGTATCCGCATTTTTTATTTGCATTTTTACGGAGGAATTCCATCTGATGTTCAAGGTTGTTGATTCCTTTTTCTATGACATATTCGGGAACGGATATCTCGGCAAGGCCGCATGCATGATCTTTACCGTTTTCCTCGCCGTAGCCCTCGCGGTCATTTTCAACATTCTACTGAGAACTGTAGTATCGTTCTTCAAGTCGCACTCGAGAGTCTCATTCATCAGGACCGCTTCAGGTTACATCCTGAGACGTAATGTAGTCAAGCATGTTTCCATATTTTTCTTTTTCTTCCTTATATCCTATTTCGCATCAAGGTTCGGTCCTGCGAAGGAACCCGTCATCAGGTTCTCGACTGTTCTCATGCTCTCCATGATCATATTCGTCTTCTGCGATATCCTTGATGTTGCAGGCGATATCTATTCAGAGAAGCCCGCTTCGAGAAGACGCCCGATCAAGGGTCCCATTCAGGTAGTGAAGATCGTCATCTCACTCGTTATGACCCTTATAATCATATCTGTCCTGATCGGCCAGAATCCTGTTGTACTGATATCCGGTATCGGTGCATTCACAGCCATTCTTTCCATCGTATTCAAGGATGCCCTCCTCGGTCTCGTGGCAGGAGTCCAGATCACCTCCGAGAACCTCATTTCGATCGGAGACTGGATCAGCATCCCTTCGGAGAATGTCGAAGGTTCCGTATCTGATATAGCTCTCATCTCCGTGAAGGTAACGGCATTCGATAATACGGTCTATACGGTGCCGGCTTATACATTCCTTTCGCAGGCATTCAAGAACTGGCACAAGACACTGAACGAAGGCATGCGTCAGGGTGTGTTCTCTTTCGCTGCGGATCCTGATTCCATAGTCATGACGGAAGACGGATCGACAAACCTGACGAGATTCAGGCACGACCTTGCCGATGAGCTTAAGAAGGATCCCGACATCCTCCCCGACAAGACTCTCATCATCAGGACGAGGAGCAATGAGGGCGGCAAGGGTTTACCCGTCGAGATCATCTTCATGACAAGGATCACCGACTATGACGATTACTGTGATTTTGTATCGGGTATAGGAGAGAAGGCGCTCGCGAAAGCAGGAGGATACGGCATCAGGATCTACCGTGCTCTTCCCTCTTCTCCAGCTCTTTCCTGATATCATCCCTCATGATATACATCTTCTGGACCCCGTTCTCGAGGAACCAGTAATGTGCCACATACGGCACGAGCAATACCATGAACATCAGGCTCAGCAACGCCGAAGCTATCGACGGCGAAATGAGCGTCGTCATTATGGCGATTATCTCCATCACAGCGAAAAGCGCCGTCACTATCAGGTGAATGAGCCTCTCATGCTGGAAATAACCGATCTTGATCTCGAACTCACTGAGGACTTCCCTGATCCTCTCACCGGTCATCCCGCTCATCGCGCCGATAAAGGCCTCTATCTCGCTCATATATCCGCTCATATATTTTTTCATGGATATCACCCGAATCTCTTTCTGATGTAATTGATCACTTTTCTCTTGTCCGCCGTCCACAATGGTGCGATCAGAAGGCTCTTGGGACCGTCCCCCGTGATCCTCAGGACCGGCATGCCGGGAGGCACTTCCCTGAGAGCTTCCTCCACGATCCCAAAATACTCCTCCATCGAAAGAGAAGCAAGTTCACCGTTTTTCAGATCCTCTTCCAGCGGCGTCCCCCTCAGGAAATAAAGGCACGTAAACTTGAGCGAATCAGTCCCCGATTCAACGGCAAACCTCACTGAGCCGACCATATCGTCAACGCACTCTCCCTTAAGTCCGAAGATGATATGCGTCGTAACCTCGATGCCCGCTTCATGGAGCTTCCTTACCGCATCCTGATATACATCATTCCGAAAAGCCCTTCCGAACCATTCTGCCGTTTTCTCTTTTGAAGTCTGAAGACCGAGCTCGACTGTCACCGGGATCCTTGATGCATGGCGTTTCAGGACATCCATGATGTCTTCCGGAAGGCAGTCCGGACGCGTACCTATCGCGATCGCCCGTACTCTCGGATGAGCTGCCGCCTCTTCGAGCGCACTGTCAAGGAGCGAAGGATCGCAGTAAGTACTCGTAAAGCTCTGGAAATAAGCGATAAATCCGGTATCCTTCCCGGTCTTTGACGAAAGCCTGTCTATCGCCTCGTCGATCTGGCTGCTTATGCTCTTTTTGCATGAGGCGGCAAAATCGCCCGAGCCCATCGGCGAGCAGAAACGGCAGCCTCCGGTCCCTTTGGTCCCGTCTCTCGTCGGGCACGTAACATCCAGCGAAACGGATGCTTTATACATCTTGCATCCGAACGTTTTTCTGTAAAATGTATCAGCGTCAAGAAATCTCATATCCCTTCAATAATATCACAGGGCAATTATTTGTTATTTTTTTGTAAACTAACATCATAAGATTGTAATCTTATCAATTTGTTAGTATAATCATTTGTATACATCAAAAATAAATGAACTTTTTGCATAGGGAGGAGATCATCATGGCTGAGTACAAGGTTTTGCTTGTAGATGACGATACGGATATCCTTGAGATCAATCGTGCATTTCTTGAGAGCGAGGGATATGAGGTCGTTACGGCTACATCGATAGCACAGACGATGGAGAAGGTCCAGACTCATAATTTTGACTGCATAGTGCTCGATGTAATGCTTCCTGACGGAAGTGCATTTGAGCTTCCTCCCAGGATACAGGTTTATTCGACAGCTCCCATCATCTTCCTCACCGCGAGAGAGTAGGCAGAGGATAAGATCCAGGGCTTCCAGGTAGGCGCCGATGATTATATCACCAAGCCCTATTCCCTTCCCGAGCTCAGCCTTCGTATCAATGCCCATATCAGAAGGAATATGAAGAGCGAAGGATTCCTCATGGAGTTTGCTCCTCTTAAGATCAATATCAAGACCAGGGAGGTAACTCTCAAGGATACTCCCGTTCATCTGACGAACCGTGAATTCGATATCCTGAGACTCCTCGCAGAGACTCCTAATGTTATCGTTCCCTTCTCGAGGATCTATTCACACGTATGGGGCGATGACACAACATGCGACAACCATCTCGTAATGGTCAACATATCCTATCTCCGTAAGAAGATGGAGAAGATCGCACCGGAGATCACGTTTGTAAAGACGGAATGGGGCATCGGTTATTCCTTTGCTTATCCCCCCGTTAAGAACAGCCTTCAGGGAACATATTGATACCTGATACCCGAAGAGTGTATCCTTTATCCGAAGATGGCTTCATCTTCGGATAATTTATTTAAGGAAGAATAAGGAAGTAACCAAATGTCCAAGCAGAAGAACAAACCTTTCATATTGATCGCGGAATCATCTGTAAGGCAGCTCCTTGCTTCCTTCGTCTATATACTGATCCTGCTCCTGCTGACAACAGTATTCACGGCGCTCAATACGCGGCATGAACAGGACTTCAGATATGACAGTAAAAACCACTGCATCATACTCCCGGAATATGATCCGGCGGATCCCGACAATTATTATATCGACAACAGATGGGTCCTTATCCCCAATGTGACTGATAAAGATATAGAAGACGGTAAGGTCACTTTCGATGACATTCCGAATATCCCTCATGCCGATAACGTCAGGATCAGCAGCCTCAACGGATGGAACGATCCGGGACCGGATGCCGTATGGAAAAATACCCGAAGCAACGGACCTGAACTCATCTCATTCGGCAGGGGAAACAGGACTCTTGCCATGACATATGCCATATCGATAGATATCGGATCAGGAAGTGCTTTCCATCTCGGAATACCGAATATCAACGGAAGCGCGACAGTCTTCTGCAACGGCATCAAGATGGGCGTTCTCGGTGACATGTCGAAAAAGAACAGCGGCTTTGATGTCACGAGCGGATACCAGAGCATTCCGATATATCCTGATGAGAACGGAAAAGCTTATATCATGATCGCCGTTGAGAGCGACGCCGGAATATACAATCCCGGTCTTCTCTCCACGCCCTCTCTCAATAACAAGACATCCGATACCAAGATGATCTTTGTACCTGCCATCTGGATCACGTCCCACTTTACTCTCCTTGTCCTCATAGTCATCGGCGGTCTTATGATCTCGAGGACCTTTTCGAGAAGGGGAAAACTGTTCCTTCTCATCCTCATGCTCGCGGGCATGATCGTCTATCACCTCTACGATGTCAGATACCTGGTCGTTGATTCACTCGCGAGGCTCGTCATCTGCTACTTTATCAGGGTATTCCTGTGCGTCGTGCTGACTCAATTTATCGCCTCGCTCCTCCCTCCCGAGACCGACAGGAGACATAAGAGGATCAGTACCATACACAGCCTGAGCGTAACCGTGATCGGCATCGTTCTCATAATGATCCTTTTCTTCAAACGGTCACTCATCGGAACCACCTATCCGTCGCTGACGACACTTATCTTCTCCAGTGTCGTATGCATGTCGTGCGTAATTAAACTGATGTTCCTCTATTATGGCGATAAGAATCTCAGCCTCGGACTCTTTTCGACGATCACGATGTATTTTGTCTTCCTGAGCATGCAGTCAGAGAATGACTTTATCTACAATATCCCTCTGTATTCCGTATATACGGCATTCGCTCTCCTTCTGCTCCTTATCTACTTCCTGAGGAGATATGTTCACCAGTACAGGGAGCTCAAGGATACGACGGATCACCTTCAGTACCTTGTCAACGAGAAGACGATCCACATATCCGAGATAAACAGGGACCTTCTCAATACGAATAAGAAGCTGATGAAGAATGAGGAGGCCAGAAAGAATGTTCTTTCGAACGTATCACACGATCTGAGGACTCCGATAACGGCCATAAGAGGCTATGCTGAACTGCTCAGTTCTGCGGGGGATAATATGAGCAGGGAACAGCGCAACAGTTACCTGACCAATATCATCAGACGTTCAGTCCAGATGGAGAGGATAGTTTCCGATATCGTCGAGCTTACAAGGATGGAATCCAGTACGAATGAGTTCAATTTTGCCGATATATCTCTCGCCATGCTCCTCGACGAGACGTATATGCTCTACGAGACGGATCTGAGGGAGACAACGAAAAAGATCTTCCTGGAGATCCCTGAAGATGATCTTCTCATGGTAAGGGCTGATCAGAAGAAACTCAGCCGTGTTTTCGATAATCTGATATCCAATTCGATAAACTATTCAGGCGACGATGCAGTGATAAAGATCAGAGCATGGAGGAGCGACCCCGATAAGGATATATCGGAGCAGCGGATCCATATTACGGTCACAGATAACGGTATAGGCATACCTCCCGAATCCATCAACCTTATATTCGACAGGTTCTACAGAGCTGCCAATTCCGGAAAGAATATAAAAGGTACCGGACTTGGGCTTTCTATCGTCAAGATGATCGTAGACCGTCATGACGCCGAGATCTCGGTCGAAAGTACCCTTGGTGCCGGTACCGAATTCCATATCGTGATGAAGCCCGCATACTGATCATCAGTAAGCGGAAAAGCTTTCAGGCTCTGTCAGGACTCCTTGGAAGCTCCTTCAAAGTATGCATTGAGCTCGCTTATGAGCTGATCGCAGTCCATGCCGTGAACATAACATGCCTCTTCGATCGTCTCACCCGTAGCCATTACACATCCGAGGCAGTGAAGTCCTGCATTCATGAGAACGGGAGCTACACCGGGGTCTGCTGCTACTACGTCACCGATTATCGTATCTTTTGTAACTGTCATATTAACCTCCGTTATATATATCGTTATTCTTTTATATTAGAATATGCACATCAAGCATACACCATATAGTGTATTTTGTCATTTGGGTATTTTGGATCACGATCAGGGCAAAAAAACCGCTAGGCGTTGCAAATAAAAGCAAATAACATTGTTACACTTCGCAAAAACCCTTGACATAGCCCCTTCTTCAGTACATAATTGATTATGCAAATTGCCTAAAGAAATTAGGTATAAGGAGGCTTAAAAAATGAATAAAACAGATCTTATTGATGCAATCGCTGCTAAGACAGACCTCTCCAAGAAGGATTCTGAGGCTGCTCTCAAGGCAACACTCGAGGCTATCAAGGGCGCACTCAAGAAGGGTGACAAGGTTGTTCTCGTTGGTTTCGGTACTTTCTCTGTTAAGAAGAGGGCCGCTCGTACAGGTCTCAATCCCCGTACAAAGGAGACAATCAAGATTAAGGCTTCTAAGGCTCCCGCTTTCAAGGCTGGTAAGGAGCTCAAGGACGCTGTTAACTGATAGCAGTTCATTGATCTGATTATTTGACAGAGGCTGTCGTGAGACAGCCTCTGTTTTTATCCTCTGCCTGCACCGTTTTCCGTCCTGACGTTCATATTCTTCACCAGATCCTCCTTTATACATTCCGTCTTTATTATCCTTGCAAGGGTCTCCACCAGGAGGACGCTCTTCATCCCGCTTCCTGAGAAACGGCTCTTACCTATCGCATATCTGACATTCCTCTCTACCCTCTGATAGTTCATATTGAGCTTTATTCCGGCTATCGAGAACATTCCCTTGGACCCCAGTTCTTTCACATTATTGTTCAGTATCTCGTAGTGGACCATCACTGACAGGGCCTGAGTCCCGATCAGCGACATGTCGAACTTGTAATAGGCAAATACCTTTCTCATATTCTCTCTTAGGGAATTCGTATTAAGGTCGCCGTCATATGATTCATCGTCATCATTTTCCTCATCATCAAAATCGTAGCTGCAGAGACGTATGAGCCTTCCCACATTATCCGCCACATCGTTCTTCCCTCTCTTCCTGCCGTCCACGATGAACCTCATCCTGCCGTCGGACTCGGTAATACCTATCACTCCCCTCTTGCTGAACATATCATTCATATTCTCGAGAAGGGACTCGTCTGAACAGACAACATATACTCCGTCGTTATTCTTAAGGTCTCCCGGATAGTTTACCCTGACTTTCATATGACTCACCTCCGTACTCTTATTGTCGGACGGTCATATACAGGAAATCAATATAAAAGATCCCGTTTTCATCCAAAAACGGGACTGTGGGTATGTCATTGGGATTTTCAGGCTCCTGATGGAACTGATGGGATGATCGGGACATCCGGGACGCGGGGATCTTCGGGGACTTCAGGGAAGTCAGAGACGGCAGAAACCCCGGAGACAGAAGGTACAGCTTACTCCCTGTCAGGATGCCCTTGTCTCTGTCTCCTGTTCTGTCGTTCCGGGAGCTATCTCGACCATATAATTACCGTATTTGGTATATTTGATCCTGACCGGAGTACCGACTTCGGGTATATCATAGAGCGGACTCGTATAATAACTCTTTCCGTCTATCACGACTGAATTCCTGAGTGCTGAGACTTCCTCGATCGTACCGGAATAGGAATAGAAATTCTCCTCAAGGATCCCCTTTATGTCGAGAAGCCTGGGAGCCGTACATGTATATGCATGAAAGATCGTAACCGCGGTAAGCATGAACGGAAGGAAATATGTGAGCGTATGCTTTGTCTTCCTCTTCCTGTTCCTGTTCGTCGTGATCACGATGAGGATTATCAGAATGATCGTTATTAAGAGATGTACCGCAAGATTGGCAAAATAGTATTTCATTTCATATTCTCTCCCGTAAATACGCACATTATCGAATCGACAGGACGGTCATGTTTCTCGACAGGAAGCGCGGAGTACATCTGGAAGTCATAGCAGACTCCGACGGT
The DNA here is from genome assembly GCA_017529925.1 of Clostridiales bacterium. Taxonomy (GTDB): domain Bacteria; phylum Bacillota; class Clostridia; order Saccharofermentanales; family Saccharofermentanaceae; genus Saccharofermentans. The sequence continues at coordinate 79,891 of JAFXMZ010000027.1, forward strand.
GAAAGGCACCTTGCCCGCTTTATCGCATGCATTCAGGAACCTGTCATAGTAGCCTCCGCCCTGGCCGAGTCTCATCCCCTCTTCATTATAAGCTACGGCAGGAACTATCATAAGGTCTATATCGGAAGGATATATCTTTCTCATACCTGACTTTGGTTCGGGGATACCATATGTTCCCTTCTCGAAATCCTTATCGGGATCTTTGATCTCGTAGAAATCCATCGTGTCTCCCTTGACCCTCGGATAGCATATAGTCCTGTTGTTCCTTAAAAAGAAATCCGCTATCCCGTCACAGGGCAGTTCTCCGTTGACAGCCTTGTAAAGAGCGATGCATTCGGCCGAAGCGATCATCTTCCTCAGGTCCTTATCTGCGACCTCAATGAACTGCTCTGCAAGGAGCCTGTCCGCTTCCTTTATCTGCTCCGGCGAAAGAAGGGTCCTCATTCCCCGGATCGCATTCCTGATCTGTACTTTCTTTATCGAATCATTCATAAGATCTGCCCTTCCTTCCCCTTATTTATCTTCTCCTATCATCTTCAGGAGATCCTCCTCCGAGATGACCGGTATCCCGAGTTCCCTTGCCTTTACGGATTTACTGCCGGCGGCTTCTCCCTCTAGAAGGAAGGATGTCCTTTTCGAGACGGACGAAACAGCCTTGCCTCCGTTCCTCTCTATAAGATCCGAAGCCTCGTCCCTCGACAGCGTGGGAAGTGTTCCCGTTATGCATATCGAAAGGCCGGCGAGCGCGCTTCCCGTCTCTGTCTGCTCTGCTTCAAAGTTAAGGCCTTCTTCCCTGAGCCTTTCGATCAGAGCCCTGTTGCCCTCGTCATCAAAGAACTTCCTGATCGCTTCAGCGGAGATCTTTCCCAGGTCCCTCACGCTCTCGAGCTCTTCGGGAGAGGCGGCTATGAGGCTGTCTATCGAAGGGAATGCCCTGACCAGTGACTTAGCCGTCGCCTTGCCGACCCCGGGGATCCCGAGACCTGCGAGCACCTTATCCACGGGGGTATTCTCTCTGGCTTCATCTATGGCTGACAGCAGTTTGTCTGTATTCTTCTCGCGCCCGAGGATGCCCTTCTCTATCAGTTCATCCCTTTTGGAGCGGAGCGTAAAGATATCCGAGATATCCTTTATATAGCCGAGCCTCGTCAGCTCGCGGATATATTCATAGCCGAACCCTTTTATGTTCATGGAGTCCCTTGCAACGAAATTGACTATCCTGTTCACGATCGTGCCGGGGCACATCAGATTGATGCACTTCAGATCTGCCGCGTCTTCCTCCCTGACGAGCCTGTGCCCGCAGACGGGACAGTATTCGGGGATCTTATACGGCTTCCATCCTTCAGGTCTCTTATCCTTATTGACGCACTTGATCTTCGGGATGATCTCGCCCGATTTATAAACGACGACCGTATCGCCTATACCTATACCGAGCTCATCGATAAAGCCCTGGTTGTGGAGTGTCGCTCGCGATACTGTCGTGCCGCACAGGAAAACGGGTTCGAATACTGCAACGGGCGTCACCCTTCCCGTCCTTCCGGTCCCGAGCTCGATATCGATGAGCTTTGTCTCCTTCTCCTCGGGAGGATATTTATATGCAACAGCCCACTTCGGGAACTTGATCGTATTGCCGAGCTTCTCCCTGTCAGCTATGTTGTTGAGCTTGACTACGGCTCCGTCGATATCGTACGCAAGGTCTCCCCTTGCCTGACCGATCTTCTGTATCGCGTCCCAGACCTCTTCACTTGTCCTGCATTTATAGTAAAGGTCGATGACACGTATGCCGTTCCTCTTCAGGTATTCATAGCCTTCGGAATGGGTTCTGAACTCGATGCCGGTCGTCTTCTGGACATTGAATATAAAGAGCGAAAGATCTCTCTTCTTAGTGATCCTCGAATCTATCTGACGGAGGGTTCCCGCTGCGCAGTTCCTCGGATTTGCAAAGGTCTTGGTCCCGCTCTCCTCAGCTTCCTTATTAACCGCCTCGAAAGCCTCCCTCGTCATGTAGACCTCGCCTCTTATCTCGAGATATTCCACGGGCTCCCTGAGGCTCCTTACGACGTCTTTTATGGCCATGGCATTCTTCGTGACATCCTCGCCCTCCGTAATACCGTCGCCTCTTGTTACCGCCGTTGTCAGCTTTCCGTTCTCATAGCGCAGGGCCATCGAAAGTCCATCGATCTTTGTCTCGACCAGGAATTCCGGATCACCGCCGAGTTCTTCCCTAACCGAATCGACAAAATGGATTACCTCTTCCTTCGAAAAGACGTCCTGAAGGCTCAGCATGGGAACGTCATGCTTGACGAGAACACCCTTCTCGGCCTTCCAGCCGACTCTCCTCGAGGGCGAATCAGCTCTCACGAGTTCGGGATGCTCCTTCTCTATCTCCTTGAGCCTCAGGTTCATCTGATCGTATTCATAATCGGAGATCTCCGGCTCGTCATCGTTATAATAACGGTCGCAGTGATAGTTCATCGTCTTTACGAGCTCATCATATTCATTCGAAACAGATGACAGATCGTCGAAGATACTCTGCTGATGCATATTATCCCTTCCTCCTGTAAAAAGAATAGTAAACGACCGGAAGACCCGCCAGGATAAATGCGGCTATCCCCCATACGATCGCAGGAAGAGCCAGCAGGTCATTATATACCGACGCAAGATCGCATGACTGATATCTCGAAGCATAGAGGATCTTCTTAATGGCGCCGCCTTTCGATGCGAGCGGCATGATAACGAGTCCGGTAAAAAGAAGGACCGGGAGCGATATTATGTATATGTCCGCTGCCCATGTCAGGACCGTCTCAGCTCTGAACAGATGCATTATAAAGATAAGTGCGGCAAAAACGGTCAGCGATACCGTAACCGAATCCGCCGTCTTGTGGGAAATCGCCACCCTGACGATCTCGATGATGAGACATACCGCCGTGATAAGACACGGAAGGTATATAACGCTCCTTCCTCTCGAAAAGAGCATAAGAAGGACCGTGACGGCTGCCAGAAGGATTATGACCAGCGTATTGCCGATCATCCCTTCAGCCGAAAGTCCCGTTACCTTAACGAGACCGCACGCTCCTTCATATAAAAGATCCGCAAAAATACGGAAGGGCTCTGTAACCAGAGTCCCCCAAAGCACTAGCAAAGCTATAAAGACTATACCGGCGCGTTCTTCGCTTCTCAAGCGGATCAGCCCTCGATCTCGTAAGGATCGTAGTCTGCAAGAAGTTCCTTAAGAAGTGCGACTTCCTCGCTGTTGAGCGAAAGTCCCTTACCAACCTTCTCATGGTTGGGGCCCCAGTCACGAATATCGAGCTTCGGCTTACCCTCGTTCCATCTTACGATATTGACCTCTCTGTTCCAGCCGGTCTTGTTCGTGGTAAGAATTCCGATATGCTTAACAATCTCAGATTTGATCTCTGTCTTGGGCATATAAATATCCTCCGATCCCATGTTTTAATATAATAAGTATATTATACAATGAATCGCGAATTAGACAATCTGTTTTTTTAGAGGGTTTCTTTTCCCTCCTTTTCGTGATGGTATAATAGTCTCATGTTTGGAAATATCATCATTGATACGGTGCTTACAATAATACTCGCCCTGGGCGTGATCCTGCTGATATGGACATTTGTCGAGCCGCACATACTGACGGTCCGCCGCGAGGTCCTGCCTCCGGTTGACGGAAACGGCGGAAACGGCGGAAACGAATGCGCCGCCGGCACGGGCGTCCCGCGGGGATCGGCCAGGATCTTCTTTTTCTCTGATCTTCATGCCGAATTCTGCTTCATCAGCCCGGCCCGTCTTATCGCCGTTATCGAGAAGGAACACAAAGCACGCCCTCTCGATGCCGTAGTATTCGGCGGAGACATCATCAATAACCCTCTGAAGCATGAGAAAGGCAAAGATTACCTCTCCAAAGTAGCAGAGGCCTTAAAGAGGCTCGGTATCCCCTTTTACGGTGTCACGGGCAACCATGATGTCATGATCCCCGCTTCTGAGCTTGAAGGATATGACATAAGGTGGCTCCATGGCGACTGTACGATACTGGAGTCCAAAGACGGGAGTATCCCTTTCGCCTTGGCAGGCGTGAGGGACTCGGGAAGGGAATGCCGCGTCTGGTATGACGTACCCGCGCTCCCCGAAGGACAGGCAGTATCCCGCAAGATCCTGATCGCACATAACCCTGACGTTGTCCTCCATATGAAGGATACCGACACCTGCGACTACATCATCTCGGGTCATATCCACAGAGGCCAGATCAGGACGCCGTTCGGCATCGAATTCACAGTCCTTCGCAAGGATGATCTCCCCCGGCAGAAGGTCATCACGGGCACTCACATCATAAACGGGAAATGTCTTCATATCTCCGACGGGATCGGCTGCGTGCGCCTTCCGATGAGGTTTTTATGCCTGCCGCAGGTCTCAGTCCTTGACATACCGCTGTGATATACCTCTCCTCCCCGTGATCAGGTAGTAATAAAGGACCGTCTTCGATGAAAGGCGGTCCTTTTTAAAAACAACATAAAATTCGGGCAAAAAATTTATGAGCGTGACGAGGACGGCAATATCCTTATCACAATTAAATGATAACATTGCTTTCCCCATTATCCACTTGTAAAAGCAACCAAAAAATCAAGCGTATTTGTGATTGTTTTGGTGGTTTTTTGTTCAATTATCCCTGAAGTGTGCCTTACTGCCCGATCAACAAACTCTGCTGAGAACTTGTATTTGATAGCGTCTGTGACTGTCCAAAGCCTGATCCCCCTCCTTGATATTGGACTCAAAAACGGACTCAATTCCCCTCGATTGAGTCCAAGATTGAGTTCAAACTACAAAATGGACTCAAAAACGGACTCAATTCCCCTCAATTGAGTCCAAGATTGAGTCCATTTTCAAGTATTCATTATTAATCATTCTCATCCGTCAATGGATCACCTCGAAAATGGCCCGCTTCACTCAAGCACCAGAACAAAAAAGGGGCTGTCTCAAAACTAAATTGAGATAGCCCTTTAATTTTGCAAAAGAAAATGGGTCCCGAAGGGCCCATTTATTGTTAGAATAATTGTGTGAAAAACATCCTAACATTACAGTCTGACTATAGCAAAAACGGGA